>NZ_JBALOQ010000022.1:171126-261056 GCF_036962705.1 Bacillus sp. JJ1562
TTCTACTGAATAATGTTAATGGTTTGTATCGCAATAAACTGTTTAAATGTTGATCTTACTAATCATTTCTTCGATATTTTCCTTTACTTCTTCAATCCGGTTCATTTTATTATTCCAGCATTCCTGGCTTAAGTCGACTGGGTATTCCTCTGGCATCGTAGTACGCTTGTACTCATCCCAGAGTAGTTCTAGATTTTCATTTAAATACGTGCGAATTTCCTGTAAAGTCGGAACCTCATACACAAGCTTTCCATTATCAAAAATCGTATGCTGCAATTCTCTTGCTTCAAAATTCGTAACAAATTTACTAATAAATGTATGAACCGGGTGAAACATTTTTATTCGTTTTTCATTTTGTGGGTCTTCGTGCTCAAGTGTAATATAGTCACCTTCAGATTTTAGACTGTTCTTATTGATTATTCTATACACGCGCTTTAATCCAGGTGTCGAAACCTTTTCAGGATTACCACTTATTTTTATAGTGTCTACCATATCCCCATTTTTATCTTCAACTGACACAAGTTTATAGACCGCACCTAATGCCGGTTGGTCATAGGCAGTAATCAGTTTTGTTCCGATACCCCATGAGTCAATTTTCGCCCCTTGGGATTTTAAGTTAATAATCGTATGTTCATCAAGATCATTCGAGGCTACTATTTTGGCGTCTTTAAAACCTGCTTCGTCAAGCATTTTTCGCGCTTCTTTCGATAAATAGGACAGGTCACCACTATCTAAGCGAATTCCAATGAAATTAATCTTGTCTCCTTCTTCCTTCGCAACTTTAATTGCATTTGGAACACCAGATTTCAATGTATCATATGTATCCACGAGAAACACGCAATCTTTGTGGGTTTTTGCATAATGTTTAAACGCTTGATACTCGTCCCGATAGGCTTGCACTAACGAATGAGCATGTGTTCCAGAAATCGGAATATCAAATAATTTGCCAGCCCGAACATTTGAGGTTGAATCAAATCCAGCAATGTAAGCAGCCCGCGTTCCCCAAATCGCCGCATCCATTTCTTGTGCACGTCTTGTACCGAATTCCATAGCGGTCTGGTCTCCAACGACTTGCTTAATACGGGAGGCCTTAGTCGCAATTAGGGTTTGGTAATTGATAATATTTAAAATTGGAGTTTCTAGTAAGACGACCTCACAAATTGGTCCCTCAATACGAAGCAGAGGTTCATTTGCAAAAACGACTTCACCTTCCTTCATTGATCGAAGGGTTCCAGTAAATCTAAGATCTTTAAGGTAATCTAGAAAGTCTTCCTTGTATCCTTCATCCCTTAAATACTCAATATCCGTTTCACTAAATGAAAAGTTTTCAAGAAAGTGGATAACCCTCTCAAGTCCTGCATAAACCGCATACCCATTACCAAATGGTAGTTTTCTAAAATTCAACTCAAACACAGCTCTTCTATTATGTAAGCCTTCGCGCCAATAAATCTCTGCCATGTTTATTTGATATAAATCTGTATGTAGTGCAATGCTGTCATCGTTATAATGTTTATTCATTCAAAATTACCTCCAATAAATAACGCGCGATGTGTCATTAACGAACTTCTGCGCCGATTGAATCTTTGAAATGTCCAAGTGCCCACTCATGACCAGCTTGGTTAAAGCTTGCTACTGCTGAACTGTGGATGACAATTTTAAATCCACGGTTATATGCATCAACAGCAGTATGAAGGACACAAATATCGGTACAAACACCAACTATATGAACTTCGGTAATTCCACGTTCACGTAACTTAATCTCGAGATCTGTGCCAGCAAATGCAGAATATCTTGTTTTATCCATCCAATATACGTTCGAATTTGCTTGTTGTTCATTGAACACTCTTTGTAAATCCCCATAAAGCAATCTTCCTGATGTATCTTCTATATTATGAGGTGGGAATAAATTAGTTTCAGGATGTAGTTCATCGCCTTCTTTATGCAGGTCGATAGCAAATACAACAAAATCCCCATCTGAGATAAACTCCTCAGTGATGCGAACAATTTCTTTTTCAATTTCTTGGCCTGGTTCCCCACAAGTCAATGCTCCATCACTTGCAACAAAATCATTTGTATAATCTACATTTAATAATGCTTTTTTCATAATATTTCCTCCTCTTTAATATGTGATTTTCATATCAAAACATAAGTATAATTCAGGCTGGTGTTAACATTAGTGAAAATTATATTAGGATATAACGTTTATTTTATATGAATTTTGTTTATTTTTGAATAGAATTGCATTTTTTTGTTGAATCTTAAGAATGCATTATGGATGTGGAGTTGGATAAATGTATAAAACAATTACGGAACAAGACTGGGTATACGAGTATATAAGCAATAAAACAACCCCGCTTCCAGTGGTACTTGGAACAAAAGGTACATGGACTGGAAACAGAAAGCCGATGATTATTTTAATAGGATTTACAATGGTAGATGTTTTAGTCCTAGGAGATATCTATGGAGTTTCTCATCATCCAGTAAGGAAAATGAAAAGTCAAGACATCACCTATTATGCCATAAATATTATTGATAAAAAGAAGGTAAAAGAGATTATCGAAGAATGGAACGAAGAGTAAAAAAAGAACCCCAAACGTAAATGGGGTCCAACTGGTTTTATTCTTCGTCTAATTCCTCATCAAAGATTTCGTCAAAGGCAGCGGACACTTTGTCAAATTCTTCATCACTTTCAATAGCTGAAAAATCTCCTTCTTCATCAATCTTTAGAAAGAAAATATCGATATCGTCCTCAGTATCCTCTTCTAAATCCTCAAGAAAACTAACAGCTGCATATTCAGTCCCTTCAATCGTTACGACACCAAGTACCTCTACATTTTGCTCTTCACCAGTTTCATCACTGATTGAAAAAACTTCTCCGACTTTTACCTTTTCCAAAATTTTTTCCTCCCCAAACGAGTTATGTACTATTCTATCTTTCCAGCGTACACTTAAAAACATACCTTGTACACATTAATATTTAACGATTAGTAAACAATAATCCTGTGAATGTTTTACTTTCACAAAAAATCAATGTGGAGGGATATACATTGAATATTCTAATTCGCTTATTCCCAGAGTTGTTTTATACGTTCGTTAAACTTTCACTATTCATGAGAAGACTAATTTCTAGATTTCAGTATTTGTTACGAATCCGAGCTCTTGCGTAGAAAGGATATTCAATTCGTATGGTTCAATTCTCATTGATGTTTAAAAAGGTAAGCACATTGTAGCTTGCCTTTTTCTTTCACTTATTGGCTGAAAATAGAAAATGTAGAACCTAAATTTATATAAGCTTTGTTATAAATGAAGACCCCATTTTCCAATTGAGAAAATGGGGCCATTCCTTTTTAGTTAATAAATTTTTCTTTTTGCTGCCAATATTCTTTACGAAGGTGTACTTTTTGAATTTTTCCAGAAGCTGTTTTCGGTAACTCGGTTTTAAAAACTATCTTTGTTGGTGCTTTAAAATGTGCGAGACGGCTACGTGAGAATGCAATTAGCTCCTCCTCTGTTACATCATGTCCCTCACGTTTAACTACGATCGCCTGAGGTGTCTCCCCCCATTTCTCATGCGGAATCGAAATGACCGCAACCTCTAAAACAGAAGGATGATCGTATAATGCGCTTTCAACCTCGATCGATGAGATGTTTTCCCCACCACTAATAATAATGTCTTTTTTACGGTCTGCGATCTCAATATTTCCATTTGCGTCTATTATCGCCATATCACCTGTATGATAATATCCATTGCGAATGACTTCGTCTGTACCCTCTTTATTATTTAAATAGCCTTCCATTACTGTGTTACTACGGACAATAACTTCCCCAATTTCTTTTCCATCCTGGGCTACATCTTCACCAAATTCATTGACAACACGTACCTCTGCCCCAATAAATTCATATCCGGCTTTTGCTTTTAAGCGATACTTTTCTTCTTTCGGAACATCATCCTGTGAATCACGTATTATAGAGGTCGTAACAAGTGGAGCAGCCTCGGTCATACCATATACTTGGATAAATTCCCACTGAAGCTCCTCTTCAACACGTTTTACGAATGCCGGTGGAGGAGCAGAACCAGCGATAACAATTCGAATATCTTGTTCTTGTTTTATAGTTCTACTTGATGACGCATATTGCAATAATGTATTCAGAACAGTTGGTGCCATATGCATAACTGTAACTTTATACGAATCTATTTTTCTGAAAATCTCCTCAGGTTTTACCTTTCGTAAGCAAACCTGTGTGGCTCCATTTGCCGTGTAATAAAAAGGAGAGCCCCACCCATTGACATGAAACATTGGTAAAATATGAAGTAGTGTATCACGGTCTGATACGCGAAGATGATGCATGGTTGTTAGTGCATGGAGGTAATTACTACGATGTGAGATCATAACACCCTTTGGTTTTCCGGTTGTTCCACTTGTATATAAAAGTGTCGCAATGTCTTTTTCATCCATCTCAGGGCGATCGATTGGTGCTTTTTCAAAACGTGCAAGCCATTCCTCATAAGAAATCGTCCATTCTGTGTCATCCTTTTGACCGTGGACAATGATTTTTTCAACTGTTTTTAAGTTTTCACGAATCGGGATAATATGTCCTACAAGTTCATAGTCTACAAACAAAACCTTTGTTTCACTGTGGTTCAATATGTACTCATAATCTGATGGGATTAACCTTGTGTTCAACGGTACAATAATGGCACCGATTTGAAATACACCATAAAAGCCTTCAAACATTTCAGATGAATTTGGTGCTAAATAAGCGACACGGTCGCCTTTTTTAACCCCAAGATGACTTAATCCGTTTGAAAGCTGAATCACTCTCTCGTTTACTTCTGCATAAGTAAAGCTTTTGTCATCATCAATTAACGCCGTTTTTTCTCCATAAAGTTTTACAGCTCTATCCAAAAATTGAGATAAAAGTAAAGGTACGTACAATCTGTTTTCCCCCTTTAGTAAGTATAAACAAACCGTGTAAACACTTACATTATAAGGAATATTCGTAAAATTATCAAACTATTTCAGAATAAAAAACACCTACTTTGAAAGGATTTACCTGCAAAGTAGATGTTTCAATTTAAAATCCAATTCTTGTCCAATCGAATAATGAGCCAGGGTCTGTTTTTCTTCCGGGAGCATATTCATCATGGCCGATTACATGGCGTCTGTCACGTAAAATAGATGGATTTCTTTTCAAAATATTATCAACTAATAACTGCAATGATTGATATTGTGCATCTGTATAACCTGCGAGAGTAGGGTCGATTTGATTATAGATGTCTTCATCTACAATCGCTGTCATCTCTTCTTTTGTTCCTATTGCAATAAGCTCAATCCCAATCGAATATTGATTCAATTTATTTTCGTATTCAGGAAAATCAGGCAAACTTCCTTTGCCTGCATGATATGCCACCCGATCTTCAGAAACAAGACTATAAATTTCTCCATCGCGGTCAATCAGATAATGTACCGATATGCCGTATTCCTTAAATATTGAATAGACATCATCTACATTGTATGGATCTTTAGGTTTAAGTGCCGCATTGCTAATATAATGGATCATTAGATGTGTAATTTCATTTGTGCGTTTTTCGGAAATGTCGAGAGGTAATGATTTATTAATAGTAGGAATGATCTCTTCTGTAGCCACTTCTACCTCAGTATTCTCAACTTTTATTTCCTTTGCTTGTGCTGAACAGCCGAACAATAGACTTGTAAGTATGCAGCCAATACAAATTCTCTTCCATTCCATATTCCCAAATCTCCTGTATACTTCTTTTTCCTAGATTTTGTAGGTTATTTCACCTATATGTTTCCAATTTCTTTTCTTATAAACGATTCCACGATATTAATTATACATTTTAATCCCTAGGATGTCAGTCTAAAGTAGGAGATTACTCCGCATTAACAGGCAGTAATACCCCCCAACTCAATACTTTAGTGAAAACGAAGAAGTTTAGGTGTGGAATAACTGCCCGTAAAAGCCCGAATAAAGGAACAAAGACTAAGAACGCCACGTCCTATGGCCAGTCTTTGTGATACACAATCATATTGGCCCAACTAACAATCAGTAGGGGATGGAGTAAACCCCTACTGATTGATGTTTCACTTTATAATTCAAATTCCCATTCGTCCTTCAAAACTAAATAAAGGACTAATAGTTCATTTTCTAATTGTTCATATGTTTTTCCTGCGACAGCAATTCCTGCCTTAGGTAACAAAATATCTGCAATTTGTTTCGTCCTTCTGTCCTTTACATCTTCTTTCAATTGTAAAAAACGATTGCAATAAATTTGCAGGAGCTTCCACTCCTTGTTTCCGAATGACTTTAATGCCCATTGATCGATTGTAGTCGATTCTTTTCCAAGTCCGCGTCTTTGAATTTCCTTTTCAAGTGGACTTTCTTTTTTATGATTTTTTGCTCGCCTTTCATGTATGACAATTGTACCTGCAACTAAGTCACCAATTCGCTTATGTTTAGAATGAAAGAAGATCATGATGATCCCTATAAAATAGGATGCTGGTAAGGAATCAATGATACGCAGAAAATTGCGGATAAAGCTTGATAACAATGTAATACTATGTCCGTTTTCTTGAATTACACGTATGCCTACAACTTTTTTCCCAATCGTCTTGCCTCCAGCAAAAAATTCAAGTAGAAAAAAATAACCCCAGTTCAATATGAACAACAAAATTATTGCAATGGCCACTGGACCAGAAAAAAATGTTTCTTCTAGAAGCCAAAAATCGGAGGCTCCATGTAAAATAAGCAATAAAGTAAGTAAAATTAGAAAACTGGCAATTGACAATATTAATGTATCAAGTAGGAAAGCAGCAGCCCGGCTTCCTACCCCTGCTAACTGAAATTGGATGGAAACAAACTCAGGTGTTTTAATATTAGTTTGTTCTTGATTCAAAAGGATCCCCCTTTGTTGTTTTTTACATAAGTAGTTTCTATTTTTCTCTAAAATTACTATAATAAGGTTATTGCGTACTCAAGAGGTGAAAGCACATGAACATGAAACAATTTGTCAAACAGCACCGAGACGAGTGGAAACAACTTGAGCAACTCATTTCCACTTTACATAAGCGTAGAAAACACATAAGCAGCAGCGAAATTAACGAGTTTCATAGATTGTACCAAAAATGCGCCGCGCATCTTTCTTATAGCCAAACCTATTTCCCAAATGAAGAGATTACTCCTTATTTAAATGGTCTTGTCTCGAAGGCTCATAATCTTCTCTACAAGGATCAGGTATCAAGTTTTCAACAAATCCGTTATTTCTTTAGTACGAAATTTATCGGACTATTGCTTGAACAATGGAAATTTGTAGTTGTAGCGATGATCTTGTTTACTCTAGGTGGTGTCGGTAGTTTTTTTTCAGTCCTAGAGGATCCCCTCCATATGTTTTCAATTTTACCAGCAGAAATTGCTCAGGGTGTTGATCCAGACTATTTAGGTAGTCAAGATGGTGCAGTTGATTCATCCCTAATGTCAGCAAGCATAATGACAAACAATATTCAAGTTGCCATTCTTGCATTTGCAAGTGGAATAACCTTTGGACTTTTAACGGTTTATGTTTTAATTTACAATGGTATCATTGTAGGTGCATTAGCAGGTTTGTTCTGGCATTATGGCAAGTCTTATGATTTTTGGGCATACATTGTCCCACACGGCATGATAGAGCTCACAGCTATATTTATAGCAGGTGGTGCTGGCCTGTTAATGGGCTACAAACTGCTCGTTCCTGGTCCGTACACAAGAGTTTATCAGCTAAAGATTCAGGCGAAACGCTCTGTACAACTTCTTTTAGGTACGATTCCTTTATTTATCATTGCCGGTATCATCGAAGGCTTTATCACACCTGCTACAATTTCGCTTGAAGCAAAATATGCAGTTGCATTCATTACAGTTATCGGATTAATCCTCTACATCGTGACTGGAAAACTATTTTTAGTAAAAAAAGAAGCTACAGTAAATTCCGATTCATAATGTCAATATAATAGGAGACCGCTGTAGCAGCTAATTTATCCTCTTTGGCCTCAACCATCATGAGGCCTTGGTTTTCCCATTTTCGCTTTCCCCTCTTTTTCACAAGCATTTGTTGCTGTGCAATACTTTTTAGCATCGTTGTTTGAACATTAGTCGGCTGCCCATTAATCCTCTGATTTAATGTGGCATCCTCTACCCCAATCATTAGAAAATAATGCCGCTGCCGTAGTTTTCGTAAATAAATCAACGCACTTTCTTCCCGTACAAATGTGTGCACATCACTAAACATTAAAAGCAAACTACGCTTCTTTTGCACAGTTTCTAAATAAGATAAAACAGCGCCATAATTGGATTCAACCGCATCTACCTTCAGATTATAAATAGCATGTAAAATCGTTTGAAGATGCGAAATCCCTTTCCCAGCTGGGACAAAAACCTTTACATCCGTTGAAAAAGCTAGAATAGATACATAGTCTCCGTTTTGAAGGGCCGCAGTGGCAACAGTAAGAGCGGATTCAATCGATCTTTCAAGACGATTCCCCTTATCCAACTCAACTCCCATCATTCGGCCGCAATCAAGTAAAATCGTAATATACTTTCCATGCTCTGGTTCGTATTCATTCGTCATGACTTCATGGAGCTTCGCAGTTTGTCTCCAGTTGATTGTACGAGGATCATCACCAACAACATAGCTCCTTATTTTTGAAAACTCACCAGTACCTGTTTGTTGTTTGCGGATTTTTACACCTTCATACAATAAAAATTTCTGCGCATTCTCAAGGTATTGCCTTGATTCCGAGAGATCGGGTATAACTTTTACTTGGTTATTAACGGTAAAAGTGATTTGTTTTTCCCACAAGCCAAGTAAGCTCTTGTATCGGAAATATAGCTTGTTAATTTGATAATCACCGCGTTCCATTGCTTCTGTTTCATAAGTAATTCGTGTAGTAGTTTCACCAGAAATCTTTCCTATGATAGGAAAGTCTTGTGTAAAAGAAGCAGGAATACCATCTACTAATCGATACGAAAGACCGAATGTAGAATTGTTAGTTATTTCAATCTCAATTGGTGTTGAAAGTCCTCTCTCCATTTCAGGCTGAAATTTGCGCGTTGCAGATAAATGCTTTCTTCTTGGCGAAAAGAACAAATCAACTAAACTACCAAAAATAACAAATAGATTAAGACCAATGATGATTCCCCATGAGATTTCGAATGAAGACAACACCAAAAATCCGATTGAAAGTAAAAATAAAACTAAAATCAACCGTGTTGTTGGAAGAATACCTCTATCTAGGAACAGGAACCGATCCCACAAGCTCTTCAATGATTTCGTCAATGGTGATTCCCTCCAATTCTGCGTGTGGAGATAACTGAATTCGATGCCGTAACGCAGGCTTAGAAACCAGTTTTACATCATCTGGAGTTACATAATCTCGGCCAGCCAGATAAGCCCAAGCCTGTGCTGCTTTCGCAATTGAGATGGCCGCCCTTGTACTTGCTCCAAATCGAATGGTTTCAGATTCCCTGGTTTTCCGAACAATTTGCATGATGTAATCTAGAACACCGTCACCTAATGTAACTTTTTCTATTTCCTTTCGAATGGATAAAAAGGAGTTTAAATCAAGTACAATTGTTGAATTTTGATTATAAAAAGTTTGTTCCACTACTTGTTTGACGACATTTTTTTCTTCATCAAAAGCCGGGAAATCAATTTGAAGTTTAAATAAAAAGCGATCCTGTTGCGCCTCTGGTAAGCGATACGTACCCTCAAATTCAATTGGATTCTGTGTAGCAACAACAAAGAATACCTCAGGTAGCATATATGTCTCACCTTGAATCGTCACCTGTTTTTCCTCCATTGCTTCTAACAATGCTGCTTGGGTTTTTGCAGGTGTACGGTTAATTTCATCGGCTAATAGGATATTTGTAAAAACAGGTCCTTTTAATGTTTCAAAACTGCCTTCCTTCATGTTGTAAACCATACTTCCTGTGATGTCACTTGGTAAAAGGTCTGGGGTAAACTGGATACGATTAAAATCCCCTCCAAGTAAGGCAGCAAGAGTACGTACCATTTGTGTTTTTCCTGTTCCTGGAACACCTTCAATTAAGACATGCCCACCAGCTAAAATGGCAGAAAGTAAAAGTCGTAAATTTTTATTCTGCCCTAAGATTCGTTGTTCGTATTTCTCAAGTAAGGATGCAAGTTCTGGTCTCATCCTTTCACCACCTCTTTTCGTAATTCATCTATTCTCTTTGACCATAACAAATAATCGTGTTTTGACAGTTTTTCAGTTTTTAAGACCTTTGTAAGGTCACTTAAGTATCGCTTAATTTCATTTTCTTTCTTACCAGACCATCGTTGAACAAGTTTACTCGTAAGGTCCGTCCAATCTCGATGAAAAGGAATACCCCATTTTTCTTGTAAGAGTTGTTTCACATAATCTGCCTGAATATTTAATGATTCATGGTAGTGACGACCCCTTAAATACCATGCACTTAAAGCACGGATACCTTCGTCACTAAATCGAACTGTTTCCTCCCGGGGTACAATAACTGGTCCAAACCGTTTTCCTTTGTACCAAAGCCAAAGTAGAACGATTAGTCCGCCTTGTAAAAGCAAAACCAAAAACCAGCCTGGGTATAAGGTTGTGACTGTTGAAGCATTTTTCGTTCCATGTACATATTCATCAAAATAATAAACGGATGCTTCTTTATCCTCAATTAACGATAATACAAGTGTGACATGATCATAGTTTGATAGATTGCCATTCATCATCCACTCTGGTGAAATTGTTGTAATCAGTTCACCGTCTCCAATTTTTCGGCTGATTGCAATTACGCCTGCTTCATCCTCAAGAAGCACATTTTCTTTTTCATTTGGAATGATTCTGTTTGTAGCCTGTAAAAATACATTAAATTCTTTCCCGGCTTTGTCTTGAATGGTAATCGCTTCATCAAGAAAAGGGTCTATATCTGCAGGTAGTGTTTTAATATCGAACATCCCTCGAGGATTTTCTTTAAACAAAATGATTTTATTTCCTGCCTCCATAAAATCAAGATAGCCCTTCACTTCTTCCTGTTCTGGCGTGAAATAAGGCTCTACCATAATTAAAACTTGATTCGCTTCTTGTTTAGTTAGAAGATTGGGTGAATGTGACCACCTTTTAACTTTATGTTCATCATTTAAATATGTATAAATCGCTTTTACACCAGTTGGAGAAGGAGAATCAGACACATAATGTGGATACTCTTTTGGGTTGTATGATTCAATAAAATACGTAACAAAGAGTAGGAGCGCGATAAGCCCAATTAAGGTAATCCATACTTTACGGTTTTGCATGTTGCTTCTCCTTTCCTCCTTCTGAGTGATCTAGCAAGACAAAAGCTTTTCTGCGAAATTGATTGTATTCTACTCTATCAATCTCATATTCTCCATATGCAACCTCATCAAACACTAATGCTAAATCATAAAACTCATCGGCCCAGGATTGCTTCACTCTGCGAAGCTCATCATAATACTCCCAATTTGTTTTCCATAATTTAGCCTCCAGCCATTCCTTTTCATGAAAATACAGGAGCAGTGCTAAGAATAGATGTCTTGTAGCAGGTGAATAATGCTGATTTTCTTCATGCTTTAGTGCCTCATGTAAATGCCTATGATATGTCCAGCTTAATTCCTCAGATGAATGAAGAGGTTTATGTTTACTTAAGCCTACGATTCTCCTTTTATTTCGAACAAGTAAAAAGACCGCTATACCTAATAGTAGGAGGGCTCCAAGAATGATTAGGACTAACACCACATCAGCTGTACTGCTTCCCGACTCAATTGCAGGGAATAAACTTTCTATAAAATCAGCCAGCCATTCTTTTACTTGATCCCACCATTCCTGAAAAACATTCCTTGACTCATCATAATAAATTCGATATTCTTTACCATTCAGAATTTCTTCAATCCGGTCACGTGCATCATTCATTTGTCCCATTAGTTATCACCACTTATCTTGGTTCATTGAACCCCTCAATCATTTCATCCAAATCTTCTGCATCATGTCGAATCCTTGCGTCAAGGTACATCACACCGTAACCTACTGCAAATAGTAGAGTTGTAAAAATGGTTGTGAAGTTTACAATTAAAGTGAGTAAAACACTATTTCCTAAAAAGATAGCGAATGTGGTCTCAACAGCAAAACTAATCGCACTGATAATTAAAAAGAAAACAATATATAGACCAAATAGGACCCAGCCTCGCTTTTTTGATAGATGCCAGCTTCTTGAAAATCCAGGAGATTCATAGTCTAGTACTACCGAACCGAAATAAAAACCCCAACGCGTCAGTAAATAACCTAATCCAATAAATAACCCCAACCCTAATAGAATTGCGAAAAGGATGCCAATGAACGGATTCGCAACGGCACCATAAATACCGATTGGTACCAATATTAAGAAAAAAACAATGAGGAACCCAAATACAATAAGACCAAACAAAATATTGCTTCCAAGCATTGCCCAAAATCGTGTAAAAGCTTTTTTAATCACCGAACTAATTGTATATTCTTCATTCTTTCGGATATGATTTAATGCAATTAGAATTGCAGCTTCAGCAACAGGAAATAAAACCAGACCTACAAGGCCGATTAAAGACGTTCCTAATAATGCGCCCCAACCCATATCTTCGGCAACGACTGTCTCATCAAAGCTATTAGTGATTTGGGATATCCAGTCTTCACCAGGACCAACTTCTCTGAAAAAGCTTGTTCCTGATGCCAATAATATTAGCGCCTCGAGTATGTATACAGGTCCCATAAAAATAAGTAAAATCGTAAAAAAATCCCGAAATCGTTTTTTGCTCAAACTAAATGTGTGGTCAAGGATTTCTCCAAACCCCTTTGGCCGTGAAAATTTTGTGTTCAATCTGTCATCCCCCTGAAATTTGTTGAGATCAAATGCGCCTTGGCGTATTTGCGTCCAGATTTTTTCGAGCTTGCTCGAAAAGTTTCCTTTGAAAATCTGTGGCATCCGCCGGAGGCTTTAACTTTATCCAGCACCTCTGCTTGATAAAGTTAATTGATGCTAATATCGCTTATTTTAACATTATTCTGGAAGTTTTTCTGTATTATTTTAGAAATATTTTCTAGTTAGTAGGAGGTGAAAATGTAAAGCCTGACCCATTGAAGGAATCAGACTGTAACCTTTTATTATGTAAACTACTATTATTTAATGGCACCTTTTATATCATACAAATTCAAATCGATTTCTAGCGATTTTCCCAATGCAAGCTTCGCTAATTCACTACCTAAAAATGGTCCAACAGTTAAGCCTGAGGCTCCGAGTCCATTTGCAACAGAAATGTTGTCATAACCAGGAATTACACCAATAACTGGTAGAAAGTCCGGAGTAAAAGGTCGAAAACCAACTCTTGTTTCTAAAACCGTTCCTTCCGATAAACCAGGAGCTATTTTAAGAGCTTTATCGAAGATTTCATAAAGTCCGCCTGCGGTTACTCGATAATCTATTCCTTTATCATTTTCATGTGTTGCACCAACAACGACTCTTCCTCCATCAAAGGCTAAAATGTATTGGTCATTTGGTGGAATTACAACTGGCCAACTGTCTGTGTTTGTATTTTCAAGGTCTAAGTGAACAATTTGGGCTTTCTGAGAGGACACTTGAAAATCGATACCTATTGGCTTAAGTAATTCATTTGCCCATACTCCAGCTGTTACGATGATTTTATCCGCTTTTAAAACTTCATTCTCTATCTTAACACCAATAACTTTGCCACCCTCTTTTACTAAAGAAGCACTCCCTCTTTGTTCACGCGCACCATGTAGTAAGGCCGCACGAATCAATGCATTGCGGAGCTCTCGGCCATTTACTCTAGCAGCACCACTAATATGTACAGCTGAAAATTCTTCAGATAATGATGGAAACAATCTTTTAGTTTCTTTAGAATTTAGTCGTGTAATTTCTCCAATTTCCGGAGCATTTTCCCGACGCAAATGTGCTCGTTCTTCCATTTTATCAAGCTTATTTTGATCGAAATGAAGACTAATCGCTCCCACCTTTTTATAACCAGTATTAGTCTCGCCCAATGCCTCAAGCTCGCTTATTAATATTGAATAATATTTTGCACCTGCTTTTGCTAAATTGTACCACGCTTTATTTCGACGTTGAGAAAGCCATGGACAGACAATCCCCGCTGCAGCGTCAGTAGCTTGACCAAGATCTTGTCGGTCAACAATTGTTACTTGCGCTCCTGCTTTAGCAAGATGATAGGCCGTCGACGCACCAAGAATACCAGACCCAATTACAAGATAGGTTGTCATGTTTTCAAAATCCCTTCTATGTATGTACTATATGTAGTTAATTTTACTAAAAAAGTACTTTCGAAACATCTTTTTGTCGAAATTTGTATATTTTCTGTTTTTTAATACAGGATATACATAACGCTGTAAAATTCAGGAAATAGAAACACATAGAATCCAGCGCTATCAATATGAAAGGAGGGCATACGAATGGCAAACAAAAACAAAAATAAAAATAACCAGCCTCAAACAGGAGCAAATAGTATGGACACGGAATTTGGTGCGGAGCAAGGCATGAGTAAAAAAGCAAGGAAAAAAGCTGCTCGCGAAAAGCGTAAAAACAAATAATATTTAAGTAACGAATTTTCGTACCGGTACATATTTGACCTGTTCCTATGATTGAATTTTTGGAACGGGTTTTTTCTTTTTGTCTCCTCTTGGTTATTGGACAACTGCGGGTGCCCGTATACTGTTTTAAGGGGTGATTTTATTGAAACAACTAGAAGTTCAAATGATATTATTTGTCGGAGTAACTTTGGTTCATGAATATTGGCTTCATTGGGGACTTCCTAGAGTTTATTTTTGGGATGTGAGGCATTCACATCTTAAAAAAATTGAAGAGGATGCAGATGAAAAAATCGCATAAAAAAAAGGGATAACTATGTTACCCCTATTCCTTAACCTTTAATAATCGTAAGCTATTTAATGTGACAAGCAGTGTAGCACCCATATCAGCAAAAATCGCTATCCAAAGTGTAAGCCAGCCTGGAACAACCAATAGTAATGCTAAAGCTTTTATTCCTAATGAAAAAGTGATGTTTTGTTTAATAATCGATAGTGCTTTACGACTTAATTTGATCGTATACGGCAATTTTCGAAGATCATCGGACATCAAAGCAATATCAGCCGTTTCAAGTGCGGTATCAGTTCCGGCTCCACCCATTGCAACACCGACTGTCGCAGCAGCTAGTGCAGGTGCATCATTAACTCCATCTCCTACCATCGCAACGTTTTGGTGATTTGTTTGAAGCTCTTTAATAGAAATTAGTTTGTCTTCTGGAAGTAAATCAGCTTTAATTTCAGTAACACCAACTTCTTTTCCAATTGCGTTAGCTGTAAGCTGATTATCACCGGTGAGCATGATTGTTTTTTCAATACCAACATCATGTAATTTGCGAATGACCTCTTTTGATGATTCTCTTACTTTATCAGCAACAGCGATAAGTAAAAGGATTTTCTCGTCTGTTCCAAGAATCATAACTGTTTTACCCTGTCTTTGTAATTCACTAATTTGCTCTTGCTTGTCTTTTAAATTGCCTTTGTGTACTTCTTCAAATAAAGCCGGACTACCTACATAGTATACATCTTCATTAATTTTAGCTTTCAAGCCTCTGCCTGTAATAGATTGAAAATCCTCTATCATTATATCCTTATAAGGGAGACCCTCAGCTTTTTTTAAAATAGCTGATGCAAGCGGATGCTGTGACCCCTTTTCAATTGCTGCGGCAATCGTCAGCCACTCATGTTCATTTTCATCATTTGATATGATGTCAGTGACTTCGGGAATGCCCTTTGTTAACGTGCCTGTTTTGTCAAAAGCAATTACTTTAAGTGCTCCCGCTTCCTCGAGGTAAATACCACCTTTGATCAGTACACCGTGTCGTGCTGCATTTCCGATTGCAGTGACAACTGCAACTGGAGTCGATACAACTAAAGCGCATGGACAACCTACGACAAGTGCAGCCAACCCTTGATATATCCATTCGTTCCAACTTGCTCCAAAAAACAAGGGAGGAATAACAGCAATTAAAACAGCTAGTACTATGATTGCTGGTGTATAGTATTTTGCGAATTTATCAACAAACGCCTGTGAAGGTGCACGCTCAGCTTGTGCTTCTTCGACTAGATGAATGATTTTTGCAATTGTCGTGTCTTCCACACGTTTCGTTACTCTTACTTCAAGAAGTCCTTCTTCATTCAATGTTCCAGCAAAAACCTCATCATCAATGGTTTTACTAACTGGAACACTTTCACCAGTTATCGAGGCCTGATTAACGGCAGAGATCCCTTTAATAACGATTCCATCCATCGCAAGCTTTTGTCCTGGCTTAACAATCATGATGTCTCCGATTTGAATATCTTCAACATGGATCAACATTTCATCCATACCACGTCGAATCAATGCTTCATTTGGTGCAATATCCATCAAAGATTCGATCGATTTTCGTGCTTTGTCCATCGAATAACGTTCCAAAGCTTCGCTAATTGCGAATAAAATCACAACAGTTGCCCCTTCGCCCCATTCTCCAATTAAGGCAGCACCGATAATGGCTATGGTCATGAGAGTGTTCATATCAAAATTGAAACGAATCAGGTTCTTAAATCCTTTTTGAAATAGCGAATAGCCACCGATGATTATTGCTACAGCATAACCAATTGTCGAAGAGATATGCCCTTCTCCATATTGCTCTCCTAATAACCAACTTACAATTAGTAACACTGCTGATGTATAAACTTTAATATTTTGTTTTTGCTTCCAAAATGGTAATAGTGGTGCTGCTTTTTCATGTTCATCTCGAAGCATTAAATTTTCAAAGGCACCTGCTTTTTCGAGTTCTTCAATTGTTGTGTTTCCTGTTACTGTTATTTTTGAAGCGCCAAAGTTTACATTAGCATCAATAACACCATCCAGGTGTTTTACGTTCGTTTCGAACGTTTTTGCACAGCCTGCTCAGGAAAAGCCTTGAACTCGGTAGGTCTTTGTAGCTTGTTCAGACATAATTCTTCACCTCTTCTTTATGAGCGAGGGCAATTTTTAATAATTGTCTAATATGATCATCATCTAATGAATAAAAGACCAATTTCCCTTCTTTTCTATATTTTACAATCCCCTGTTTATGAAGTGTCCGAAGATGGTGAGAAGCATTTGCAACTGTAATACTAATCACATTTGCTATGTCGCATACACATAATTCTTCATCCTTAGTTAAAGAAAAAGCGATTTTGGCCCTGTTTTCATCCGCTATAGCTTTGAACAATTGGGCTACGCTTAGAATATCAACTGTTTCTAACTCACTCTGTATCCGATTTACCTTCTCTTCGTCATAACAATAAATTTCACAGGTATCCTTTTTAGACATTTAAATCCCCTCATTAAAATATTCATTTGAATAAAGTATATATCTTAATTATCAGACATTCAAGTGAGTATTTGAATAATGGGCACAATCAAAAATATATTCAGTTATGCCATGTTTTGGTTAATGTCTCTCGAAAGAGTTGATTAAGTTGAGGTGTTGGATTCGTTATGTCGGACTCTAGATTCGATACATATTGCTCCAAATATTGAATTTCTGTTTCAATAAATTTGTCTATGTCTCTAATTTGTTTCGTAAGCTTTTGGCCAGATGACTTCATTTTTATCAATTGTTCGATACTTCGTTTTAGATCGTTAGTAGGCAAAACATTACTGATTAAATCATTCAAATCAAGGCTTATCATTTTGTGGTGATTTACAATGGATTTTGCCATTAATAATGGTCTAATAACGTTTAAATATGTTTTTAGATGTGGTTCTTTTTCTTGAATGGTTTTGAAATTTCCCCTAGCCACTTTCACATATTGGTAGATACTTGGAATAGGTGAAAAGATGCTATGCTCAATTTGTTTCATTTTATTGATAAATAAATTATCTTCATAATAGATAATATTTGAATGCAACCATTCCAAAAGAGCTGGATTTGATTTGCGAAATAATCGTAGTGCCTTTGTAAGCTCCCAACCACTCATATCGACTACAGGGTTAACAGGAATAAGAATTTTATCGTGTTTTGGAATTTCAAGCACGTCCCGTTTTTGATCAATTGAAAGGTACCATTCGGTTTTATGGATATAGATAAAACGAACATCATAATCGCTTTCATCGGATGCAATACCCCAGGTTCGGCTTCCTGCTTCACATGCGTAGAGAATTTTGACTTCGTATTCCATTTGAATTTGGTTAAGAATTTTTAAGATATGACTTTTCATTGAGATACCCCTTTTTTACATAAGAAAAGGAGATGTGTTTGTCATCTCCCTTTACCTTTTAGTATTCTCTTATTACGAATACATAAAACGCAACATCACATTGGCTGCAAGTCTACTTGTGATATCACGAATATCTTTAGACGGGTCGATTTCAACTAGATCCATCGCTTTCACTTTTGGATGTTTTGTTGATTCCGAGATACTTGAAAGAAGCTCCCTTGATGTCAAACCACCAGGTCCAATCGCTGGACAGCCTGGTGCAAAGGCTTGATCCACAACGTCCATATCTACAGAAAGATAGATAAAATCAACCTTTTGCGCTAATCGATCCACTTCTTTTTGAATGATGGGAACAATTCCGATACGGTCCACATCATTCATGGTATACACTGTGACTCCTTTGTTCTTCACATAATCGTGGTATACTCTGGCATTCGTAAAATCCCGAATTCCAATTTGGGTAAGGTCTTCCCCATTTAAAAAGCCACCCTCAAGTAGACTTCGAAAAGGAGTTCCGTTCGTTCTTCCACCATCCTCTAAATTTCGTACATCATGATGGGCATCCCATTGAATGACACCAATTCTACCGTAGTACTCCTGAAATGCACGAATCGAAGGATAACTCACTCCATGATCTCCGCCAAGCATGATATGTCTTTTGCAAGCATTTGTTTGCAGCATTTCTTTAACACTAATGTATAATCGGTCAGTGGTTTCTACAAGGTTTGTCGGATGGGTGTGAACATCACCAAAATCTAACATCGTAGTGTTCTTGTAATCAAGGTTCTTTTCCCCTGAATAAGTGGTATACGCGTTCAGTGCGCCTCGAATCGTTTTTGGTGCGTCAGCTGCAAATGATGATGAGATAGATGACTTGGATGCAGGAAGACCGATGATTCCGATGTCAGCCTTGGCTCCTTTTTGATATGAATTCATACATTCTGTTACTTTTGTTACAAATTGATCTTTAAAATTAGCTGGTTGACCTGGTGTGAGAAAACGAAAATCAGACATAGTCGCTGCTCCCCCAAACCTTTGTTCCTTTAACGTAGACACTGTTTGTATGATTTACGCCAAAATGGTATGGGAGGTACATATAATTTGGAATATCCCATAGGACAAAATTGGCGTCCAGACCGATCGTTATTGTTCCTGCTTCTCCACCTTTACCGATTGCAAAGGCTGCGTTTACGGTTACTGCATTCCAAATTTCTTCCGGTGTCATTTTTAGTTTTAGAGCTGCGAGGGACATGATAAGCTGTAAATTTTCAGTTACGCAGCTGCCTGGGTTAAAGTCGGTTGCAAGAGCTACAGCAACACCTTCATCAATCATTTTTCTGGCGCGCGCATAGGAATCCTTGCCAAGATAGAATGTCGTCCCAGGCAGTAAGACAGCAACTGTTTCTCCTTCAGAAAGCATGTTAATTGCTTCATCTGATGCAGCGACTAGGTGGTCTACACTCGTTGCACCAAGTTCTACAGCAAGTTCAGTTCCTCCTAAAGAATCAATTTCATCTCCGTGAATTTTTAGGCCGAATCCCTTTTCCTTTGCTTTTTGTAAAAAGTATTCTGATTGCTTTGTCGTGAAAACACCTGTTTCGCAAAAAATATCAGCAAATTCCGCAAGTTTTTTTTCCTTAACAGTGTCGAGAAGCTGAACCATCTCTTCCAAGAATTCATCTTCTTTCCCCTTGTAGGATGTAGGAATGGCATGTGGTCCTAAGAATGTCGATACAATTGAAATTGGGTAATTTTCTTTTAGTCTGTTAACAACTTTAAGTTGTTTTAATTCCGTTTCGGGATCTAAACCATATCCGCTTTTTGCCTCCATAGTTGTCACTCCGTATGAAATGATGCGTTTTAGATGGAAGGTAGCCTTTTCATATAGTTCTTCCTCAGTTGCTTTTTTTGTCGCCTCAACGGTTGATAAAATGCCCCCACCTGTTGCAAGGATTTCAAGATATGGCACGCCTGCTTGCTTTAGGGCGAGCTCTTTTTCACGGGAGCCACCGAAGACTAGATGGGTATGCGGGTCGACTAAACCTGGTGATACAACTTTTTGCTTGGCATCCAAACTATTTTTCGTTTGAATGTGGTTCGCTTCTTCATTTGTGCCAATCCAGGCTATTTTTCCAGAATGAACTGCAAATGCCACATTTTTTTTGACAGTAAGCTCCTTCATTTCTCCGCCTTTAAGGGGTTTAATAGTTTCTTTTGGTAAGATCAATTCCCCTATATTGTGAACAAGTAAATCATATTGCATGATAGTGCTCCTTTCTCGCTAGATTGATAGTGTTATAACATCGGTATATCGACACCTTTTTCCTTTGCCACTTCAATTGCTTTTTCATAACCGGCATCCGCATGGCGAACAATACCCATGCCCGGGTCAGTGGTAAGGACTCGACGTAGGCGTTCCTCAGCTAAAACTGTTCCATCAGCAACTACAACCATTCCGGCGTGTAGTGAATAACCCATACCTACACCGCCACCATGATGTATTGAAATCCATGATCCACCTGCAGCAACATTGATCAAAGCGTTTAAAATTGCCCAGTCACCCACTGCATCACTACCATCCTTCATGCTTTCCGTTTCTCGGTTTGGTGAAGCAACAGAACCGCAGTCTAAGTGGTCTCGACCAATTACAATGGGTGCTTTCAATTCACCTTTTCGGACCAATTCATTAATGGCGAGCCCCATTTTCACCCGTTCCCCATAGCCGAGCCAGCAGATTCGAGCTGGTAGTCCCTGGAACTCTACCTTTTCCTGAGCCATATCAATCCAGCGAAGTAATGCATCGTTTTCTGGAAACAATTCCTTGATGAGTGCATCTGTTCGATAAATGTCTTGTGGGTCTCCAGATAACGCTGCCCATCGGAAAGGTCCTTTACCTTCACAGAATAATGGACGAATGTAAGCAGGGACAAAGCCTGGAAAATCAAATGCATGTTCGACACCTTCGTCTTTTGCAACTTGGCGAATATTGTTTCCATAATCAAAAGTCACTGTTCCTCTACGTTGGAATTCTAGCATTGCCCGTACATGCTTTGCCATTGCCATCGTTGACAATTCAACATATTTTTTCGGATCATTAGCTCGTAATTGAATTGCTTCTTCGATTGAATAGCCTTCTGGCACATAACCATTTAACGGGTCGTGCGCGGAGGTTTGATCAGTCATCACATCAATTTGTATATTCCGATATAAAAGTTCATGGTGCACTTCGGCAGCATTTCCAATCAATCCAATCGATAAGGCATCTCCATTGTGTTTCGCTTCCCATGCCCACTTAATTGCTTCATCAATTGAGTTTGTCATTCTATCACAATATTTTGTATCAATACGTTTTTGAATACGGGATTTATCAACATCAACCGCAATACAAACGCCGCCATTCATGGTAACAGCAAGTGTCTGTGCACCGCCCATGCCACCCAATCCAGCGGTAAGGGTAATTGTTCCCTTTAATGAACTACCAAAATGCTGGCGCGCAACTTCAGCAAACGTTTCATAGGTTCCTTGTAAAATTCCTTGGGAACCAATGTAGATCCAGCTTCCAGCTGTCATTTGGCCATACATCATTAAGCCTTTTTTATCAAGTTCGTGGAAATGCTCCCAATTTGCCCATTTCGGAACGAGAACAGAATTCGAAAGCAATACACGTGGTGCGCACTTGTGGGTCTTAAACACTGCGACTGGTTTTCCAGACTGAATTAACATTGTTTCGTCATTTTCTAAACGACGGAGGGTAGATACAATTGCATCAAATGCCTCCCAATTTCTTGCAGCTTTTCCTATCCCGCCATACACAACCAACTCTTCTGGTTTCTCTGCAACGCCCGTATCTAAATTGTTATACAACATTCGTAATGCGGCTTCCTGCTCCCAGCCTTTACATTCAAGCTCCAATCCTTTTTTTACATGAACGACACGATTTTGAGTTGACATAATTTATTCCCCTTTTCTATAATCAAATTCGCCTCGGCGTATTTGCGTCCGATTTTTTTAGGCCCACACGATGTGGGTCACAAAGACGTTGCCACAGGATGTGGCGTTCTTAGTCTTTGATCTTACGCTCGAAAAACTTCCTTTGAAAAATCGTGGCTTCCGCCGGAGGCTTTAACTTTATTTAGTTAAGGTTTGAACCCCCACTCACTGCATTGCTCCAACCATTTAAAAGTAAAAAGACTTCTGCTGAATAAAGTTAATTTCCGATTGGTTCTAGATTGGCTGTCCACACTAGTTTATTTTTTTTAAGCCATTCTGTTACCCTTTCAATATCTTCAGCAAACACTCGGTCTTCAGTAATCGACGGAACAATTTTTCTTGCTTCCAGAAAAAACGCATGTGTAGCTGGTGCCATTCTGTGAGTGCCACGGTATTCAACTGCTTGCAGTGCACAAATACATTCAATCGCTAAAACTCGTCGTACATTTTGTATAATTTGATAGGCATGACGGGAGCCGATTGTCCCCATACTCACATGGTCCTCTTGGTTAGCAGATGAAGGGATTGAATCGACACTTGCTGGGTGCGCGAGTGTTTTATTTTCTGATACGAGCGATGCTGCAACATATTGCATGATCATTGCACCCGATTGTAAACCAGGCTGAGCACTTAAAAACGGCGGTAAATCATTTAGCTGAGGGTTAACTAGTCTTTCAACTCGACGCTCGGAAATGCTTGCAAACTCAGCAACTGCTATTTTCATAAAATCCATTGCAATTGCGATTGGCTGACCATGAAAGTTCCCCCCTGAAATAACCAAATTCCCATCTTCAAAAATTAAAGGATTATCAGTAGCAGCATTCATCTCAATTTCTAGTTTTTCTTTTACATAATCTAACGCCTGCCATGAAGCACCGTGCACTTGTGGAATGCAACGTAAGGAGTAGGCATCCTGCACCCGCTTTTCACCTTGTCTAGTAATCAATTGACTCCCTGATAGAATGTCACGAATTCTTTTTGCTACATCCATTTGCTGTTGGTAACCACGTGCCTCATGGATAGCTGGATGGAAGGCATCAATGATTCCTTCAAGACCTTCAAGTGTGAGGCTAGCGATCATTTCACTTTGTAGGGCAAGTTGTGAAGCTTCTAACCAATTGACTACACCCATTGCAGTCATTGCTTGGGTCCCATTGATTAGTGCAAGACCTTCTTTTGCCTGCAAGTCAACTGGCAGAATTCCCTCTAATTCAAAAACTTCTCGGGTCGGCAAAACACTCCCCTTGTAATGCACTTTTCCTTCACCAAGTAGAACAAGAGCTAAATGTGAAAGTGGCGCTAAATCTCCGGATGCACCAAGTGAACCCTGCTGTGGTATAACCGGATGTATTTTCATATTTATTAAAGTTACTAGTCTTTCCACTATAACCGGACGAATCCCAGAAAAACCTTTCAATAGTGCATTCAACCGTAGTAAAACCATTGCTCGTGATACAACTTCAGGGAATGGTTCACCTACACCACAAGCATGGGAGCGAATTAAATTGAGCTGTAAATCATTTACATCTTCATCGGCAATGATGACATCACTAAATTTACCGAAGCCTGTATTAATTCCGTATATCGTCCTTTTATCAGCCACAATTTTTTCAACTGCTTTGCGGCTTTGTTCTACTTTTCGAAGTGATTCCTCGCTTATTGTTACTTGTTCATAGTCATAACAAATCTGTCTGACATGTTCTAAAGTTAACGACTGACCTGTTAACTCAACCATACATCATCCCCCTAAATATTTATGAGTCCCTAACATGTTCTAGAAATGAGTCATGAAAAAACAAAAAGAGACGATAATGGCATAGAGATACCATCATCGCCTCCTATTGACTAAAGGACTATAGGCAATGCAAACATAGAATTATTTTATTAAATATGATTGATTCCGAGTCCTATTGTTTCGTGTTCTAAGCCTTTGATTGGTGCACCAATGGTTCCGTAAAAAGCAACAGCTATCCACTCGCCCTCATTTTCATTGGTATAAGGAGTCCCTCGAACGATTGCAAAACGAAGGCCTACAGTCCGACTAATTTCACCGATCGCCGTTTGCCCTCTTGTAACACCTTCGATTCCTTCGATAATCGCGTGGTACAAAGCATGTGTTTCACGGTATTGTGAATCATGGATAAGACCATGTCGCTTTGCAGCTGTTTCAACAGCAGCAATCACCTTCTGCATATTCATCGAGCCTACTTTACCTTGACAGTATTTAACATGTTGTAATGAAGGAGAAAAAGCTTTCATTTCGTCTTCCGTTAAAGTTGCAAGCAGTACAGCAATTTTGCCAATTGCTATTTTTTGACTCATAACTAAAAACCTCTAATTTTTGAATTTTCCTATTATCTATCAACTTATTATTATTGTATGCTTGAGCCAATCCAATTGTCAATGAATTTGGTAAATTTTGGTATGTTACTATAGTAGTAATATACCATAGTAAAGCGTGGATATAAGAAAAAACCCGTTCGAAAATGAGTTTAAACGTATTTTTGGAAAACGACACTTCCTTTAATAACATCTTTTTCGTTTTGATTAACAGCAGTAACATCAAAGGTAAGTTCATTATTATTTATACTTTTTAAGGAAGATTTTAGAGTTATGATATCATCCAAAAACACCATGTTCCGAAAACGGATCGAATAGGTTTTAATAAAGCCTTCCTCATAAAAAGGCGTAAAGAGCTTTGCAAGGTTTCCCATTGTCCACATTCCATGTGCAATCACTCCGGGAAGCCCTGCTTTATTCGCCTCATCATCAATCGTATGGATCGGATTGTAATCTCCGGAGGCACCTGAATATTTAATTAGATCCATTCTAGAAACTGCTGGAAGTTGAACGCTTTCAAGTGAAGATCCGACTTCGATATTTTCTAATGAACTCATGCCTTCATCCCCTTTCTAACTGCATCCGTGATGATGACGACAAGTTTAGAAGAAAAAATCAGTTCACCACTTAAGTCTTCCCCGTTTTCACTAATGGTTAGAAAACCCATTGATCCTGTAGAGCCTTTTTTCTCTACGTAGTTTTCTACCTTTGAATAACAATGAATCTCTTCTCCAACAAGTAATGGTCTTTCATATTTGTAAACTTGCTCACCATGAATAAGACCTTTTTCAGGTAAAACAAACCCCTCAATGCTTCCAAATTCTAATACTCTTGGAAATGTCGGTGGTGCAATATTCGTTTTATATCTGGAAGCTTTTCCAAACTCTTCGTCTATAAAAATTGGATGAGGGTCTCCAATTGCATCAGCAAATTTTTTGACCGCTCCTCTTTCAACGACATTTTTCACTTTCGCTGATTGTTCACCGATAAAATCTTTATACACGTGCAACACCTCTTTAATCTCAATGAATAAGCAAAATCCGAATAACTAATTTTTTTTGAATTACTTAGTGGAATGAGTGGCAAGACCCCGACCGATAACATTTGCAGATACAGGCTTTTTACCAATTTCCCTTGACCAAATTGATAATTGTCCGATATGGTGAATTTCATGTGCAATAATATGCCGCATGATTTCCCCCCAGGTATCCGTCACAATTTTTCCATCAGGTAAAGTATCGTAAAACAACCGATTTTCCATACTATCATCCCAGTTTTTCACGAAACTTTCTACTTCTAAATGAAGTTTGGCATCCAATTCGCGAACCTTATTCAAGCTATTATAATCATCGAAACTCTCTTGGAAATCTGGTTTATCCTGCATTACACGTATCCAGCTCCATTCGACATCAACAATATGGAAAAGAGTATGCAATATACTTCCAATTCCACCCGTTCTATTTTGCAAAAGTTCTTCTTCACTTAATTCTTCACACCACCGATACCAATCTTCTCTTACCTTCCAGTTATACCCAAAAAACATTTGCATAAAAGCCCCTCCCAATTGTAGAAAATTATTGAACTGTAAAAATACTATAAGTATATACATTTATAAATATTACCAGTTCTACAAATATAGGTTAAATTCCTCCAACATCTATCACATTTTTTAAGGCAAAAAACCACACGGAATATTCCGTGTGGCTTAAATTCGTAATCACTCAAATCCAGTCATATTTGTATCAGGATTTGAACCGATTCTGTCATCTTTATTAAGTGCGCTGATTTTATCCATGTCTGCTTGTGTGAGTTCAAAATCAAAGACATTTGCATTTTCTTGTATGCGGTGTTCTTTGATTGATTTTGGAATTGTTACTACTCCATTTTGAAGATCCCAACGTAATATAATCTGTGCAACAGATTTGTTGTATTTTTGGCTAATTTCTATAAGTGTCGGATCATTTAGTAATTCACCGCGCTTAAGTGGAGACCATGCTTCTAATTGAATGCCTTCCTTAATACAGAATTCATGTAGTTCTGTTTGTGTTAGATGTGGATGGTATTCAACCTGATTCACCATTGGTTTAATCTCAGAATTTTTGATGAGATTTTCAAGATGATGAACATGAAAATTACTAACCCCAATTGCACGTACACGACCTTCTTTATAAAGCTTTTCCAGTGCGTGCCAAGTTTCAATATACTTGTCTTTTCCTGGCCAGTGAATAAGGTACAAATCTAAGTAGTCAAGACCTAGTTTTTGTAGACTTGTTTCGAAGGCTTGTAGTGTAGATTCATAGCCTTGGTCGGTATTCCAGACCTTAGATGTAACAAATAATTCGTCTCTATTGAAACCAGATTCACGAATTGCTTGTCCTACACCTTCTTCATTTTTATAGACAGCAGCGGTGTCGATGCTTATATAGCCATGCTTGATTGCCCATTTGACAGAGTCGATCACTTCCTGCCCCTCTTCTACTTTAAAAACACCAAGACCAAACCATGGCATTTTTACTCCGTTATGTAATGTCGTTGTATCTTGAAGACTTTTTACCATATATATCCTCCTTGCAATTGAAATATTTACCATTTATAGTTTCTCACACATTTGGCTAATTTTCAATTTATACATCTTCATAAAAAAAGAGAGGCTTTTTCCCTCTCCGATTACATTTCTTATTTTGATTTCGTTTCATCATCGTCATCTTCAAGGATGCCTTTTGTTGCCTTTTTAAATTCCCGAAGTGTTGTCCCTGCTGCTTTTCCAAGCTCAGGAAGCTTTTTAGGTCCGAATACAAGTAATGCAAAAAAGATAATTAATAATATTTCTCCGAAACCAAGGTTTCCCATGATCATTCCACCCTAAAACGAAATGTATTGCACTCTTATTTTATTCCTCAATCATCAATTTTTCAATGAGAATTTTAAGTTCCTTCTTACTTAAACCATCCTTTTTCTTTTGATTGTGTGATCGCTTCGATACGATTTTTTACTTCAAGCTTATCTAAAATAGTAGAAATATAATTACGGACAGTACCCGCTTTAATTCGTAGTTCATCGGCAATTTCATTCGTGTTTTTTCCATCCGCGACAAGTCCCAGTACTTCACGTTCACGCTCGGTTAATGGATTTTCATCTCCGTATAAATCATCCATTAATTCAGGTGCATAAACGCGCTTGCCGCTCATTACACTACGAATTGAATCAGCTAATTCGTCGCTCGGGCTATCTTTCAAAAGGTAGCCCTTCACGCCAGCCTTTAGAGCACGTTGAAAATAACCAGTTCGAGCAAAGGTCGTTAAAATGATCACGTTACAGTCTGTTTCTTTTAACATCTCTGCAGCTTCAAGACCTGTTTTTAGTGGCATTTCAATATCCATCATGCAAATATCTGGCTTAAGCTCCATCACAAGTGAAATCGCTTCTTGCCCATTATTTGCCATCCCAACTACTTCCATATCGTCCTCTAAATTTAAGAGCGAACCTAATGCGCCTAGAACCATTCTTTGGTCTTCCGCAATCACAATTCGAATCATAACAGTCCCTCCACTTCAACCTGTTTACGTACATTTGGAATATTGATAATTAATGTTGTTCCATCATTTGTTAAAATTTCTAAGCTTCCATTTACAAAATCTAAACGTTCTCTCATTCCTTGTAATCCATGCCCATCGATGACATCTTTATCTGGAATTGTGCCAATACCATTATCTTTAATCTCTACACGAATCTCTTCTTCAAACTGTATAATTTCAATTGTACAACGAGTTGCTTTACTATGCCTCACCACATTATTAACTGCTTCTTTAATTAACATGCTGATGATATTTTCGTAGAATAACGAAACATCCTTTAATGGTTGATCTTGAATAAACTCAAATTCAATTTCAGCAGCACGTAGAAGTTCTTTCACACGGACAATTTCTTCCTTGATCCGAATTCCACGCATTTGGGATACCATTTTTCGAACTTCATTCAAAGCTGTTCGTGCAGTTTGCTGCACATCCTTTAATTCATGACGTGCTTTCTCTGGATCTTTATGTATAAGTTTCCTAGCTAAATCACTTTTTAAGCCAATCATTGAAAGTCTTTGACCTAATGTATCATGAAGGTCCCTCGCAATTCTTTGGCGTTCTTCTTGTTTTACTAGCTCTGCAATTCGTTTATTTGCATCTTCAAGCTGTTCTTCCAGCTTCTCTTGTTTCTTTTTATTATAAATATTAAATGGTAATAGGATAACGCTGATCCAAATGATAATGTTGAATGGTAATTGGGTTAGAAACACCTCGTCTTTCAGGACAAGATTATAATTAATTGAAAATGTTGTAGCTACTAAATGTATAATGTATAGCGTTAAAAAAGCAACGCGATTTTTGATATTTCCATTGTAGTACGCAATATAGAAAGCAAAATATATAAAGGCAAATAGAATCGACATGGTTAATGAAATACCGATTAAGATTGAAGTCCATAAGTATACTGGCCATCTCCTCGAGATAAAGGCAAAACGCAATGAAATGAAAAAGATAACCGTTAAAATGAGACCGGCTATTATTTCAGGAGTAGATGACGATTGAAAAATAAAATAAAACGGCAGGATACTAATTACTGCCCATATATAAGGTGAGACCCCCGACCATTTTTGAAAAAGTGAATATTTCTTCATAGGATATACCCTCATTTTATTCATGTTTATTCTGTATCATATCATAATCAAATGCGCCTTGCGTATTTGCGCCCAGATTTTTCAGGCCCACACGATGTGGGTCACAAAGACATTGCCACAGGAAGTGGGGTTCTTAGTCTTTGGTCTTAAGTTCGAAAAATTACCTTTGAAAATCGCATGTCTCCGCCGGAGGCTATGTCGTTATTCAGCTGGGGTCCGACCCCCGGCTGAATAACGATATAGGAAAACCCAGCTTATTTTTCTAAGCTGGGAATCTTTTTTACATTCTTTTGGTTTGCAACCATTTCCTTTATTTTACCATAGCCTACAAACACTTTTTCTTCTTCATCCCATAAGCGGAATTTAAGTGATTTTAAGCTTGTTTTTAACGTAATGGTTGGTACATGCTTAAGTGGAGCTGTTTGATTATGCACCTCTTCAAGCTTGTAATTCGGAACACGTGGGCTTAAGTGATGAACATGATGATAACCGATATTTCCTGTTAACCATTGTAGTGGTTTTGGAAGCTTATAAAACGAACTGCCCTCTACCGCTGCCTTTACATATTCCCAATTCTCATCTTCCTCAAAATAGGAATCTTCGAATGTATGCTGAACATAAAACAACCAGACACCAGCAATCCCTGAAATCATAAAAATCGTTCCTTGTACAATTAAAAATGACTGCCATCCGATTGCCCAACATAAAACAGCCGCCAGGCCAACAATTCCAAGATTGGTAATATATGTGTTGAGACGTTCATTTTTTCTCGCCTTTTTTCGGTTAAAACGATTTTCAATTAAGAATACAAAGATAGGTCCTAAAATAAACATTACAAATGGATTTCGATAAATTCTGTAGCAAAGACGCTTCCATGTAGATGCTTCCATGTATTCTTCAACGGTCATTACCCAGATATCACCTGTACCACGTTTATCTAGATTTGAACTTGTTGCATGGTGGACAGAATGGTCATGTCCCCATTTACTATAAGGAAATAATGTTAAAATCCCAAAAAAGGTACCAATGATTTTATTTGCTTTTCGATTTTTAAAAAATGAGTGATGGCAACAGTCATGGAAAATGATAAACATCCGTACGAGAAAGCCTGCTGCAATAACACCAATTACAAATGTCAATATATAGGAAATATTTAATGAATAATAGGCGAGAACCCATAATCCAAGATAAGGAATTAATGTGTTGAAAAGCTGAAACAGACTAGCTTTTAAGTTTGATTTTTCAAATGGTGCAACTTGTTTTCGCAAGCTTCGTTGATCTAATTTGTTCATATAATCGATTCCTTTCTTAATTCTCATTTCATATTTTAATCAGATTTTCAAATTTAATGAGGAAATATGTGCTGACAAATCGCCAACAGTTGTCTACGTTTTTAATGTTATAGGAGAAAAAAGATTTACACTAGACATAGGTGTCATGTAATTTATATGATAAATGTCATATATCGTATTGAAAATTTGGAATACACAAAAAAATAACATTCTATATAGGCTAAAACGCAGATTTTATGCTATACTTAAAAAACAGAATATTTCAACTAGCATTTAACAAAAAAATCTTTTTCAAGAAGGAGGAAACCTATGTACAAATTAAAGGACAAAGAGAGGATTTTCATTTATACTGGTCCTGATGGTTCAGGTAGAAAGACATTAGGCAAGATGGTTGCTACAGCTTTTGATATGCAAACCGTTCCCTCATTCACAACTCGAAGCCCCCGCCCTTTTGAAAACAACGGAGAAGATTACCACTTTGTAAGTAAAGAAACTTTTCATCAAATGATGCAGCAAAATGAATTTCTCGAAAGTGTAGATATTGATGGACATTTTTATGGAATACGTGAAATTGACATAGTAAATATCTTCAAGAAGCATAAGGTGGTATACTTAACACTTAACCCTGAAGGTGCCGATCTTTTGAAGAAAATGTATGGAGATAAAGCGATCCGAATCTTTGTGTATGCTGATCGCGATACGGTACATGAACGACAGAAGGAACGCGGGGATAGTGCTGAGGACATTAAAAGGCATATGAACCATTATGATGAAACAATGGCCTATAAGACTTCATGTGAGCATGTTTATGAAAACTATGACCTGCCTCAGGTTTCATATCAGATTAGTGAAATGATTGAAACATATTTAGATAGACAGTTAATTGCAGATGATTACTAATAAATAATGCCCCAGGAGGTCATAACCTCTCGGGGCATTAAATTTTAAATTAGAGATTATTAAATGCTTCCGTAAGTACCGGAACAACTTGTTTCTTACGAGAAACAACGCCTTTTAATGCAGCTGTTTTGCTGTCCAGTGTAACATTAAATGCTTTTTCTACTGCAGCTGTTTTCGCACCAACTGCAAGTCCTACCGAGTCATTGTTTAAAATGTCTGTAATCACTAATAAGAATAAATCAAGACCATTGTCATTGATTTGTTGATTCATCACATCTTCAAGCTCGCTTTGTCTTGAAAGTACATCCTGTGGATCAACCACGTTTACTTGCGCAATTTGAACTTTACTGCCATTCATTGAGAATTCTTTAGAATCCAATGAAACCAATTGCTCAGCAGTTTTATCGCTGACATTTGCACCGGCTTTTAACATCTCAAGGCCATAGCTTTCAGCGTCAACACCAGCTATTTCTGCTAACTCACGAGCAGCTTGAACATCTTCTTCAGTGCAAGTTGGTGATTTGAATAAAAGGGAATCAGAGATTATCGCTGAAAGCATTAAGCCAGCAATCTCCTTTGTGATTTCAATATTATTTTCTTTATAAAGCTTGTTAAGAATAGTTGCAGTACAACCAACAGGCTCTACACGGAAATACAACGGATCACTTGTTTCGAAGTTGGCAACTCGGTGATGGTCGATTACTTCTTTTATTTTTACTTTTTCAAGTCCGTCTGCACTTTGTTGGCGCTCGTTGTGGTCCACTAATATAACAGATTGAGCTTCATTTGCTACATTCTCTACTAAGCGTGGTGCTTCAGCTTTAAAATAATTTAATGCATATTGGGTTTCACTGTTTACTTCACCTAAGCGTATAGGCTCAGCATCTATACCAAGTTTCTTTTTTAGCTCTGCATATGCAATTGCTGAACAAATTGTATCAGTATCTGGGTTCTTATGACCAAAAACAAGTACTTTTTCCATTTTGCATGACTCCTTATTGCTTAATATGTATGATGTACTCTCTCATTTTACACAAAGATTCATCTTGGTTAAACAATTTTAGACATATTTATTCATTTTCTTCGTCTAAATGCATTTTGCAAAACTCATTAACCGCAATTTCTTCATCTTCTTCGAGTGCAAAATCAAGCGCTTTTTCATGGCCTTTTTGATAAAAATAATATTGGACAATTCGCTCACCCTTGCTATCTACCGCAAAAATCACTTTTAGTTCAATTCCATTTTCAAAATATAATTCATCATCCTCTGGAATCTCGATATCCAAAAAGAACTCATAGCGGTCACCCTCTAAAATCCCGGTAGGATCCTTTAATTTTTCAACCGAATATCCGGTAATATTCATTGTTTTATTTCCACCCTTCATATACGATAAGCTCCGTAACTATTATACACATTATTTCCATAAGTGTGAAAAAATTTCCTTTGTCTACTTGAATTTTAGCATTGGACGCAAATTAACTCATAGGACTTCCTATAGAAAAATAGAATAATAATATATCCCGATGGAAAAGGAGTTGTGGACGAATGGTAATAATGAATAAAATTGCATTATTTTTTGTGATACTTTACTCCGGTATTATCTTGATGAATACGTATTTAGGGGAAACAGAACGTGTGCAATCGAATGTTTTCATCTTTGTATTAAATGGGTTTGCCTATATTGTGTCTGCGATGGAAATGGAAAGAGAAAAACAACAGATTGTCGAAAATCAATCTACATAATAAAAAACGACCGCTTCCTGTTAAAGCGGCCGTTTTTTATTATGATAACAAAGCACGGTCATTTGTCATTTTTGCGCCTCTGATTCGCTGGAACTCATTTAGCAATTGATCAATAGTTAAATTGGCTTTATCCTGTTCATCAACTTCTAAAATAATTTGTCCCTTATCCATCATGATAAGACGGTTCCCTAAATCAAGGGCCTGCTGCATATTGTGAGTGACCATTAAAGTAGTTAGATTGTATTTTTTTACGATTTCTTTTGTTAAATTCGTAATCAATTCAGCACGAGCTGGATCCAGAGCTGCTGTATGTTCATCAAGTAACAAAATTGATGGTTCTGTGAAGGTTGCCATTAAAAGTGATAGTGCTTGACGTTCTCCTCCAGATAACAACCCTACTTTAGCAGAAAGACGATTCTCTAAACCTAGATTAAGGGATTCAAGAACTTCACTAAAGTAATCCTTTCTTTTCTTTGTTACCCCTTTTCGAAGTGATCTTTTTTTATTTCGTGAATATGCCATTGCTAGGTTCTCTTCAATGGTCATATTTGGTGCGGTTCCTGCCATAGGATCCTGGAAGACACGTCCAATCAACTTAGCCCGCTTATGTTCAGGTAGAAATGTAACATCTTTCCCTGCAATTTGAACTGAACCAGCATCAGGAATCAGCACTCCAGAAATCACATTCATTAAAGTAGATTTGCCGGCACCATTACTACCGATGACAGTCACAAAATCGCCCTCTTTTAACTGCAAATTCGTCCAATCAAGGGCAATCTTTTCATCTGGTGTACCTTCATTAAAGATTTTATGAATTTGATTTAAGTGTAGCACTTGCCTCACCCTTTCTTTCTGAAGGTGCGCTGTTCATTTGAACAAGTTGTTGTTGTCTTTTTACTCTTCTGTTTTTCTCTTTTGTTCCTTCAAGAATTTTAGGAAGGACTAACGCAATAATAACGATGATTGCTGTTATTAATTTCATATCTCCGGGCTGTAGGAACTCAACACGTAACGCTAGTGAGACAACGATACGATAAATGATTGCTCCACCAATTACGGCAAGTGTAGCTCTAGCAATTGTTTTTGCACCAAATAGGGCTTCACCGATAATTACGGAAGCTAAGCCAATTACGATCATACCAATACCCATTCCAACATCGGCAAAACCACCTTGTTGCGCAATGAGCGATCCTGAAAATGCGACAAGTGCATTGGAAAGTCCTAAACCTAGGATTGTCATTAGGTTTGTATTTGCTGAAAAGCTAGAAATCATTTTTTTGTTATCTCCAGTTGCTCTGACTGCAAGACCAATTTCTGTTCGTAGGAAAAGGTCAATTAATAATTTAATCACAAAAGTAACAACAATCATAAAGAGAAGAATGCCCCATGTTTTAGGCAGGCTACCACCTAAACCAATTGCCGAAACAAAAGTATTGAAAAAGGAATCTACTCCTGATGAAGCAGATACACCAGATACGTTTGTAAATGTTGTATCTATATTTAATAATGAAACATTTGATTTACCCATAATTCGTAGATTGATTGAATAAAGGGCGATCATCATCAAAATACCAGAAAGTAATGCATTAATTTTACCAACTGTGTGTAGTAATCCTGTAATACTACCAGCAATAAATCCAGCAACAAGTGCTAGAAGTGTTGCAATAAATGGATTTACTCCATTTGTAATCAAAATGGCGGAAACAGCAGCTCCTGTAACGAAGCTGCCGTCAACCGTCAAGTCTGGAAAATCTAGTATACGGAAGGACAGGTATACACCAATTGCCATGATTGCATAGATGATTCCTGATTCAAATGCCCCAAATAATGCTGTAAACATGTTGAATCATCCTTTCTTTTATTCCCCTTCGTAGATGTCAGCAATATCTTTCCATTCTGGTTTTATTTCAATTCCTTGCTCTTCCGCTGCTTGTTTGTTAATGAAAAGCTGTAGGCTGTTTGGAAGTTCAACTGGAATTTCAGAAGCCTTTTTCTCACCTTTTAGAATCGCAGCAGCCATAAGTCCGGATTGGTATCCAATGTCATAGTATTCAAATCCACTTGCTGCAAATCCCCCAGCTTTCATTGAGTCTAATTCACCAACGAAAAGTGGAATATCTTTTTCATTTGCTACTGCAATAATTGTGTCTAAAGCCTGAACTGCAGTGTTATCCGTTGGAATATAGATGGCATCTACACGACCAACTAAGCTTTCCGCTGCCTGCTTTACTTCAGCAGTTGTAGATACTGAGACTTCAACTAATTCCGCACCATCTTGTTCAGCGAATTCTTTCACTTGCTCAACCTGTACAACAGAGTTTTGTTCCCCAGAGTTGTAGATAACACCAATCTTCTTTGCACCCATTTCTTTAGTGATAAAGTTGATTGTCGTTTTCGTAGCATCTGGATGGTTATCAGTTGTACCAGTAATATTAGCACCTGGCTTATCAAATGCTTCTACTAAACCTGCTCCAACCGGATCTGTTACAGATGTGAAAATGATTGGAATGTCACTTGTTGCATTAAGTGCAGCCATCGCACTTGGGGTTGCGTTCGCAAAGATTAAGTCCACTTTGCTACCAACAAAGTTTTGAGCAATTGTTGCAGTATTACTTTGTTCGCCCTGTGCATTTTGGGAATCAATTTTCAAATTTTCGCCTTCCTTAAAACCTTCATCCTCTAATGCTTTTATGAAGCCCTCTGTCGCAGCATCTAATGAAGTATGTGGTGCATATTGTGTAATACCTACTACCACTTGATCTTTTTCATTGCTGCTACCAGCATCACCTGAAGTGTCATCAGAATTACCGCATCCTGCTAAAGCAAGGAAGCCAGCCAATAACACTCCTACAATTTTACTTGAACCTTTCACACATATCCCCCCGTTATCCTTTTTTTATATATTCTAGTGTTTATTGTTTTACTAGAATAATAATATTCATACATTTTCACTGTGTCTCGATAAAACAAAAAAGCGTTAGTGTATGTCATTATTTAATCGTTATATTATCATTCTAGGCACTTTGCGTCAATAATTTTCTGAACATTTTACAATTTCAGGTTATATTTTTTTCGTAAAGAAAAATAAGGTTTTTTGTTTTCGTGTGATAATACGTTTTTTTTATTTTAATTATCAAAAATAAAACAATATGAAGTTTTCAATGGGGGTAGAAACAGAGTACGTAGCATATTTTGGAGAAACAATTTAATATCCATTCCTTGTGATACTGGTCAACTAGCATTTATGTTAATCACCGCTATTGTAGTTGCAAAAGGAGTGCTCTTTTTAAGGAGATGCAAACTGGCAGTAGCGTTCCGATTTCTATATTAAAGGCTTGGTTCTTTTAAATTCGGTATGTAGTACCAGTTGTGATCATTATTGTCTTCTTGGATAGTTTGGGTCTCATCTAAAAAAGGTGTTCCACTTTTACTTGGAACACCTTTTTCATTATAGTTTTTTTTAGTTGCAGTTTTAACAAGCTTTCACTCCAATTATTAATCATCGTATTTGATACTGATTATCAGTGTTAATCTTTTTCGTCTTCATTTTCTAACGGAGCAGAATTCTTAATGACCTTTATTCTCATGATCCGTTTTTCATTCATTTCTATTACTTTGAATGTATGATTTTCGTACTGAATTTCTGGATGAACATCTCCTGTAGGAATATACCCTAATTGACCAATCACAAAACCACTTAATGTGTCATATTCATCCGTTGGAAAGTCAAATTTCAAAAGATATTCTACCTCATATAAATTGATCGTTCCAGCCATGGAGTATGTATTTTCATCTATCTGGATGTAATCCTCGTCCTCAATTGTGTATTCATCGTATTCGTCAAAAATATTCCCAACGATTTCTTCGATTAAGTCCTCAATTGTGACAATCCCGTCTGTTCCACCATATTCATCGATAACTATGGCCATATGAATATTGTTTTTTTGCAGTTCCTTAAATAATTCATTTGTATGCTTTGATTCTAAAACAAAATAAGGGTCTCTAAGTAGGTCTTTTAAGTTAAAAGGAGTTTCATTACAATCATCAACGAATTTAATCAATTCTTTTGAATGTAAGATTCCAACAATCTGGTCAATGCTTTCATCATAAACCGGAAAGCGTGTGTATTTTTCGACTGTCACAAGATTAATGATTTCTTTTAATGTGTAATCAAGTGGGATTGCAATAATATTCGTACGATGTGTCATAATGTCTGATACGGTTTTATTATCAAATTCAAAAATATTATTTATCATGATTTTTTCTGACTCTTGTATCGTGCCTCTTTCTTTACCTACATCAACCATCATTCGAATTTCTTCTTCTGTAACATTTTCATCTTCGGCATTAGGATCGACTCCAAATAAACGTACAATTCCATTCGTTGACAAAGTAAGTAGCTTTACAAAGGGTGATGTTACCTTCGAAAGAATAGTTAATGGCCTAGCCGCATTTAATGAGATTGCTTCTGCTTTTTGTAATGCAAGTCTTTTCGGTACAAGTTCTCCTATTACTAATGTGAAGTAGGATAAAATGAGTGTTATTACAATTACAGAAATAGTGTCCAGGAGAGCTGGTGCAATAGGAACACCAATATCCGTTAACCAAGCTGTTAAATAAGTTGCAAAGCTTCCAGCTGCAAAGGCACTTGCTAAAAATCCTGCTAATGTGATTCCAATTTGAATTGTGGCCAAAAAACCACTTGGATTTGAAAGAAGTCTATGTACCAAAATTGCTTTTTTGTCTCCACTGTCAGCCATCATTTTTACTTTATTATCATTTAGTGAAACCAATGCCATTTCAGAAGCCGCAAAAAATGAATTCAGTAATATCAAAACGACAAGGATTAAAATTTCAACAACCATATTGAATACCTCCAATGATCACAAACAACGAACATTATTTTCTTAAATTCCCCTTCTATTACATTCATTATGCTTATTTTACTACGAGTTTCAATTTGAAGCATTTTTTACGCTTCAAATGAGTAAATTTAATATTGACAATAAGATTAGTCGGTTTTATAATTTATCTTAAGGTAATTTATCTTGAATTCGAGATAAATGATATTAAAATAATATTTTTGGGGGAGAATTGGAATGGCAAACACAAAATGGGCAGTAGATGCATCACACAGTAGTATTGATTTTTCTGTCAAACACATGATGATTGCAAAGGTAAAAGGTTCTTTCGAAAGCTTTGAAGCAACAATTGAAGCAGATCCAGCGGACTTAACAACAGCAAATATTGAATTCAAGGTTGACCTTACAAGTATCAATACGAAGAATGCAGACCGTGACAACCATCTTCGTTCTGGTGACTTCTTTGATGTTGAAAACCATCCAACAATGACATTCAAATCAACTTCTATCGTAAAAACAGACGATGGTGAATACGATTTAACTGGTGATTTAACAATTCGAGGTACTACAAAAAAGGAAACCTTCCAAGTTGTATTCGAAGGAGCTGGTAAAGATCCTTGGGGAAATGAAAAAGCGGGCTTCAGTGCAACAGGTAGCCTCAATCGCAGTGACTATGGCTTGGTATGGAATGCAGCACTTGAAACTGGTGGCGTTCTAGTTGGGGACCAAGTGAAAATTTCAATTGAAATCGAAGCTGGAAAAGCTGAATAAAATACAATGCAAAAAGCAGGCCATGGCCTGCTTTTTAATATTGGTATAATAATGTAACGATTTTATCCTCAATTGGTTTTCCGTGGGCGTCGTTCATTAGGTTATTTAACAGGATTGAAAAGATCAGGTCATCCCCACCTCTTGTTTTCATATAACCTGATAATGAACTTACTGTTGTGATCGTTCCTGTTTTTGCAATGATCTTCCCTGCCATCTCTGGATTTTTCAATCGATTTCGTAAAGACCCACCAACAAGACGTTCACTGTTTCCTGCTACCGGTAATGAGTGTAAAAACGATGGAAACCAAGTTTGGGTTTGGGCGGAATAGAGCAGCTTTGAGATATCGTTAGCAGATACCAAATTCACGTGCGAAATTCCTGAACCGTCCCTAATTACCATACTACTTGGGTCAACACCTATTTTTCGAAGCTCTTCTTTAACGACATTAATCCCTTTTTCCCAGCTACCCTCTCCATAACGGACACGTCCCATCTCCTTTACTAATGTTTCCCCATGCCCATTGTTGCTTAGTTTCATAAAAGGAACAAGGAGTTCATTTAGTGGGATAGATGTGTCTGTTACAAGTAGTGCTGCGTTATCGGGTGTTTTAGCGATTCCTTCCGTTCCAATCACATGGATTCCTTGTTTAGCTAGTGATTGCTTAAATAAATCCAGCGCATAGCCTGTAGGTTCCCAGACAGTCATCCATTCTTGAATTGATTTTGCATTAACTGGGATTGTTCCCTCAATCGTTATGACATTCTCACCATGCTTGCGAATGATATCTATGTCTTTCTTTTCTTCTTTTTGAACTGTTTTTGTGTTATTGATGACTTTTATGTAATTACTCGATGGTTGTAGAGAAATTTCGGCTTTGGCCCCCTCTTTCTTCCCAGGTGATACTTGCACAATTAAAGTGCCGGAATCATAATCCTTATTCGGGGATGCAGTCAATCCTGAAACTGCTGAACCATAATAATAGGTTTCATCGCTCCAGGTTAAATCAATTGAGTACCGCTCATCATCATACCAGGTATCATCAGCAATCAAATTTCCGAAAATCACATCGACTCCAGATTGCTTAATTTTTTTCGCGAGTAAATCCAAGTCTTCCTGAAGCAATGTGGGATCTCCTTTTCCCTTCAGATAAAGATTTCCTGTTAGTTTGTTTCCTTCAAGTTTTCCATCAGTGAGGATTTCGGTTGAAAACTGATATTTTTCACCAAGGGCCGACAAAGCTGATGCAGCCGTTATAAGCTTTAAATTTGATGCAGGTCTCAGTCTGACATCGCCAGCGTGTTGATACAGGATTTCTCCGGTTTTTGCGAATCTTATACTTATCCCAGCGATTGCTCCTTTTAAGTTAGGTTCATTCATGACGAGCTGATTCAGCTGCCCGAGCACTTGATTTTGGATTGCATTTGCATTTGCTTTTTCTTGTTGTGGGTGGATGGATGGCATGATTGTGACAAGTAGCAGTGGAATCGCAAATAGTAAATATTTTAGAGATCTAATAATTGATCTCCCCCTCTTCTAGTACTTTTGTATAAGTTTGGAACCATTACCATATTTTACACAAAATGTCGCGTAATATGAAGAGCGAGCAGAATTTTATACCATGAAAAAAAGCATCCCATAGGAGATGCTTTCGACTTATAAAAATACAAAGTAAATTACAGCTGCTAGTACGATTCGGTATATCGCAAATGGTAATAGCTTAATTTTATCGATTAGTCGTAAGAAGAATCGAATTGAAATAAGAGCGAATACGAATGCACTAATGAATCCCGCAATAAATACTGGAAGTGCGTCCATAGAGAAATATTCTAAGTTTTTAAGAAGTGAGATTCCACTTGCGCCTGCCATAATCGGCACTGCCATGATAAATGTAAAATCTGCTGCTGCTCTATGGCTTAATCCGACAAGAACTCCACCTGAAATGGTTGCACCTGAACGTGAAAATCCTGGCCATAGTGACAAACATTGAATCAGTCCTACTGTTAAGGCTTGTTTATAAGTAATTTGATCAACTGTTTGAATATTTGGATGGTTTTTACTGTATCGGTCAGCAATAATCATTAATATTGCACCAATTACCAGTCCAATTAAAACCGTTTCCGTTGTGAATAAATAATCATCAATTATGTCCTCAAATAATACACCAAGAACTCCTGCAGGAATTAAACCAACAATAATATGAGTCAAACGTAAATTCTTTGCCCCAACTGGAACTATTTTATTTTTTCGATTTAGTCCTAATAAATCAATAAACCTGTCTTTAAAAACAACAACAACGGCTAAAATAGAGCCAAGTTGGATGACAACCTTAAATGTGTTAGCTGGGTACTTCCCGAGAAACTCCTCAGTTTTTAGCCACATATCATCGACAATAATCATGTGACCGGTTGAGGAAACTGGCGCAAATTCTGTAAGCCCCTCAACTAGTCCTAAAATAATCGCTTTTATAATTTCAATAATTTCCATTAGAATTAGTATACTCCTTTTTTAATTATCTCGTTTTAGATCTTCTCTTGGTGAAGAATATAACAAGAAATCCTATTCCCGCTAATGCGATTAATGCATACGTAATATTGGAGTAAATGTCCATGTAGTGAACAATTGTGTCCCATGATTCACCAAAAGCAGCTCCTAGCATCACAAGAATCACATTCCAGATTAATGTTCCAAGTGTTGTAAATAAAATGAACATCCAAAAATTCATATTGGACATCCCAGCTGGAATGGATATCAAGCTTCTAATTAACGGAACCATTCGGCAGAAAAATACAGTCCAGTATCCATATTTATCAAACCAAGCATCTGCTTTATGGATATCCTCTTTAGTAACTCGTAATATGCGGCCATAGCGGTCAACAATTTTCTCTAATCGCTCAACATCAAGTATGCGGCCGATTCCGTAAAGAATAATCGCACCTACAACTGAACCAATGGTTGCAGCGATGATTACACCTGTCACAGTTAATTTTGTTATTGTAGTCATAAATCCACCTGCAGTTAAGATGACCTCAGATGGAATGGGTGGGAATAAATTTTCTAGTGCAATCAATAGAAAAATTCCAAAATACCCAAATTGGTCCATAAAATCCGTAATCCAATTATCCATTTTTACCTCCAAATAAAATGCTATTATCACTAAATCGATAGCATTCTTATTGTAATCTATGTTTGTCCTACTTTAAAGTATTCCTTAAAAATTTCCCTTTTCATTTATTTCCAAAAGGACTGGGCAATGGTCGCTGCCCATTACGTGAGAGTGGATTTGTGAGTCCTTTAAGCGGTCCTTCAAGCTTCGCGAAACAATAAAATAATCAATTCTCCATCCAATATTCTTTTCACGGACATTTCGCATATAGCTCCACCATGTATATTGATCAGTCACATCTGGATAAAAATGTCTGAAGGAATCAACGAAACCTGAGCTTAGTAAATCAGTCATTTTCCCACGCTCTTCATCGGTGAAGCCGGAATTTCCACGATTCGATTTCGCATTCTTTAAATCAATCTCCGAATGAGCCACATTCAAATCGCCACAAAGGATTATTGGCTTCTTTTCATTTAAATGAATGAGATAATTTCGCATACGGTCTTCCCAGTCAAGTCGGAAGTTGAGCCGTGCGAGGTCTCTTTGTGAATTCGGTGTGTAAACATTGATTAAATAAAAATCAACAAATTCTAATGTAAGAATTCGTCCTTCAGCTTCTTCATCTTCATCACCAACACCATACGAAACTGAAAGAGGTTTCTCTTTTGTAAAAACAGCAGTTCCAGAATAGCCTTTTTTTAGTGCATAATTCCAATATTGATGATAGCCTTCAAGGTCTAGTTCAATTTGACCTTCCTGTAGCTTTGTTTCCTGCACACAAAATACATCGGCGTTCATTTCGTGAAAATAATCTAAAAAACCTTTTTTGACACAAGCTCTTAATCCATTAACATTCCAAGATACAAGTTTCATAATCTTAAAGCTTCCTCTCTATGTTACTCCTCATATATCATTTTCTTAGTCATTCCGCCATCTACAACAAGATTAATTCCAGTAACAAAATTATTTTTCGGATCGGTTAAATAGAGACATGCATTTGCAATGTCAGCTGGTTTTCCGACTCGCTTTGAAAAATGCTGTTCGTGATCAATTTCACGAAGATCCTCATATTTACCAGTTTCAATCCAACCTGGTGAGATTGCATTTACCGTAATCTGATATTCTGAAAATGAAGCAGCAAGCGCATGAGTAATCGCAACGATTCCGCCCTTTGTTACTGCATAGCCTTCTGAATGGGGCTCAGACATGATCGCTCTAGTTGATGCAATATTGATGATCGAACCGCCAGATTTCTTCATAAATTTCGCTGCTTCCCTCGAACATAAGAAGACACTTCGCAAATTGGTATTTATCACATCGTCCCATTCTTCTACTGTTACATCGAATGGTGATCTGAATAGATTTTTCCCAGCGTTGTTTATTAAAATATCAATTTTACCATATGTTTGATAGGTTTGGTTTACCAATTGAAGGATATCCTGTTCGTTTCTTACATCTGTTTTGATAAAAATAACTTCCGCACCTTTTTCATTAAGTTCACTTGAAAGCTTTATTCCAGTTTCAACATCCATATCTGCTAATACAACTATTGCTCCAATTTCCGCATAAGCTTTTGCAATCCCTTTTCCAATTCCATTTGCCGCTCCCGTAACGATTACAACACGATTCATTATCTTCACCAACCTAAATTACTAAATTTTAAGTTCCCTTTCCCATTATAATCGACGAATACAATCTGGCAAAATAAAACAGAGATTCAGTGAATGGAAGAATGATAAAATGACTTATGGGAGTGAGAACAAACATGGGAAAAAAAGTCATCGCTTTTTTGTTATTGTTATGTAGTCTTCCGATTTTATTAAGCTTAGATCCAATTACGTATGACTCTTCATATTATGCCAAATATGAATCTCCAGAGGGTATTCTTTTCCTAAGCTACTCACAAAATTGGAATGAACCACAATTAGAAGATTTATATAGAGAATTAATAAAAAATAAACATGGTGAAGAAATCACCCTTTTGCAGGAAGTTCGAGTAATAGGTGGTCCGTCACCTTCAAATAGTATGATTACTGGAATCTATCACCCTTTTATTACTAGCATTACCCTCTATAATGGAAATGAACATTCAAGTCCACGAGAATATCGGGATACATTGTCACATGAATACGGTCATCATTTTGCCTATTATTATTTTCCTTCTCACCATTTTCCATTTTCAAAATGGGCGAAACTAAGAGGGTTAGATCATATGCCTGTACAATGGAATTCATTTTTTAATTACTCCATTTCTGCACATGAATGGCATCCACAGGAAATATTTGCGGATGATTATGTGTTGTTATACGGGGCAACTGATAAGACAGAGCGAGAAGATGTCTATTCGAACGAAGCATTTTATATGCGTACACAGCATGAGAACCAGAATATTGATAATGTACTTGGTAATGAAGAACTACAACAATTCCTTCAGCAAGAAACAGGTATTAAAATTGATAAGAACCGGACCCTGAAAACACCTGAACTAACTGACATAACTAACGAGAGTTTGATTTTTAATGTAGAGAAAAAGAAGGACGTCGCTTATCGGTTAAATCTAGGAGACTACGAAGTATATAAAATTACAGAGGACAAAAGTGGTTTAATTACTTTTTCAGATATAAATTTGTTCGAAAATGATGTTGTTTCTCTAGATGTTCTTGATTTAAATACGTCCATTGGTTATCAAACAGAGGATATACGACTACATTTGCAGGATTAGATAGAAAATTGACCGCGTTTCATTATATAATAAGAGAAGATGTTTTTGGAAAGGCGGTAATGACGATCCCGACACCGAGTATGGAAGATTATTTAGAAAAAATTTATTTATCCATTCAGCAAAAAGGCTACGCCCGAAGCGTAGACATTGCTTCTTCATTAAATGTCCTCCCTTCTTCCGTCACAAAGATGATGCAAAAATTGGACGAGGAAGGCTTTGGTATATACGAAAAATATAGAGGCTTTGTGCTTACCGATAAAGGAACAACAGTCGCAAAAAAGCTAGTCGAAAAGCATGAAATGCTAGAGGACTTTTTAAAAATGATCGGCGTACAAGATAAAAACATTTATGAAGAAGTAGAGAAACTCGAACATTACATCAGCAAGGAAACCTCTCTTTGTTTGACGACCTTAATTGACTTTTTTGAAGAAAATTCTTCTGCTAAGAAAGATTACCTACAATTTCGAAAAGACAAGATGTAAAAAAGCTCAGATCAAATTCTGAGCTTTTTTATTTAAGCTTTAATTTTATCACTTCATCTAAATATGTTGTACCCTGGTAGCCATGAATTTCCAATTGACTGGGAATCATTTCTTCATCAGTCACTTCACTAAGAACCTCGATAAACATTTTCGTATCGTAATGGCGTGGTTTATTAACCATGTCGATATTCGCGTAATAATCATACTCGTCCCAGTCATATATTTTTCCATTTCGATCAACCAATATCCCCTCAATATTCGAAATTCCCATTGACATTGCCAAAGAATCATTTTGACCTAGTATACCAAAATGAAGTGATTCAAATTTTCGTCCTTCTACCATTTCAGCTGTTAGTTCAATTTTCGTTGGTGTTCCAAGTTCAACCTTGTCGATTGAAATCTTGCTACCGAGATATTCAAAGGTTTGTGGAAATGGTTGATTCATATCAATATCCACATTGTAAAAATCACTCTGAAAATAGGACATTGAGCTTAAATGAAGATTAACCTCTTTTGGATCATCAAAATAGAGAGGATCAAAAGCTGATTGGTACGTAACATATTCACGGCTACTACCTTCTACTGGAAAATTCCATCCAAAAACGGCAGGTTTTGCAGTCTTTTCCTTCGTTTTGATTCCTTCAATAAACAGTTCATTAATACTTTTATCATTTGAATATGGTTGATATCGATATTGAAGAATGGTGACAGTTGGTGCCATAATCAGCTTCTCAGCCTCTATTAGAAGCCCATCAACTGTAAATGTTTTCTCGACAGCATGTTCTATTGAAGCTTGCTTTTTTACAGGAATCTCAAAATTCCATTCTCCTGAGGCAAATGCGCCATCTCCATAAAAATCTATCCATCCCATTTTTCCAGCGTCTTTTTCCATCTTTTGTAGTTTCGCTATATTCAATTTTATGGTTTCTGTATTAGATGATATAGGTAATAAACTAATAGTCCCTTTAAAAATATCCTCTTCACTTTCTAGCGGGTTGACTGGTAGGTGGTTGATTGGAACAGCCAATTGGTCGAAAATTTTCACTTCATCTTCTACAAAGACACCATTCCAAAAATTAATTCCATATTGTTCTTCGCCTTTTAGGTTTTCAACTTCATAATAAATCAGAGTTTGAAATTCATCGCCAATCGCGCTTTTTATTGTAATTTTAATTCCATTGGACTCTTTGACAAGATTGAGAGGCTCTCCTATGCCATTCTTTAAATAGGCCAGTAACTGCTCATCCTCCTTGTCACGCCAATCTAACCAGGAATAATACATGTACGCAAAACCATTTGTTACATAGCCAATTAAGAGGAGTAAAAAGAGTGAAGAAGCAACTCCAACTCCAATGGTAGTCCGTTTCTTTTTCTTTTTTCTCTTATTTTCCTCTATCTTCATTAATTCTGTGATTACTTGATCCAAATACTCTTGAGGTACTACTATCGCTTCAGCACCATCGATGAGGGAGTAAATGGTATTCTGAAAGTCTGCTAGACTTTTTTGACAGGTTGGGCATGTATGTAAATGTATTTCAAGTTCAATTTTTTCTGAACGGTCTAATGACCGACTTAAATAATCAATAAATTTTTCTTGGTAGTGAGCTCCCTCAGCACCGCTTAAACTCAGAATTTCTTTATAAAGTCGATCTTTTACTGATTCAACTGAGATTTCAAGGATTACAGCAATCTCTTGTTGCGAAAGCCCAAGTACATATGTTAAAACGAGTGTATCATCTAAATCTTCTATTAATCTCCTTTTTTTACATTCCTCCACGAAAAGAGAAATTACCCATTTATCAAAGTCATGATTCTTTTTTTGTTTTCGAATGTCAGTCTGCACTCTTAGCATGACATGGTAAAAAACATCTTGAATGTCCATTAGGTTTTCCAGATATGTCCATGCAAGTTTGTAAAAGCCGTCTTTCCGTTGTTCGAACCAATTGATTATGGCTTCCATGTCTCTTTCTCGTATCATTTTTATTAAAACGGGATCTGTTTCCGCTATGATCACAATTTATGTCTCTCCCCTTCTTTGATCAAGTACGCATTGGCGTATTTGTGCCCGATTTTTAGGCCCACAGGAAGTGGGTCATAAAGACGTTGCCACAGGATGTGGCGTTTTTAGTCTTTGATCTTACTGCTCGAAAAATTTCCATTAAAAAATCGTGGCATCCGCCGGAGGCTTTAACTTTATTCTGCAGTTCCTCTGCTGAATAAAGTTAAAATCTTTCCTTTTCTCAATATTCAACAAATATTGCATGAATCCTTCTTAAATCTTAAAAAAAGAACCCCTTTATTAGGAGTTCTACATGACTTGTTTTTTCAACTGACTCGTAAAAAGATTGTAATAATATCCCTTTTGTTGAATAAGAGATTCGTGATTACCCATCTCGATAATTCCTCCCTCATTCAACACGATGATTTGGTCTGCTTTTTCAATCGTATTCAAACGGTGTGCAATGATAAAGCTCGTCTTTCCCTTCATCAGCCTCTGTAGTGCTTCTTGAATTTTCATTTCTGTTACTGTATCAATACTGCTTGTTGCTTCATCAAGAATTAATATAGACGGATTTGCAAGGATTGCCCTTGCGATCGACAGAAGCTGCCTTTGTCCTTGGCTAATCCCACTACCATCCTGTTTTAAAATCGTCTTGAATTGATTTGGTAGTTTCATAATAAAAGTATGTGCATTTGCTAATTTGGCAGCTTCAATTACCTCTTCATCGGATGCATCAAGTCTACCATATCGAATATTGTCCATAATTGACGCCTGAAATAAATATGTATCCTGTAGCACAAATCCCATATTTTGACGGAGGCTTTCCCTTGTCATCGCTGCTGTATTTACCCCATCAATCAAAATTGCACCAGAATCTGGTTCGTAAAATCGAGACAATAAATTAATGATCGTTGTTTTCCCTGCCCCTGTTGGTCCGACAAAGGCTACAGATTGTCCAGCTTTTACATCAAATGATACATCTTTAACCGTGTTCCCATCCTTTTCATAGGAAAATGAAACATGATTAAATTCAACATCCCCATGAATTTCGTTTATTTTTTTAGCTTTTCTTTCATCCTTAGCCTCAAGTTCCTCATCTAAAATATCAAATACACGCTCAGCACCCGCGATGGCGGATAGTAATGTATTAAATTGGTTGGCCAAGTCATTGAGCGGTCGGGTAAATTGTCTTGAATACTCAGCAAAAATGACAATCGTTCCGATCGTGATATGCCCATTCAATGCAAGTATTCCGCCAACCCCGGCTATAATCGCAAAGCTTAGGTTATTTAACACGTTCATAAGCTTCGGAATAAAACCAGAATAAGCTTGTGCATAATAACCCGCTTTCTTTAGCTTTTCACTCTTTTCCATGAATTCGATCATCACGGTTTCTTCTTGTGAAAAAGTCTTTACAATTCGTTGACCAGAGATTGTTTCTTCAATATATCCGTTTAGTTCTCCTAAATAACGCTGCTGTTCCTTAAACAGCTTCCCTGTTCGTTTTGTGATCCACTTTATCCCGATGAACATGATTGGGATAATAATCATAGTAATTAGGGTTAATAGCGGGCTCAGCCAAAGCATTATTGCCACAGTTCCAATCAGGGTTAGTAAGCTCGAAAATATTTGAATCACAGATGAATTCAAGGTTGAGCTGACATTTTCAATATCATTTGTAATTCGGCTCATGAGTTCTCCATGTTGCCTTTTATCAAAAAAATGAATCGGTAAACGATGCAGTTGTTCAAAAAGCTCCGTCCTCATCGAAAAGACCGTGTTTTGTGCTATGCCGACCATCCAATAGTTTTGATACCAAAGTGACAAGGAATGAAGAATAAATACAATTCCTAACCAAAGTAAAAGAACAAGGATCCCTTTATGCTCCTGTGTAACAATATATTCATCGATCCCTCTTCCTAGCAAAAATGGACCGAGGAGTCCAAGCCCGGAGCTTACTACGACCATCGCTAGGACAGCCATCAATAATTTATGATTGACCGCAAGATAGGACCAAATTCTTTTAACAGTACCAATTCTATCTCTTGCTTGTTTTGGCTTGTTTCCGTTATTTTGTTTAGTAGGATTCATTCGCGTTGACATGAACTTGTCCCTCCTCTCCAAACTGAGTTTTATAGACCTTTTTATAAAAAGGCGAGGAGTGTAAGAGCTCTTCATGACTTCCTGTGGCGAGTAATTTTCCATCTTCCAACAGTAAAATCGTATCGGTTGCCATTGCTGTGTATATTTTTGATGTAATGATCATAGTTGTGCATTTGTAATTTTTTAATTCTGCAAGAAGTTTGGCTTCTGTTTTTAGATCGAGTGCACTTGTACTATCATCAAGTAATAAAATTTTAGGATTGCGAACAAGTGCTCTAGCAATCGAAATTCGCTGCTTTTGCCCACCGGAGAGATTCACACCTCTTTGTCCAATAACGGTATCGTATTGTAATGGAAGCTTCGCAATTGTTTCATGAATTTGGGCACGCTTAGCCGCTTCCATAATCTCTTCCATTGTCGCATCCTGTTTGCCCCAGCGGATGTTATCCTTAATTGTTCCAGTAAATAATAAAGCTTCTTGTGGAACATAGCCGATTTGTTTTCGTAATTCATCAAGCTTTCGATCCTTCACATCGATGTCGTCAATCTGAACACTGCCATAGGCAACATCATATAAACGTGGAATTAATTGAAATAAAGACGTTTTCCCTGAGCCTGTCGCACCTAGAATGGCAATAGTTTCACCTGGTTGAATCTTAAATGTGATATCCTGTAAAACCAATGCATTGGTTCCTGGATACCTAAAATCAACATGTGTAAAGGAGATACTACCTTTTGCGTGTGGGACAGATGTTAGATTTGTATTAGATTCTATTAAATCTACCTCCGTATCTAATACATCCACTAGACGGTCCGAAGATGCTTTTGCTCGTGAGAAATGCATGATAATCCATGAAAAAACTCCGAGTGCTCCAGTAATCCGAGTTGTATAATTAATGACTGCAACAACTTCCCCGACCTGAACGTTCCCTAGGCTAACATCAATGCTGCCAAACCAAAGAATGGCAATGATACTTCCATTCATTAAAAGTAAAAGAACTGGCATTGTCAATTCGATGAGGCGAAGTGAAGTGATTGTCCGGTCTCGTAAGCCTTCGTTTGCATGTATGAAACGTTTTGTTTCATGTCCCCATCTTACAAATGCTTTTATTAATCTCATCCCTGATAGATTTTCCCGCATTACACCGTTCACTGTGTCTAGTTTCTCTTGGACGGATTGGAACAGTCTTCTTGCTTTCGTCATGACGAAAATAAGAAACAAAATTAAAAATGGAGTCGTAACGATGAGCATCATCGCGAGCTTTGCATTAACGAGGAGAGCCATAACCATTCCGAATATGATGAGCATCGGTGCACGCATTGCGATACGCAAACTCATAAACACCGTATTCTGTAGCTGGGTTACATCATTTGTCATTCTCGTAATCAATGTTGCAGTTTGGAATTTTTGAAGATTTGCGAATGAAAAGGATTGGATTTTTCCAAACATTTCTTTTCTTATGTCAAAAGCAAAACTTTGGCTTGTATGGGAAGCAAAAAAAGAGTTGACAATTCCCGCTATAAAGGCCAGAATCGATATTCCTACCATAATTCCGCCCCACTTAATAACTCCAGAAAGATCCTTTTGTAAAATACCATCGTCAATCACCTTTGCAATTAAAAGCGGTTGCAAGAGTTCGACCGCAAGTTCAACAAAGGTCAAACAAAGAGCGACTGAAATGGCTAGTCGATAAGGTTTTAAATACGTTAGCATTCTAAGCATGTGAGGCCCCCAAATTATTTACATAGCAATTCTTTCGATTTTCTAAATTATTTTTATCATACAATAATTTTAACTATAATTATAGAAAAAATCACCAAAAGCATGAGCCTTTGATGATTTATTGTTTTTGTAGATTATGAGAATATAATTTTTGACTGGCAAAAAAGCTAATGATTGTCGCAGCTGTTACAGAAATTAACATATACAAAATCAGATTATGCATTCCTTTAGCAACATCGACCTGACTTGTGATAAGCATCCCCATGATACTTGCTCCAAATGTTGTACCAATGTTTCTTGCAAAGAAATGAAGACTAGTTGACATCCCTTTTTGATGTGCTTCAGCCAATTCCTGTGAGCCAATTGTTCCAATCGTAACAACAATTCCAAACGCAAAACCTTGAATCGTTAAAATAGCAAAGATGTACAAGAAGCTAGAGTCTTTATTCATGAAGAGTGCAAGAATTGCAGAAAGCACAAGCAGACCGTTTCCAAAGAAAATCGTATTGCGATAGCCATATTTTAAGATAAGATTCCCTGCCGGTACAGATGCAAACATCCAGGCAGCGCTCATTCCGAAAAGAACAAGTCCACTTACTATAATCGAAATCCCCTGTACCTCTTGCATAAATAAAGGAACATAATTCTGAAACGCAAAAATACTTAAGAAAATTAAGACGCCATTAATATTCATCCATGAGATATTTTTGTTCTTTAAAATCTCAATCGGGATAAATCGTTTATCCGATTTTTTCTCAGAATAGATGAATGCGACTAGGAAGATAATACCAATTAAATTATAGATTACAAGATTTTCCGTTGTAATGGTGTTCATTAAAAAGGCAAGCATACTTCCTGTGAAAAAAACTGCGCTGAGATAATTCAGTGGATTTTTATCCTTCGTAATGTTCTCTTTATATGGGATTAAACATAAAAGAACGATAATCCCGATTGGAATATTAATAAAGAAAATCCAGCGCCATGACATCGTTTCAACGAAAAAGCCACCGATTAGAGGTGCAATGACAGCAGAAACTCCCCACATTGCTGAAAAGAATCCCTGAATTTTCCCGCGCTTTTCGATTGAATACAGATCACCGGCAATAATCATCGTTAATGGTGCAACCCCACCAGCACCTAGTCCTTGGATTCCACGGTATACGATTAATTCCACCATGGAATCAGCTAAACCACAAAGTAATGATCCAATTGTAAAAAGAATAATAGAAATGCTAAATATCTTTTTTCTTCCATAAATATCGGCAAGTTTCCCGAATATTGGTAAGGAAACAGTAGAAAATAACACATATATGGCAAACATCCATCCATAAAACTTATAGCCGCCAAGCGTTTCTGCTATCGTTGGCGCAGTTGTCTGGAGAATTGTCGTATCCATAGCACTAATAAGCATCGCAAGCACAATACTTACTAAAACAAATGGTTTTGATTTCATTTTGTTTTCCCCTTTAAGTCTAGAATTACTCTATTATACTACAGATATTGGAAATGAAAAGATGCCTGTTATTCAATAGCACTACAAAAAAATGAGGTAATTACATGATCCGTATTACGGCAATTACACACAACAATGAACGAATTACCGATACCCCTATTTCAGAAATAAAAAATACTGAATGGAAATGGTATTGGATTGATTTTAATCGTCCAACAGAAACGGAGCTTGAAGAATTATCAAAAACACTACATTTCCATCCACTAGCTATTGAAGATTGCATCCATGTCTTAGAGCGGCCAAAATTAGACTTTTATGAATCAAATACTTTTTTTGTCTCGCATAGCCTTCATCAGGATACGATGGAAAAGGAAGAAATAAATATATTTCTTGGTGAAGGATATATTGTGACCTTTCATTTAATGGAATCAAGTGAAGTGAATGATGTGTGGAACCGCTTATTGATGACCGACACGATTGAAAATTGGGATCCTTCGCTTGTGTTATATCACATCATCGATAAGCTGGTTGATAATTATTTCCCGATTGTTTACCACCTAGAAGATACATTAAAAGAAATTGAAGACAATTCGAATGAAAAATCGATGGAAAAGCTACTAGATGAGCTTTTTGACACAAGACATAATTTACTTACTTTACGGCATACGGTAACACCGATGCGCGATTTGGTGTATCGGATTATCAATTCGCATCGTCTTGATTTGCTACAGCATCGGATCGAATATTTTCATGACATTTATGACCACCTTTTAAGACTTACTGAAAAAATCGATGCTAGCCGCGAATTAACAGCCGATATTCGTGATAGTTATTTATCTTTGAACTCGCACCAAACAAATAAAGTGATGCGGATACTAACCGTCATCACGACCATCTTCATGCCACTTACCTTCATCGCCGGCATTTACGGCATGAATTTCAACCATATGCCTGAACTCACCTATAAATATGGGTATTTCATAATTCAAGGAATTATGATTGTGATTGGAATTGGTATGTTTGTTTGGTTTAAGCAAAAAGGATGGTTTCGGTAAGTTTCGTTACGAATGACTGTCAGAGAAAAAATACAACAGCCGACCCAAGAATTGGGTCGGCTCAATCAATTATTTATTTTTGTTACCATTGTTTGATTTTTCTTGTTCGTAAGATAGTCCAAATCCGTATTTATATTCGACACCAGCTTTTGTCTTATAAGTGAAATGCTTATATTCTTCAGGTGCAAAGCTTGGAACATCTCCTACTTCTCGTTCTACAGCTTTCGCACTAGCTGGAATAGCGAATGGAAGTTTACCAACAGGATTGAATTCCCCAGTGATTACATCAAATACTGCTTCTTGTTGTGTACCAAAAGTACCGATAAATGCAGCAGCTTTTGGCTCAAGCTTATTAATTAGCCATTGGTTCGTAAAGTTTACAGCAGTAATCGTTGGAACCGCTTTTTGGATCTCAACAATTCGGTCAAGATCATATACTCCAGTTTCCGGCCCAACTGTAATACGTGGATTATTATCCCAGTTAGACTGTGTAGGTTTCAAATATACATAAGCATGTGTTGCTTCCTCAACACTATCAACTAATTCGATGTTAGAGAATTTTTCTTTTAGTGTATTCTTTAAGTCTGCAGTAAATGCAGCAGTTTGTAATGCAGAATTTTCTGCAACATATTTTGCAGCTTCTTCTCCTTTTAGATTTCTTGGTGCTGCTACACCAATAAATCCTTCTACATAAAGTTTAACATTTTCTAATTTTTCTTCAGTTAACGGTAATAGATTTTCGCCTTTAACTTTATCATTACGCATTAAAACAACTGACTTTTGATGTGCTTCATATGCTAATGCTCTATGTTCTTCATCGTTTGCTAGAGCAATTGCTTCATCAGGATTTACATATGGATCCTCAAACAGACCTAATGTCATCATTTCAGATAAAGTATAAGTAATGGATTCATCAACTTTGGATTCATCTAGTAAACCGCTAGTAACTGCCTCAATTACTAGATCTGGTGTTGCACCACCCGAAATAATGTTAGTTCCTGCATTTACCGCTTTTGCAACTTTTTCTACTGCTGATTTATCCAAGTAACCCCATGCACTACCAGCAACAGCACCTGAGTCAGAGTTAATATATCCTTGGAAACCAAGACCTTCGCGTAAATAACGGATAATTCCTTCATTTAATGTCATTCCAACTTCTTCAAATTGCTGATCATCACTATATGGTGGTAACCCCTGTTCAGCACTTTCATTACTTGGATATGCGTAATAAGGCATTACAGATGCTACACCAGCTTCAATCGCTCTTAGGAACGGAGGAATGTGATACTTTTCCATGCTTCCTTCTGTTGGATAAATATTAAATCTACCGTTTTCAAAGTGAGGGTCTTGTCCATCATCACGAGCTCCACCGCCAGGGAAGTGTTTAACTGTGATGGCTACACCGTCTGTACCAAGTTCTTCAGTTTGGAATCCTTTAACGAGTTCATAATTCATGTCTCCAACTAGTTTTGGATCTTCACCGAATGTCTCCTCAATTCTTGCCCAAAGTGGATCTGTTGCAACGTCGGCCATATATCCATAAACCTTACGAATTCCAGCAGCTCTCCATTCTTGGCGGGCAATATCAGCAAATTCACCAACAGCTTCTACATCTCTAGCAGCTGCTAAACCTAATGTTCCAGGCCAGAAAGTATGTTGATCCTGAACATTCGTTATATTTGTATAATCTGTAGATTGAGAGTTTCTTGGATTGGAAGTAATCACAACTGGAATCCCTAATTCTACTCCTTCTGCTAATTGTTGCATTTGGTTATTATAATTGGCAATATCTCCTAAGTTTTGCGATAGACGATAAATAACATGGCGCAATTTTTGCTCAGTAACAATTTTACTATTTTGAGGAGTTACAAATTTCCCATCTGCAGGATCTGCTTCTGGAGTGTGTGTATTGATATACATTAATCCAGCTTTTTGCTCAAGACTCATTTTGCTAATCAAATCTGCTACACGTTCTGAAACTGGTTTTCTCCAGTCTTCATAAATATCTAAACTTCTACTGCCATTTGCATCTCTAAAATACTTGTCGCCAATTTCAAGAATTCTATCTTGAGTTGCTACTTCAATTTCTGGTTGACCGTCTGCTTTTGCAACTTTATAGGTAGTGATTGCACCTCGTCCAGTATACGGTGTAGCTTCTCCTTCTTCACCTGTGTACCCTTGCTCATCTGCAAAACCTATTGTTGGAGCAACAAGTGAAAGTGCAAGTGTACTTGCGATAAGTTTTTTTCTTAATTTTGAAGCTTTTCTGATTTTTTTAGATACTGATGCCATTTTTCTTCCTCCCTTTGATAAATGATTTGTTTACTATAAAAATAGTGTGATTTATAGAACAATACTACCTCCCAAAATAATAGATAAAGCCTTAGATTTTTGGGGTTCGTATCCATTCTCAACTTCATTTACTACTAAATAGAAATACTAAAAAAGAAGAAATCGATTTGATGCACTTTTAGTTAACGCTTTCAGAATACGCTTCCATTTTTACTGAAAAAAATTAATTAATTAGACTACTAAACAAATTAACTACTAATATACTACCATTTTAGTATGTTAATCATCATGAGGCTTAGATACTAATTTAAAGTGGGTCTTTCGTGGGTAAAATATTTCTAATTGCATAGTAAAAATGTAATATCTTAGGTTAAATAGTCTGATGAAATTTTAAATTATTAATAAATGATGTCTGAAAATACTATTAACTTCCCTATTATTTCAGGTATAATAAAAATTGTTAGAGAATCGAAATATTTTATTTGGAGGTCAAATCATGACGAAGGTTAAAGATAGACTATTAACTCGTGCTGAGGTACATATTGAACAAACATGGAAGCTTGAAGACTTGTTTCCCTCAGTTGACGCATGGGAACAAGAATTATCTGCAATAGAAGCTGATATATCAACCGTTACCAAATTCAAAGGGAAATTAGCTAATGATGCAAAAACTTTTTTAGATTGTTTACTTGCTGAGGAAGAACTTTACAAACGTATGATTTTAGTAGGTACATATGCAAGTCTACGTTTCAACGAGGATGCGACAAATCCTGAGAATCAAGGAAATGCGGCTCGAGTTTCATCTGTTTTTTCAGGGATTAGTGCAGGACTATCATTTATCGAGTCTGAGATACTTGCATTACCGCAAGAGAAAATTCACCAATACATAAAAGAAGAAAAAGAATTAGAAGTATTCCAGAATAATCTAACGGTGATTTTAGAGAAAAAGCCACATACCCTATCACCCGAGACAGAAGAAGCGCTGGCCGCTCTTGGTGAAGTACATTCTGCACCATATATGATTTATCAACGAAGCAAGGCATCTGATATGACATTTCCTTCTTTTAAGGATGAAGAAGGAAATGAGCTTCCACTCTCCTTTGCTTTATTTGAGGATCGCTATGAACTATCTGAAAATCCGACAATTAGACGCAATGCATTTAATGCTTTTTCTGATACTTTGAAAAAATATCAAAATACATTTGCTGCAGCTTATGCAACAGAAGTAACGAAACAAGTAACACTATCAAAATTACGTAACTATCAATCTGTTACACATATGCTATTGCATCCGCAACAGGTTACGTTAGAAATGTACAATAATCAATTAGATATTATTCAAACTGAACTTGCACCACATATGCGCAAATTCGCAAAACTTAAGCAACGGGTGCTTGGTTTGGATAAAATTCATTTTAGTGATTTAAAAGCACCACTTGATCCTGATTTCAATCCAAAAACCACTTATGAAGAGGCGTCAAAAACTATTCTTGAGGCTTTACAGGTAATGGGTCCAGAGTACAGTGCAATCATGGAAAAAGGTCTAACAGAGCGCTGGGTTGACCTCCCTGCTAACGTAGGTAAATCTACAGGTGCCTTCTGTTCAAGTCCTTATGGTGCCCATCCGTATATTTTAATTACTTGGACTGACACAATGCGAGGTGCGTTTATTCTTGCTCACGAACTTGGTCATGCGGGTCATTTTTATTATGCAAATGGAAACCAACGAGTTGGAAATACTCGTCCATCGACTTACTTTATCGAAGCTCCTTCGACAATGAACGAGTTACTTCTTGCAGAACATCTTTTATCAAAAACAGATGATAAGAGAATGAAGCGTTGGGTCATCCTTCAGTTACTAGGAACGTACTATCATAACTTTGTGACACATTTGCTTGAGGGAGAATATCAACGTCGAGTATATGCTTTATCTGAAAGCGGAAAACCAATCACTGCTCCTGCATTAAGTGCTATTAAAGGTGAAGTATTAAAATCCTTCTGGGGAGACGCGGTGGAAATTGATGATGCTGCAAGCTTAACTTGGATGCGTCAGCCACATTATTATATGGGTCTATATCCATATACGTATTCTGCTGGATTAACCGCTTCTACTGCAGTTGCACAATTAATAAAAGAAGAAGGCCAGCCTGTAGTTGATCGCTGGATTGAGGTTTTAAAAGCTGGCGGTACAATGAAGCCACTTGAATTAATGAAATATGCTGGTGTTGACATGACTAAGCCAGACGCAATTCGCAAAGCTGTTGCTTATGTAGGAGACCTAATTGAGGAATTAGAAGGTCTGTACGAATAAGATTTATGAAATGCCCAGAGCTAATCTGGGCATTTGCTATATAGAAAAACTCGTGCATATAAAACTAACTCAGTTAAATTAACATCATGAAATTAATGTTCATTTTCGATTATTTCAATATAGTAAGCTTTGATTTTACCTGGATTTGATTCCCTAAGATTATCACCATAAACCCTTACTTTTTGATTGCTTTTAAGCCCCTTAAATATGTTCTGATTTTCTGCATTTTTGTGTCTTGATACAATAATTGTGCTGCTGGTCCTATAGTTTGAGGTAAAATAGCCTATTAATCTGTCACCTCTACTTATTGGCTTATCATTTATCAATATAGAACCTATCCTTTTAGAATCTACATAACCCTCAATAATCATATAATCTTCTGGTATTTTTTTAAAATCAATTGATGTTCCTTTTTGAGATCTTACTTCGTGATGAACCATCATAAATACCAAAAAAAGCAAACAAGCTAACATAATTCTATTGTTTGGTGGAGACTTAACCATATCTACCCCCCTCACCAAATTAAATCAGAAATATTCCCTATATTTTAATAATGTGCTTAATATTCTGATTCATGTGATTCAATAGATTCGTAAATTCTCTTCTTATCTTAGGACCTCCATTTAGCATTGTAGAAGTCTCAATCCTAAAAAACCCCTTTTCGGTTTCAGAAGGAACTTTCCAACTCCCATAAGCGATTTCCTACCTCTTCAAGGAGCGCCTTTGCTCTTTTTTCAATATTGTTTGGAAGATTGTCTTTGCTAAAGAACTCTAGATTTATACTTTCGCCATCGTTCATTTCTAGTACACCAGTGACATTTTTTGCATGAAACAAATTTATTACACTATATGTTTCATCTCCACTTGGATACAGAAAATAATAACGTGGGCCTGAGAAAACACCAATTAATGTGAATTCACTTGCTATTAAACCGGTTTCTTCCTTTAGTTCACGCGCAGCAACTTCCTCTATAGTTTCACCCAGTTCCATCGAACCACCTGGTAAACCCCAATCCAATGTATCAGACCGATGTTGAAAAAGGATTTCATTATTATCATTAACAACAAGAATTGTTGCACCTACCGTTAAGATAGGTCGTGTTCCGATTAATTTTCTTAGTTCAGATATATAGTTCACAATTTTTTCTCCTCATTCTAATATTCTTGTAAAATATATTTCCTAAAATGATGTTTTTAAACTGTACAAGCCATAATTACATTTCCATCTGGGTCTTTAAAATTAAACCATGCAAAGTTCTCTCCAACTCTTTCAATTTCCCTTACGATTTCGATATCATTTGATTTAATAAAATCATAGGCAACATCAATGTCTTCAACTAAAAAATTAAAAATTGGGTTGTGTGAAGGTCTGTGGGTGAAAGTAGGATCAAAGGCATGGTCATCCAAAGTTAAACTTGTTGTTCCAGTAATCGGGATGTTATAAATGGGAGATTGCACGTTATTTAAATCCGGTTCAAAACCTAAGATGTTGCTGTACCAATGAACCGCATTTTTTAAATCTGTAACGTGAATGAATACTCCTCCCATTGTGTTTTTAATGGGTGATTCACTAGAAATTGCCATATGTAACACTTCCTTATCCTAAAATTTGTTTTAAATGAATAATACCTTTATCAACAGACGTCTCTATATATCCTACAATCTGATCAAATGTAAATACATTTAATTTCTCGTTTACAATATCTTTGTTATACTCCATGCCCTCAACTACATATGGAAGGAAAGCTTCTACTTCCTTGTACTTAACCTCTTCTAAATCAATTATTGACGATGATACCAAATGTAGTTTTTCTTTTAACTGATTGGAGAATCCATAGTGTTCTAATAACTTTCCATTCAGTAGTCTAAAATCATTGTGATACAACTGTAATATCTCGGGATTGGCTTCCATTCTATTTCTTAACCATGGAAGGTAAAAACCCTTTAACCAAACATCATCCGCAATTAAATGGGAATAATAACCTAATATATAATCATTTTTCGCATGGAAATGATACTTATATAAGAATTTTTGGTAATCGATTTCTCGTAAATAATCTGCAACATCACCTGTATAAAAATGGGATAAATCTTTTGGTGCTACTGCATCTGGAGCAATCCCTCCAAGTAAGAATGATGTTTTATTGGAAATAGACAAACAATCTGCTATTTTAGTAGAAATTATGGCATGCATAATTCGAGAACCCAAAAGACTCTCCCTCCTCTATGAACATTCCAGATCAAACTTCTTTATTACAGATGGAAGTTCTGCCAAATCATCAATGATATAATCTGCATCAACATTATCCCACTGCAAATCCTTTTTCCAAATTCCTTTCATGCCCACATTACGGGCAGCTTTTACATCATTTTCTGGGTGGTCACCTATAAATATACATTGATTTTTAGGTACATTTAGCTGTGCCACTGCCTTCATAAATATTTGAGGATCTGGCTTTTTGATTCCTTCCCATTCAGAAATTAAAATAATATCAAAATATTTTTCTATCCCTAGTGCTTTAATATTATCAAACTGAAACTGACCTTCTCCATTTGTAATAATGCCTAATTGAAGTCCATTTCCTTTTAATTCTTCTAACATAGGAATAAGATTTGGGAAAGGCACACAATTATTTTTAAACAGATTGATATAATCCTGCAGCAGTTCTTTCCAAGTAATTCCCATAATATGAAATTCTTCAACTAATTGTTGATACACTTTGTCTTTCCATACATATCCACGGCAATCTAATTCTATAAACCTCTTGATATAGGTTTCTTTTGGGATATAGTCTACAACTTCCTTTAATCTTACATACTGGGTTGTTATAAATTTTTTTACAGATTCATCTCTATTCAATAGTGTTCCATCTAAATCAAAAATAGCGGCTTTTATCATGTTTTTACCTGCCATCTATTATAGTTTACGAGCTTTAATAATCATTGTTGTTGGAAATCTTCGTGCTTTGTATAAAGAATAATAGCGGTCTGAAACCTCATCTTCAATTGAATCAAATGACTCTGTTACATCACTTTCTATCACATTCTCTATTGTAAAACCCGCTGTTATTAATTCATTTATATATGTACTCATTTTTCGTGTTGGAATGACCATTGGAGCATCTTCACCTTTGAACTTGCTGTATGTTACCTTATCTTCGTTTTGATATGAGCCATCCAAATAGATACGGCCATTTTCACTTTTAAGATGAGGATACAAAGGGTGATCCCAACTGAATATAAAATATCCGCCTGACTTCAAGTATGAATGCACCAGCCTTAAGGTTGTAGATAAATCCGTCGTCCAACCAATTGCAAAAATGGAATAGACTAAATCAAAATATTCCTTTGGAATGCTGATATCTTCCTCCATTGGTGCACTAAACAGTTTAGGATTCAATCCTTTTAGTGTTTCTTCTGCGGTATCGATTTGATTCTGTGACAAATCTATTCCCCATATTTCAACAGCACCTTTTTCGGCCATATATTTTAATGAATGTCCACTTCCACAACCGACATCAAGTACTTTTTTATTTATTAAATCCTCAAACAGCCTTAACTCTTCCTCTGTTTGTGTAAAAGGACCGTAACTAGGAAGTGCATCCTTCCCATTAAAATGATGTGCCACTATGTCCCAGCTCTTCTTATTGTTTTCGAGTATTTCATTTGTCATTACTCTTGCCTCCTAAATTTTCTTTCCCCAACGAAAAGCCATCAAATAAACGTCCACCATACGGTTGTAAAATATCATTAACTATTTGAATAACCTTTGATTTATCCCCGTTTCTATAAAATAAATCAAATGCAGCAACAAAGCGATTTGCAAATTCTTCGTCGAATTCTTTTAGGGCTCGATACACCCACTTGGAGGCTCCGATCCATTTACGATTTGTTCTTAATACAAATTCGCTAGTTAGTTCGGCAAGGTTATTTGCAATGAATATTGTTTCTTCCCTTTTTTCATTACCGATGAAATCGTCAAGAATGTCAGTGATAAAATATCGTTTCAAATTTATCGTTTCCTTCGTCCATTCATCCGGCCCATTGTCCAAAAGCTCCTTAGCTTCCGTTTTTACTATTTCAAGTATTCCGTCATCCTTAAGAATAATGCTCTCGTAAACCATTCTTGGCATTGATGGTCTTGCCCGCATTTTATCCGTTTCAAAAAACAGCTTATAGGATGTTTCATTATGTACAAAAACCTCGATAGGCCAACCGAAATCGATTAAAGACTCACGATATGACGAGGCTATGTTCCTATCGAAAACAACGATGTCAAGATCAGATGTTACAGTTGATTCTTCCCTTGTTACACTACCTGCTAATAGGGCAGCTTGACAATCCGGATAATATTTTTGAATAAATTGTTGGGCTGCTTCTAAGGGTTTCATTTTTTTATTAAAAGCTGTCAAAATTAACACCTCAAATCTATACTTTACAAAATCTACATTCTACAAATTTTGATAAATTCCTTTTTATTCCTTTCAGAAATCAGGCAGGAAATTAAACTATGGAAGAGAATTATTATCATGAAAGTCATTAAGGGGAGGAGAATCATGTTAGATGTGAATATAATTGAACCAGAAATGACATACGAGTTAAGACACAGCATTTTACGCCCACATCAACCAATTGAGGCCTGCATGTATGATACAGATTTTCAAGAAGGTGGATTCCTTGTAGGGGCATTTAATAAAGGAAAATTAATTAGCGTCGCTTCCTTTTGTGCCATGTTAAACCGTGATTTTTTAAGCAGTAAGCAATATCGACTTAGAGCAATGGCAACGCTGGAAGAATATCGAAAGCTTGGTGCAGGACGTGAAATAGTTACTTTTGCGGAAAGTTTACTTAAGGAATATGGTACGGAGCTTCTATTGTGTATGGGTAGAACGAATGTTCAAGGGTATTATGAGCGGTTGGGCTTTAAGCCACATGGTGAGGTCTTTGATTATCCACCGATTGGTCCGCATATTGTGATGTGGAAACAATTAATCTAAATTACAAGGAGAGTTGAATATGAAAATTCGTAATCTTATCTACTATTGTGTCTTTTTTTGCATCATTGTTATATCGAATAGTTTAATAGTCCTCTACTCTCCTTTTGCTTTTGTTAGAGTGGTTAATCTCATACTGGTTATCTTAATTTCTGGAATAATTGGTTCATTTACTAGAGAAATTTTTGTCTTGAAGGAAAAAAATAATTCTAAATCACATTAATTACAAATTAAAAACACGTAAATGATTGGATTTGTCTAAGGCTTATTCCGAAGTTTACCCATCTAAAACCATTCCACCTAAACCCTGAAATGGATCTTCGTCCAACAAATGTTGGATAGAACCAGAATTGTTCAAAACCTCTTAACCATACATAGGTAAACCTAAATAAACATACCCTAATACTTCCTGGATCGACTGCAAAGGCTTGTGCTTGCTGTTGTGATTGTGTTGGAACAAAAGATGGTGGCGGTGAAGTTGGTGGTCCTCCTCCAAGTCCTTGACCTGGTGTTCCAAAAGGCGGTCCTCCTCCAGGTCCTTGACTTGGTGGTCCGAATGGAGGTCCCATAGAACCCCCGCCAGGTGGTGGGAAGAATGATCCCATTTGTCTTTCATAATCATAAATATAATCGTAATCTGTGTAGTATGGTAGTGATGAAGCCATTTGCCCGTTTTGGTCGTAATAATACATCTTTAAATCACTCCTTATTCTTAGGCTACTAGCATCCTATTCGATAGGCTTATGCCTTTCAACTTGTACCTCCGAAATGTGCGTTTACCTAGTAGAAATAGAAATACCCGCCTCAGATTCTAGAGGCAGGTATTTCTTTAGTGATCTCTTTGCACAAAATAGTTTAATATTTGTTTTAAAAATGAGGTTTTAAGTTGAATCCCTTGTAATGCTTCAGTCGCGAGACAATAATGTTCCCACATCTCTTTTTTTGCATTATCTACTCCAAGAATAGAGACAAACGTTGATTGATTGTTTTCCACATCTTTACCAACCGTTTTACCAAGTAAATCAGTAGTTCCTTCTACATCTAAAATATCGTCCTTGATTTGAAAAGCAATCCCCGCGTGATATGCAAACTTTTTTAATGCTTCAATTTCTCTTTCTTCCACATTTGCGAGAATGGAGGGCATGATAAGCGCAGCTTCAATCCCCTTTCCCGTTTTTAAAAAGCACATCTGGTTTAGCTGTTCAAGAGAAAATCGTTTTCCTTTGGACTCTAAATCCAGTGCTTGCCCTTTGCACATATCCATCGTGCTCTCAGCCGAGTATTGGATTAACTTAAGTACAATTTTCGTATCAATATCAGTAAGAGAGGCTTGCTCAAAAGTAGCCCTTTGAGTCAAAAATAGACCTGTTAATTCAGCAACAGCAGTATTGTATGACTGATGAACGGTTGGTTGCCCTCTTCGAAAGGCTGCATTATCTTGTGATGGAAGATCATCATAAATTAAAGAGGCTGTATGCATGTATTCAATTGATTTTAAAAGTGGAAAAATTTCTTTTTCAGCTAATCCATATTCCTTTACACCCATCATCCAGGTCACGATAGGTCTCAGCCTTTTACCTTCTCCCCCAAGGCTGTAATTTGCGGCATCAATTATCGGTGAAGAATCTATTTCATTCTTATGTATGTGTAACTTGTCATTTATCTTCGTTCGTACTTCTTCAATCAACTCAGAAAATACTTCTTGATCTTGTTGTTCATTTTTCAAATTGGCGACCATTTGGTCACGTAAGAGTTTATCAAAGAAATCAACATTATCTGCTTTCCGAACCATTTTTTGAATCAAACGATTATAAGCTGGGTTACCTGTAGCAAATGTCCCCATAACTTCTTCATACACTTTACTCCCTACACGCTTTTTAAATCGTTTCAACCCATTAATGGCTCGGTCCAATATGATTTCACAGGCTTTCGGATCGGAATTATAAACATTATGGATCAAATAAGAAATGACAGCCCAATATAATTCGTATGGGTTCACTAAATCAGATCGATTCTTGTGATGTTGTAAATAATACGTATATGGGGTTACAGAACCTTCCTCCATGTCCGAAAACATATCTGCAAAATCATCAGCAAGCTGATTATAGATTCCATAACAGAAAGTCCGATTGTCAATATCTTCATCTTCGGGAGCACTAATTAAAGAACGAACAATCAATCGTGAAGAGGAGGATTTAATAATAATGGGTATATATAATTCTTCATTTGTGTATGTTCCATTCGAAAGGTCTTTTTCACGATCGACTTCTTGTGAATGAAAAAAAACATAGGATTGTTCGAAAAAGGTGTGTAAGGTCTCTTTGGGCTGCTGGTTCTTTATGAACTGGAAAGCCTCTGAAAGTTCCGAATGAACAAATTCTAGTAATTCCTTATTTTCTCCCGTCCATTCCCCTAATGGTGGCACAGTCCCGGTTAACAGAGTGGTCCGAATTAAATTAGTATATTTTTTCTTTTCAAAATCAGACAAAACCTTGGCATCCAATAGATCATCTATAAATGGATATGTGAGACCGTAAGCATAGCCTAATCGGATGGCTGTATCAAGTTTTTTTGAACGTTCTATTGCAGAGAGGTTTTCTTCCATTTCTTCCATTTCATTGATGGTAACACCAGCGATGATTTTAATTAACTTCCTCTTAGCATGAGTTGTATCCATTCCCTCTGGTATATTCCTAGAAACATTCTTTAATCTATCCATCAACCATATAATAGTGGATTCAATACCTTGATTTTGTCCCCACCTATACAATCCAGCCATACTAAAAATATCTGATTCTTTGCTTTTATCCTTAGATGTTGTTTCGATTAAGTGATCTTTCAAACTGGAAACCGCGTTATTGATTCTAGTTTGTGTATCTTCAGACTTAAGATCTTTTCCCATATCTCTCATAAAAATATAAGAAATACTTCGATCCAAGTATTGATTTAATTTTCCCGTGTAATTTAGCCATCTTATATAACTATAATAATCTTGAGTTTCAAAATTTCTCTTCATCTTGGTCCAAAAGGGAATTACCGAACGATAAATATGATGTTGCTTCCAAGAATTGATGTCTTCTGTTAGTGTTTGAACATAATTCTTCTCCTTGACATCTATATAAAGCGCTTGAAAATACTGGGCGGCCTTTTCCTCTGCAAGTTGATACTTTTTTTCAGCATTCTTTTTTAATCCAACATTCATATTGTACATACCTCAACTTTTGTTCATTACCTTATTTTTATGCTTCTTAATTGGATTTATATCGTTCATACTGTAAACTAACTACTTAATATACTTCCTTGGCATCAGACGGTAAATTTCTCACATGTTTCAGATACTCAATCATGTTTCGGTCATCCTCAATTGGATATGTTAATGATAATTTTTCACCCACATCTTTTGCTATTCCACTAAATAAATCACAAGTGACAAAGATAGAATTCCAAAAGTTTTCATAGTTATGATCCGAATAGGTTCTTTTGTACTGCTGCCAATAGGAATCAGGTAGATAATTAGTAAAATACTTCCCCATCTTTCCCACCGACATATTGAAATTGTTCTCATATCCAATCCACCATGAAACCATTTCATCCAAGCGCTCCCTAATAACAACTTCAAACATTTGTTTCGTGTATGGCAACTCGTCACGCCAAATTCCTTTTGCTACATTTTGCAAACACCACCAAAAGTCATTGCAGCAACTAAAATACATAGCTTCAGTTGGCTGTTTAACATGATAATCAACATCTGTTGAAGCAGGAATTGATGGTAAAACATTATCTTTATCTAATAATGGAACAGTCAGTTTATCATTTCCATATTCCTCAAGCATTTTTTCTTTGGTTTCAATATGTAGATCGATTCGATTTCCATCCTTAAAAAGCATTAAATAACCGTAGGAACGATTAATATCTATATGATCTCCACATAATTGATCATTTTTATCCGGTTCCTGTAGCATAAGTATTTCACCAAAAATATGAATCCAACCCACGTCCTTTATAAACGATTCAGTTTCCGTTACAACATATACAATATCATAATCTTGAAAAATGTCCTTAGGAACATTCGGGTTCGTTCTGGAGCCATTCATATATACCGCACGTATGCGTTCGTCCTCTATTGCAACGTTCAATATAAGGTCCATCATTTCTTGTTCAGTTCTCATAAAAATTCTCCTTACCATTAACTTTTGTACTATTAACTTCTATTCTACAGTAAATCCACCTGCATTTTTCTATTATTATGCCATTAGTCCGCAATTTACAACGATTTTTGAGCTTATTAGCTTGTGGATAGGTTGGTCAATTAAGTCTAACAACCCAAGACTTTCCAACTAGAATTCTATGACTTTTTACCGATATGTAAAAAATAGGATTTAGGTCACATAGTAAGATAGGACGAAGGCTTCTTACTAGATTCGAAATATTCTGTTATATTTTCCCTATCAAACATTAAGGAGTGGTGTTTTTGTTAAAGGTTCTTTCAAAAACAGGTTTAACCCTTGCTTTAGCTAGTGGTGTGATGCTTTCAGGATTTCAACTGAATGAGTCCCCTGCTAGAGAAACTAGTAAATATGACTTGAGGCTTGCACATTATGTCGCTGCGACTCCTGAACTAGCCGATAAAGCAAAAGATCTAGGATTTGATGTATCAAAGGCAGACCCTGCTGAGAAAATCGCAAACCAAGGAAAGAAATTCCAACAAGCTGGTGATAACCATGTTGCCTATAAAGCAGCAACTGGGGACATACCAGTACTAGTTATTCTAGCAAAGTATAAGGATGGAGATGAACCAATCGGGGATTTACAAGGTCAGGTTCCTGCCCATTATTATGAGGACCTCATTTTTGGAAGTGAATACAATCCATATGAATTGGATTATTTTAAGCAATATGACGGTCCAAATGTACCAAAAGACCGCACCATGCAAAATGCGTATAAAGAATCTAGCTATGATAAAGTAAATCTTGTACATGATGGGGCTGAACTAGTTTGGGTAGAGCTTCCTAAAGGAGCCTCTTATTACCTAGATCAAGAGGGTACATATGCTGAAAACGGGGAGTACGTTCTAGGAAATGTAAATGGTGATGCCCATACTGGTGAGTTTGTCCGTGACCTTCTAAAGGCTGCAGATGATCAAATTGATTTTTCCACATACGCTATTGATGGAGAAGTACCTAATGTATTCGTAGTTCATGAAGGTACTGGCGCTGAGTGGAGCCGCGACCCAGCTCAATTCTGGTCACATAAATGGAATCTATTAAGTGCTTTATTTTATGGTAAATACTATGAAACTGGTATACCAGCCGATGTTCATGCTGGGATGAGTCAGCCGGAATGGATTAATAAAACAATTGCGGAAGAGATGACTTATGATGGTGTAATTGTAAACAACTACAACATTCAACCAGCGATTGGTGGAAATGTGGCAGGGTTTAATGCGTCAACCGGGGATTATGATGAAACGTCAATTACAGGCCCATACCCTGCGCAGGTTGGTGTGTATGCCCATGAATTCGGTCATGCGTTAGGATTACCAGATTTCTATGATACAGTATATAACTCTGAAGGTACTGGTAACTACTCGATGATGTCGGGTGGATCTTGGATGCGTTATCCTGATGCCCTACAGTACAATGGTAACTCACCTACACATTTCGATCCGTTTTCTAAAATTTTCTTAGGCTGGGTTAATCCGATTGAAGTGTCACCAGTAGATGGGGTTCAAGAAATTACATTGCCTTCTATCGATCAAGCAACGGATAGCAATGGTATTGTTAAAATGGAGGTTCCCGGATCCAACGGCACTGAATACTTCTTATTCGAAAATGTGCAACAAAGCGGATTTAACCAAGGCTTAATCCGTCAGGGTGAAGATGCGCATGGATTACTAGCATGGCATGTTGATGAAAATATTATTAATTTATACCAAACTGCAGGCTTCCGTCCAAACAATGTAGCAAACTGGAAGAATAAGAGATTCCAATCCAATCAATCTCAAACAGCAAGTAATGGTACCGTTGTAACTCATTATGGGTTGTCAGTTTTACAAGCAGATGGATTATATGAATTAGAGAAGAATGTGAACCGTGGAGATGCTGGTGATTTCTTCAAGACCGGCGATCAAATCACACCTGTTTCAGGTAATGTACACTCAGGTTCCTACTACTTCTGGAAAGGCTATGGTTCTACTCCAGCTGATTCCGGAATCCATGTAACCGATATTGTAGAAAATGAAGATGGTTCCATCACAGCTAAATTCTATTACAGCACGAACGAAGGTAAGAAAAAATAAACATGAAGAAACCTGAGCCTATTGGACTCAGGTTTCTTTTGTTAAGTGAAACTGTGGGCACAAAATTGACCCGGTGGAACCAAGAGAACCGTCCCCCTGGTCCTACTTATCTAACTTTAGTTTTGCCAAGGCATCTGCTAAAGCGGTATTGATTGGTTCTTCTTTTTCTTGTTTTTTCATGTAGTTTGATACTTCTTTTTTGGATAGTTTGCCTGATTGGTTCTTTTTGCGACGGTCGTTGAAGGCGGATAGTTTTTCACGGTGTCCGCATTTACATACGAATAATTGTCCTTCCCCTTCCCCACGCAATTCCAATTTTTTATGACAGTTCGGACATCTTGCGTTTGTGAGTTTGGCGATGTTTTTACGATGGCCACATTCACGATCCTGACATACAAGCATTCTTCCCTTTTTCCCATTGACCTCAAGCATCAATTTTCCACAGTCCGGACATTTTGTGCCTGTAATATTGTCATGCTTGAACTTTGAGTCGCTAAATTTGATTTCTGAAACTACTTCCTTCGTGTACTGCTTAATATCTGAGATAAACGCATTTTGCTTCAATCGACCTTTTGCAATTTGTTCAAGCTTTTGCTCCCACTCAGCTGACAACACTGGAGATTTCAAATCATCTGGTACAAGCTCTAACAGCTGTTTCCCCTTATTTGTGATGTGGATATCTTGACCTCTTTTTTCAATTAAAAATGTATTGAATAACTTATCAATAATATCCGCACGTGTTGCTACTGTACCTAGTCCACCTGTCTTCCCGATTGTATCAATTAAATCCTTGCTTTCCCCTGCCATATATTTTGTTGGATTTTCCATTGCGGAAAGTAAGGTTCCTTCATTGAATGGCTTTGGTGGCTGTGTTTCTTTTTCGATTTCCTTTACGGAAAGAACATTAAGACTCATACCTGGTTGAATGGATGCTGGAATTTTACCTTCATCCTCATTCTCTTCAATCGAAGTAATAACTTCTTTCCAACCTAATGAAATGACTGTGATACCTTTTGCTACGAATAGTTCCTTGCCAATACGTGCTTGAACGGTTTTCTGTTCATACGTATATGGTGGAAGAAATACGGCTAAAAATCGTTTTACAATCAAATCATAAATTTTTTCTTCCTTTGCAGATAATGCTTGTAGATTTGGACGTTCCTCGGTCGGGATAATCGCATGGTGATCGGTCACCTTACTATTATCGACAAACGATTTATTCGTTTTGATTCCATTTTTCAAGATTTTAGCACCAAGCTTCGCATATGGCTGCACCATGCATCCTTCAATCCGATCCTTTAGTGTATCAATGATATCTGTTGAGATATATTTTGAATCGGTACGAGGATATGTGACCAACTTATGATGTTCATACAGCTTTTGAAGAACGTTTAAGGTCTCTTTTGCTGAAAAACCGAACCGTTTATTTGCATCACGCTGAAGCTCTGTTAAATCATAAAGCTGTGGTGCATAGCTTTTCTTTTCTGACGTTTTCACGTCAATGATTTTCGCTTCCTGCCCTTGAAGAGAACGAACAATTGATGTAGAAACATCCTTATTAAAAATGCGTTGTTCATTTGTTTTTTCATGCTGCCACTTTAGTGTAAGGCTGTCTGCTGTTGCTTTTATTTCATAATAAGGTGTTGGTTTAAAATCCTTAATTTCTTCGTTGCGTTTTGCAATTATCGCTAATGTTGGAGTCTGCACTCTTCCACATGATAGTTGTGCATTAAACTTTGTGGTTAATGCCCTTGTAGCATTGATCCCGACTAACCAGTCAGCTTCAGCACGAGCAACAGCTGAAGAATAAAGATTTTCGTATTCCTTGCCGTTCTTTAAGTTGGCAAAGCCTTGCTTAATCGCTTTATCTGTAACCGATGAAATCCATAAACGTTTGATCGGCTTACGGGTGTTTGATTTCTCAATGATCCATCTCGCGACAAGCTCTCCTTCGCGACCTGCATCTGTTGCGATAATAATTTCATTAACATCCTTACGATGCATTTGTGTTTTAACGACACTGTATTGCTTACCAGTTTGTTTAATGACAACAAGGCTTAAAGGATTCGGGATTATTGGTAGGTCCTCTAGCTTCCATGATTTAAAGTTATCTCCATATTTTTCAGGATCTGCTAATGTAACAAGATGGCCAAGTGCCCATGTCACAATATATTTATCTCCTTCGAAAAAGCCGTTGCCCTTTTTATGACAGTTTAATACACGGGCAATGTCTCTTCCAACAGAAGGTTTTTCTGCAAGAACAAGTGATTTCATTTTAATTCCTCCAATTCATCCTTTCTATTATACACGATTTCGATTTTAAGGCATAAAGAAAGGCGTAGGGATCTGCTCATGACATCGAGCCGATGGAGCCTGAAAGTAGACATAAAAAAACCCGGTTGGTTACCGAGTTTTACTGTTCCTGAATGGGTAAGACAATTTTAAATTCTGTTGTATTTGAATTGGATGTACATCCGATAGTGCCACCATGTTTTTCAATAATTTTTTTACATACAAAAAGTCCAATCCCTGTTCCGAATTCTTTAGTTGTATAGAATGGTTCAAAAATTGTGTCAACCGATTCTTTTGGAATGGCAGGTCCATTGTTTATAATCAAAACAACAATCTGGTTATCTATATGATGCCCATTAATCCAGATGTTTCGATCGGAATCCTTTTGTTTTAGCGCATCAATCGAGTTCATCAAAATATTTAACAAGACCTGTCTAATTTCATCCTCATTAACGGTTATATGTATGCCGGATTCGATATCGGTATGTACTTTTACATCACTATCTAAAATACTCGCATAAATAAACTCTGTTATTTCAGTAAATAAATCGAGTAACGAAACTTCGTTTTCATTGTTCTCAATTAATTCCTTCTTTGAAACGTGTAAGAATTGTGAAATTTTATAGTTTAGCTGATTTAATTCATGGCTAATAATATCTAAATATTTTATATCTGGATTATCATTACCTAGTAACTTCACAAAGCCGATTATTGCCGTGAGTGGATTTCGGAACTCATGAACAAATGTCGATGCCATTTGACCTAAAATCGTAAGTCGCTCCTGGTGGCTCTGATCAATGTATTGAATCTTATCTTGAAGCTGTATTTCTTTTATTTCTGTATATTTGGAAACAGCATGATAGGAAAACAAATCAAATATCCGATTTACCTCTTCAAAAACCGGGTCTAATCGATCATGATCAATATTTGACCTATATATGTATTTTAAAATTTCACTTCTCCCTAGGTTTACATTATAGACGAATTCCCCAATATTAATATTCGCATCAACGCGTTCTTGGGCTAGTTTAAAAGCGAATAATTTTAATTTTTCTTCATCGATAGGATTGAGAAGTGAGTTTTTGACCATTTCAAACATGGTTAAGCCGTTTAATACTAATTTGTCCTTATGAACATCATTCTCTGACATCACGGTCTTATCTTTCCATGATTTTAAAAAAAACGATAAATTGCTCTCGAGGAAATAGATGAGTTCTCCAATAACAGGATTCATTCAGGTCAAGTCCTTTCAAATCTATCTTTTGATATTCGCAAAGTCCAAGTTATGTATAGTATTCTACATTTTCCACAAAACTCCTTTTTGAATTTTAGAAAAATTAAAATAGTAGACAAGTTTTATGGTGGGTCAAGCATACATTATAAGGAGACAAACTATAGGAGGGTTGATTATGAAATTTGTAGTGATTAAAAGGAGCTGGATTGTTGCCGCTTTTGTTGCTGCAGTGGTAATGGTTGGAGGATGGGTGTGGCTACAGCCTGAAATCATTCCTACGATTGCCCCACAAGCCGCCAAAAACGATGTTGTGATACATATTACAACTGGAGAACTAAAATCAAAAACTGATGATGGCAGAGAAATCGAATCCTACTTCTGGAATCCAGGAACTGTATATGTTCCAGAAGGCAAAGAAGTAACCTTCATTATTTACGGCGTAAATGGCAAAGAGCATTCTTTCTATATTGAGGGTACGGACATTAAGGGCACAGTTAAAAAAGGAGAAGAAATCACTGTCAAAGCGAATTTTAAGGAAGAAGGCATGTATCGCATCATTTGTTTAAATCATTCTGACAAAAATAATAACGGTCCGATGATTGGCTATATTGTAGTAGATTAATAGAAGTGCGCTAAGCGGCGACAAGCACAAGAAAAGCGCTGATAGAAGGTGCTTCTTGAGCTAGATAATAAGGAAAACAGGAGAAGCGAGCCTCTCCTGTTTTTTAGATTTTTCGAACTGTAATCGCGTTTGTCGTTTTCTTTACAATACAGTCCTCGATATCTGCTTGTCCAAGCAGACCAAGTGTTATCGCCGCTTCAATTTTCTGCTGATCGGGCTGCTTAATGATTTGGATGCAATCGATGAGATTTAATTCTTCTAATTTTTTTACCATTTTCTCATCATGATAGCTTTCGGACAAACGTATTTGTCGTTGAATCTTGTAATCTCCTATGAGTGACTCACCTTTTTCCTGTTTTCCTACTGTTTCATCAAAATAAACATTTAGTACCTTCTTCATTTCTTTTAATTCTTTTTCAATTACCTTTGCCTTCTCACTTAATGTGAAATATCTTGTAATGAGTTCTTCCGGAATTTGCGTAAAAGGCTTTGATTCTTGCATATTCTTCACCCCATTTTTCTTGATACTTCATCATATGACAGGGGATGTTATATCATTCTTTAACAGAAAAAATCCAGCTAAATTAGCTGGATTTTCGTTCATATTAAATACTCTTATATAGCAGTTTTTTCAGCAATGGGAACAAGACATCCGGCAATTGGTCGATGTTAGGGACTAAAATGCTATATTTTCCGTAAATGTTGTGGATCGTTGTTTGTTGACCTTCATCAATCTCTCCATTTGATAAGAAGACATTAATGACCTCGATCCCATGTTTTCGTGCTTTCAGGACGGCTTCGTGTGTATCGATTATTCCATTTTGCTCATAATCAAATGCTGCTGGTTCACCGTCAGAGAATACGAGTAAAAATTTCTGTTTTTCAGTACGCTTTAATAGCTTTTTCGTTTGCAAACGGATGGAAAAACCGTCGCGATTGTCTTCCTCCGGCTCAAGCTGCATGATTTCCGCACCATAGCTCCGTTTTAATGAGGAATCAAAATCAATTACAGTTTGCATGTAGTTTGGATGCTTCGTGCTGTCTGCATCATTGGTATCCTCCCAGAAACCTGTAACATCATGTGGTACCTGTACAGATTTTAAGGCCTCGTGAAACAGTGCGATCCCAAGCTTTGTCTGGTCCATTTTATCGAACATCGAAGCTGAGCAATCAACTAATAACGAGAACACCGCATCAATTTGATGGGATGGCTGTTCTTTTTTATAAAATAATCTTGGATTGTCATCTGTGAAAATACGAATAAGCTTTTTATTTAATCGTCCAAAATGCAAGTCTCCTCTTGGAAGATTCTTTTTATGCTCCAATGTTTTTACTATCATTTGTTTCAGTTTTTTCTGATACGGTGCAATAATTGCTTTGTTTTTCTCGTAATGAATAACTTCATCATTTGAAGGTTTTCGTGCATTTTTGAAGACCGGGTAGGCAAATCGATTTTCTTTTCCAAATTCGGCTTCAGTGGTACCTTCTTTCTCAGAATGGACCATGTCCATTGCCTCTAGTTTGGAATAATCTTTGTTTTTACTTTGTCGAGACGAGCCTTGGGCAATCCCTAGCGCTTGGTCACCCTCTTCGCCTTCTCTTGCCCCTTCACCCATCATATTAGTTCTTGATCCTTGTTCTAAATCAAATTGTAAAAAGCTTTTTGTTGGTGTACTTGTTTCTCGATGCCAGGTTTCGAACTTCTCTTCATGGATATCCTCATCCCCTTTTTTCGCATCATCAAGCACATCATTGTTTTTCAGCTTATCCTTGCGTTTTAAATCATCGATTGTCAAACCGTCCTCTAAAGTTTCATATTCAAGTTCTGGTAAGTGGAAATATGTGTTTAACATATCTTCCTCTAGAACATCTTCTAACACATTGATGATTTCCTTACTAATTTTGACGATATCCTTCGTATTTTTTGAATCAAAGACTTTTGAAATTTGGCTTCGTAGAAACGGAATGATAAGGTCAATTTTATCATTAATAGGCGGAACCTCTTCAAGTGGTGATTCGGCTGTTAAAAGTAAAAATAGCGCATTAAACAGAGAATCCGTTGGAACACTCTTGACCATATTTACATGGAGTTGATCCTCATAATACTTACGATAAATTCTTCGTCTTTCGGTAAAAGATTTCCGGGTTCCTGGACGATCTTTTACACACAACTCTTCTAGACGAAAATCCTCAAAAAGCATAAACAATTGCTTCGAAAAGCTTGGGAGTTCGCTTTTTCTACAGTATTTTATATATTGATCAATTTCCTTAAAATCCGTGTAGCTCATACTTCCGATTGTTCGTAAAAAGACATCACTTAATAATCCATTTCGTTTGTCAGCTGTGGGTCGATTGTCCCAAAAATGACTTATGATGACTTTTTGTTGAATCGGATCGAGATATGATTTATAGCCTAACTCAATTTCGAGTTCAGGATTTTTTGAGATTGTTTTGGCAAGGTCGGATAATTCCATGAACAAAAAGGAATCAACCTTTTTATCATTAAATTGAATAAATCTCATTGTAAAAACCTCACTCAAACAAAGTTTCTGCTATATTTTTAACCGCTGCTTTTTCTCGGTCATCCTCAAGTTTTTCAGTAATACCACGTTCAATGGCGCGTAATGGTGGCATATACATGGCTAAATCACATGTATCAATCAATGCACGGATTGATGCAGCCTCTTCTGATAGCATACCTCCACGAACCTGTGTGATTAAATCAGATGATAAGGACACAAATTTATTGATTAAATTTTGATCTTGTAATGATGTTTGTGTTTGAAGAACTTCCTTTAGCGTTTCGCCTTGAATATATGGAACGTCAATGACTACAAAGCGGTTTTTCAACGCTTCATTTAATGGAACGGTTCCTACATACCCTTCATTGATAGCTGCTATTACACCAAAGCCATTCTCGGCACGAACCACTTCAGCCGTAAACGGATTAGTAATCATTTTTCGATAATCAAGCACACCGTTCAAAATCGGTAAAGTTTCTGGCTTTGCCATATTGATTTCATCGATGTATAAAAGATATCCTTTTTTCATTGCATTAATAACGGGGCCTGAAACAAATTCGATTTTCATTTTTCCATCGTGCTCTTGAATGGTTTTATATCCCAGCAGGGCCTCCGCATCAAGGTCAACAGAGCAGTTGATGCTATACATTGGTTGCTGAAACAAATGAGAAATTGTTTCGGCAAGCTTCGTTTTCCCTGAACCTGTTGGTCCCTTTAAAAGCACATTTTTGCCGATACTTAAGGCAATGATTGCGTCACGAATAATATTTATATCCGCAGGTGTATATCCGCCTTTGCCGATTAAGAGCTTATCACTGGGAACTTGGTTCTTTCTATTTGAAATTTCAGTTTGTATATTTGTCGGTAACTTCAATTCCTCTAGTTGAATTGTCATGAAGCATCAAATCCTCTCATACATATCTTTATACCCTCACGTATTTTACCGAAGTTTGTAAGGTGGGGCAATGAATTCAGCTTAGAATTCAAGTATTTGTGACATTTTTGGTTAATTTATGGTATGATAATTATAAATACTCGTAGAATACAAATAAACCGCAGATGTTGCGAGCATCTACGGCCTAGCAATAGAATGGTCCCACTAAGAGGATCAGCCTAAGATGAAATAGACCTCACCCGATTTTTAGCGGAAAAAGGGAGGTCTATTTTTTATTGTTGTCAAAAGATAAAATCGCAACAACAAGCGACGCGAACGAAAGCATAATTACAAGACTCTCATAAATCGTCATATAGGCATCACCCCCTTTCACTTGGGAGCTTAGCCGACCACCCTTATGGACAACCTATTGCCATTTCATTATAGCACATTTTACCATACGAACACACGTTTCATTTAGAGAAACATTAAAATTGGTTCTTTATACTCACTAATGCGCCGTCTAGGTTCGCTTTGATTGCTTCTTCTTTCTTATTTAGATGCTCACGAATGTATGAAAGAAGTTCATTGTCAAAGGCTAAACCACTTGCAAATTGGCGTTTTATAAAACGTTCAGCTTCTTCAAATGATGAAAACTTTGCATCAAGTGTTTTCTTCTCATGATGAATGACCCAACGATCCTCTTTTTTGAAAACAAAAGACTTTTCTCCTTTTCGATTTACGAAAAGAGTTCCATTATCGTTTTCTTTATGGTGCAGTTGGTTTTCAGGTGCATCATGGCGAATCGCATATAACGGGAACGTATTTTTTACAAAAAGCTCAAATGCCGTGTCACCTAATGAACATCCAGATGCCTTTGGATGTCCCCCACCGCCATATCGTTTTGCGAATTCTGAAACATCGACATCATCGTGGATTGTACGAAGTCCAATCTTTTTCGTACCAACATTTAGCAAGGCAATTAAGTCTAAATGTGGATTTAGTTTGCCAAGTGCATTTCCGAGCTCAGAAATATATTGCTCAGCATGAACCACTCCGACACAATAATCCTCGATAAAAGTCTGCACCATTTGTCTATTTTTCGAGTTAATATAGCGCTCGATTTTTTTATCTTCCGTATCTAATAAGAAATCCTCAGCTTCTGTTAATTGGAAAGAATCGCGGTTGTTTTGAAGTCTTTCAAGCATTTTTTCCTCAAATTCTTCAATTCCAATGATAAAAAATAGATCATTGAGTCGCTTTGCACGGACTTGATTTTCAGACTCCCATTCCCACGTATCATATAGTCTAACAAGTTCAATAAATTCCTCTAATCCTTTATGTGCCTCGATCAGATTTTTTTCGAGAAGAAATTCATAGTAAAGTGAGGTTGCACAAGTTTTCTTTCCTGACTCGTATTCAGCTTGCACAAAACCCCAGTCATAATTATTAAAATGCATCGCGGTTTTGTGATGGTCAACCATCTGTACGTAGTGGCCTGCTTTATGACGTTTTTCCAATGCTTTTTCATTTTTGTCATTAACAGCAAGATCAGTTATGTATACTTTTGCTTGATTGTGTTCGGGATTTTCAATATATTTTTCCACACGCTCATTTAAGTTACGGTAAGAGCAATAGGAGACATCAACCTCATCACCAAATGCTAGCTTGGCAACAAGTCCACATCCTACTCCATCTAAATCACTATCTGAAAATAACTTTATCAAGTTGGATTCCCCCTTTACTCCTAGTTTCGTTTACAATGGTTATTTTCATACCCGCTTACTACTTTACACTAAAAAAGCTAAAAGAACGAGTCTTGCAATTGTTATCAATACATTTTCCTTCAATCATGTCGTTTTTGTGATATTATCCATTAATCTTTTCTACCCGTTAGCAAACTACCCCATCATCTTATTTAAAAATTTAATCTCATCTTCATGAGAAAAATTACTCTCGTGAGGTGTTTCGAGCACAAATGGAGTATCACCAAAGACAGCGCTCGACAAAAATTCCTTGATTTGCTCGACTTTGATCTCCCCATATGGAATATTCGCATGACGGTCCTTCATAGACCTTGTCGGATATGCAGAATTATTTAAATGAACAGCTTTCAGATGTTCAAAATAGCCGAGTTCAATTCCTTTTGCCCCGACCTCACTCCAATTATCTCCATCCCACACACCGCTTGCGAACAAATGGCACGTATCTAAACAAAAACCGATTTTATCTGGATAATCAGTAAGTTGCCTAACTTGACCAAGCTCTTCTAGCATTGTCCCAGTAGGTCCATTTTTCCCAGCATTATTTTCTAACAAGATGAGTGCTTCCCCATCCCATCTCGACAAAACATCATTGAGCGTTCCGATCATCCGTTGATAGCCTTCAAGAGGATTAGCTGCATTTTTCAATACTCCAAAATGAACAACAACCCCTATCGAACCACATTCATTTGCAATCTCTAAATCATTTAAAAGTGAATCTATAACAAGCTCAATATGACCCTCATCAGCAACTAAATTTGTTGGATATGGAGTATGTGCAATCGATAGTAAATCATGATCTTTACAAAATTTTGCGCATTCGTTTGCATCATGACGATCAAATTCTTTTACAGATAGGCTTCGGGGGTTTTTCGGAAAGTATTGAAAAGCCTTCGCGCCAATTTTTATTGCATGACGGGCTGCACCTAAATACCCATCGCGGATACTAATATGACTTCCAAATCTCATGAGTTCCTCTCCTATTCTACGTATACAATTAGATTTTTCAAACATAGATGGAACTATTCAAAAAATGGGCATACTAGGTTTTGAGGTGACGATCTTGGAAAACTTTACATCAAATGAGGAAACGGTCGTAAATAAGTCAATTGAGGAATTAGAAGAAGAAATGGGCTTATACATCGTTTCACCTGAAAAAATTAGTTCAATAATAGAAGAGCAATAAAAAAGAGCGATGTCTCCATTCGCTCTTTTGGCTGTCCGTACCCTTATGATTAATGAAAATATGTCAATAGACTTGCTACTCTCCAGACAATAACAAACGAACATAAACTAATAAACGTTGCACTAACTATTCTGGCCATTCTTTTGTGAGTTCCTTTAAAAATCGAATGTGCGAAGGAAAAGGCAAAGATCAAAAATAAGATCATTGAAATTTCCATATACATGTTCATCTCCATAAAAATACCCCTTTCATTACTCGATGTGCTGAGATATTTTGACGAGCCCTTCTTGTACATGCACCGATTATAAAGGAAACCATGTAGTTCTACAACTGCTTTTTGAACTAATTGTAAATTTTTTCTTGTTTTGTTTACAATTTCTTCACATTTTCCATTTCTTCGAGATAGACATGCTGTAAATTAAGTTTTTCTTCAATAGGTAGGCTAGAGTCAAAGATTCGTTTACTAGCCGTAAAAAATTTTTCATATGGCGTTTTGCGCAGTCTTGGATGGGTCGACTCATCAAGCAAGTCCCTCCGGATTGTGGCTCGAAGGATATCTTCACTGCTAAGGTCTTTTTGCCATAACCTTCTATTCAACCAAAGCGATTGGTATGCTTTTAAAAGTCGATCAAAATCAACGGAATTGTTCTCCATTTTCATAGAGCTCCTTTTACGTCTAAAAGCCCATAGCTCCTAGTTCTTAATCATTAAATTTATAGGTCCAATACACTTCAGTTCGAAGCCAATCTAAGACTTCATTATCCTTGTTATCGATTTTCTCGAGCAAATTGCCCATGAGTCCCTCTGTTTGGGAACGATGTGCTTTTAATGTTTCAATTTTCTTGTCTAACACTTCACTAACATCGAATTCGACATCATGCTCACCAATATGTTCGACACGGTCATGGGTGATGGCTTTGCAATATACCTGAGGTCTTTTTTCTTTAGGTATGCGCTTAACAGCACGTATGGTTGCTTCACCTGTCGCATCATGGTCAGGGTGAACGCCATGTCCAGGATAAAATGTGATAACAAGTGATGGATTCAATTCTTTGATGATTTCTTCAATGGTATCTGCAATTTTTTCAGGATCCAAGAATTCCAATGTTTTATCATGGTAGCCTAGCATCCGGAGATCGCTAATGCCACAAGCCTTACAAGCTTCTCTAAGCTCTTTCTTTCGAATCTCTGGCAATGTTTCTCGGTTAGCGAAAAATGGATTTCCAAGATTTCTGCCCATTTCACCAAGCGTTAAGCAGGCATACGTAACCGGAACCCCTTTTTGGGTGTTTAAACTGATAAAACCAGACACTCCAAATGCTTCATCATCTGGATGTGGTAGTACGATTAAAATATGTCGTTCCATTTTACTACTCCTTTGTTCATAATTTGCCTTAAATCAATGACCCCTACGCTTTAAAATGGGGTTGTGCTAATTTGAAGAGCGACAGCTAGCTTTCCTTCTTCATCATGTCCAGCAAGTAATAAACGATCCTTCTCGTCTAATTCCCAATCTGTAAGTCCTTCTGCATAAATCCAACCCTGGCCCATCTTAAGACCTACTCGGTATGGATCATTTCCGACAATTTTTCCTTCTGTATACGTAACAAGGGCGTTTCGAATAAATGCACCTGCTGATGTTTTACGAGCACCTGAATGTACAGCATATGCGCCATTTGTCGTTTCAAGATGAATATAAACGTTTTGGTTGGCAAAACGGTTGATTAATTCCTGAACGTCTTCTTTCTTAATTGGTTTCAAATGTGAATCCTCCAAACTCTAAATAAATGATCTTACTTAAATATTAACGATTTTATCAATAAAATTCCAATAATGCGAATTGAAATTGAAATAAGTTGTAATAAATAGCATATCTGGTATGATTTTCTTCGTATTGGTTATATTACGTATATGAAGAAGGTGGTGAACAAAATTGGCAAGAGAAAACCTCGAACTTGTGAATAATATGGAATTTGGCATAACATCGAAATTCATTCCGAACTTATGTGAAGCAAAAACGTTAAAAGTTGTTGAAATAAATCAATCATCTGTTCGAATAGAGCTCGAATCAAAGCAAAAAGGTGTGTTTCCTCTCTCCCATTTTCAATACTTAATCCGCCATGGGGCATTGGTATTATCAAAGGACGAAGATGAAGAAACAGCGTAATAGAAAACAACCATCCACATAGATGGTTGTTTTCTTTTCTAATATGACTAGTTTCAGGTACCATCGGCTCAGGTCATAAGCCATTCGCTTCGGAAGGCAGAAAACACCTTCTGTCAGCGTTTTTCTTATGCTTATCACCGATGAACGGGCACCTTGTACTTTTCTTTTTTATTCACCTAAGTTTTCTTCTTTTAGTACAGATTCGATTCCTTCTAATGCAGCATCTGCATCATTTCCTTCAGTTTGTACCACAATTTGAGAGCCCTTTGGTACACCTAAAGACATTACACCCATAATTGATTTAAGGTTTACTGATTTTCCGTTAAAGCTAAGTGTAATTTCTGATTGATATTGACTTGCTTTATGTACGAGCTTTGTAGCCGGTCTAGCATGTAAGCCAGCATCACTTGTAATTGTATAAGTTTTTTCTGCCATGTTTTATCCCTCTTTCTAATTTTCATTCTCCTATAGAATAGCCATTAATCACCATGATAATCAAGTATATTTTTCAGATTTGGCAATTTGCACAAAAAAATGTTTTCCTAGAAGACAATTCTTTCTTTACAATTACCGCACCACAGCGAACACATAGCTCCCCTTCTCGATTATATACCCTACATTTTTCTTCGAAGCCACCTGTAAGTTGATCTCCTTTAAAAAGGGGCAAATCAATGTATCCACCATAACGAATTCCTTCCTGTAAAACAGATTGAATCGATGAATGTAGCTTCTGTAGCTGAGCATTGTCAAGTGAATCTACAATTCGAGTCGGCAAAATTTTAGCAGCAAAGCAAATTTCATCAGAGTACCGATTACCGATTCCAGCAATAAATTGCTGATCAAGTAACGCTGTTTTAATTTTCCCTTTTTTGTTTTCGGCTAATTTTTGAAAGGCCTGGATTGTAAAACTTGGTTCAAGTGGCTCTGGACCTAAATTAGTTAATTCTTCTTCAATTTCTTTTGGAGTAAGGAGATGTAAATAACCCAGCCGAAGTCCGATAAAAGTAAGACTTTGAGAAGCGAAACTGATAATAACCTGCTTTGTCCTTGAAATAGTGTCCGCATCTTTTTCAATATACATTAGGCCACCCAGCATGAGATGGAGCAGTAGTTTTTTACCACTGGCGAGCTCAAAAATGAGATGTTTCCCTCGTCGATGAATTTGGGTAATTTTATTGCCGATAAGTTCGTTTGTGAAATCGGCAACTGAGCTGTTTATCGATTTTTCACGGTTTACCTCAACGGCATTAATCGTATGTCCTGCTAATTTCAACTGAATGAGGTTTTTATATGTCTCCATTTCTGGCAACTCAGGCATTGTTACACCTCCATAATTGTTTTCAATTAGCTTAATCAATTATCAAAAAATTCATGTATACAAATAGCCACGAAGATGTCCTCCGTGGCTAGCGTTTAGTGCAATTTTTCAATTTCATTTTGGAGCTGTTTTGTCCGTTTCGCATTTCCTTCCGCGAAATTGGCGAGTCTTTCTTTTAGTTCATCATCGTTAGAAATACGTTCAGAGGTAATCAAGTAGCGTCGCATTAATTCAGATTCTGCTGAATAGGCTGTCTCCAGAATTCCCTTTAAGGCATCGTCTGTGAGCGCATCCTCACGGTCATGATCTCGATCAAAATCCTTCTCATGATTCATGATAAAATCACCTCTTTAAAAGTATCTACTGATACGAAGTGATTAAGACTGTAAAAAGCATCCACTTGCATTTATTCAAATACACCAATAATCGGTTGACCATTTTTTACTTGGGTTAGAACCCCGGTATCATCTTTGGCGATTTTACCAGATACGATGACATAGTCAACGCCCTTTGATAAAGAAGCAGGTTTTTCTGCTGTTGCTGTGTCAATGATTTCATGGTAATCAAAAACGGTAATATCAGCTGTGGCCCCTTCATGGAGTCTACCTCGGGTTGACATCGCCGGAGCAATGTCTTCAAGCTGTCTTGCAGAATGAATGGTAATTTTCTTCATTCCTTCCATAAGTGGCAGAACATCAAGATCACGAATATATCGCCCAATAAATCTTGAAAAAGTTCCCGCTCCTCTCGGATGATTAAACTCATTATCCATTGTTGCATCACTGCCAATCATACTATGATCAACCTGAAGTGCTTGAATCAGCTCTTTTTCATCCATTGCATCGACGATGACAATTCCGCCTTTCTTACGATACTTCGGAAAAGTTTCGGCTGTAAGTCGCTCAGTTGTTCCAGCAACTTGGATATCGGAATAAGTAATGCCAAAACGCGATTGCCAGTCTCCAGACATGCGTTCAAACGAAATATTAGTCGCCCATGAATCATAAGGGTATACATCGTATGTGACTTGATAGCCTTCAGAACGAGCTTCTTCAATTAGCGCTAGTGCTTCATCCATCGCGCCTGTACCACCTGTGCTATGAAGATGCATAAAATGCACCGGTGCATCAAGCTCCCTTGCGTAGCCAAGGACTTCTTTTACTGAATCAATACTAGTATGCTCACCTGTTAAACTTGAATGTCTACCATGAAAATGAGTAACTAGCCCGTATTCTTTCGCAACTTTCATGATGGCTTTGATTTCTTCAGGAGTAGTTCCAGGATAATACTCAGGACTAAACGCTACAGCGAGAGCACCCTTCTTAATTTCCTCACGAGCACGTTTTACCATATAATCAATTTGTTCTTGTGTTGGTGTGCCGTGATTGCCGAGACCTGCCTCATAGCGTAAGCGAACCGCATACAAGGCACCGCCATAATTTACAGATGTCGGATATTTGTCATATTGATCGAAAAATCCATTAAAATCAGCAGTACACCCGTGCATCGATAGATTTGTTGTGACCCCGTCACCAATTTTAAATTTCGCTCCATTTGGACTTGGATTAAACGAGAGCATATCAATAAAACCAGGACTTACGATTTTTTGATATGCATCGATTTCAGTTGTACCTTGAATCGTTGCTTTTGTAACCGCAGCCACTTTATCATCCTTTATGCCAACGTGATAGCCGATTTTTAGCGTCTCTTTATCTGGATCAAGCACGATTCCATTTTTTATGACGATATCATATGCATCGGATGACTTATCTTCAGCAGACTCAGAATGATTGTTTTCATAGACATTAATCGCAAGCTTGTCCTTCTTCGACTTAAAGCCAACAAGTTGTTCACCATCATATAAAAACTTGTCGCCATTTATTTTTGTAAGCTGCGTCGTTTGATTGGTTGTTAAATCATGAACATAAGCCGAAACCTTTCCTTTATCTTTGATGGTGTAAACAATATGTTCAAGTTCAGGATTGGCATCAACCCAATCGAGTGTCGCTTTTTTAGAAGGTAGCTCCACTGCAAGCAAATCCATATGAGAGTTAAATTCTGTTGTATTAAAAATGATTTCCGCGTTTTGCTTCTCTGGATTCGTTTTCGCATACAGCATTCCTTCCAAGTACCCATTTTTAAACTTAATATTGCTGATTTCCGCCGAACCCTCAAATGGGATTTCAGAAACCGTTTCTTTTGTCGCAATATTAATAATTTCCATGAAATTACTACCATCTTCCTTTTTCCCATATAAATACATTAGATGGGAATCAGGATTTACTTCGACCCCTTGATACTTTTTATCCGGGTTAATCGGAAGCTGAAAATCCGCCCATGGCTTCACATTTTCAATGGTCGATTGCTCGCGATCCCCGATATAAAGCTTTTCTTCACCTTTTTCTTCAAGCATGGCGAGCACTTGATTCCCATAAAACGTTATCGAGTCTATTTTGAATCCGTTCACAATTAATTGGCTTTTAACAGCTTCATCGGTGTCGGTATAGACTTCCGATGGTGAGATTATTTTAAAACCAAAAAAGACAACAAAAAGAACGATTACAAGTGTCACTCCATATTTAACAAACCGATTTTTCATAGTTATCACCCTAATAAAAGAGGAAAAAATCTCGAAATCCGAAATCTTTTCCCCTTGATAAAATACGTCTTGGCGTATTTGCGCCCGATTTTTTAGGCCCACAGGAAGTGGGCAACGAAGACGTTGCCACAGGAGGTGGCGTTCTTAGTCTTCGGTCACTTTATCAGGCTTTTACTGGAAATTGCGCTTCGTAAGGGCATAGTGCCAGTTAATGTTGAAAAGTTCCTTTGAAAAATCGTGGCATCCGCCGGAGGCTTAACTTTTTTCAAAGGAGCTTGACTCCCGCTGAAAAAAATTTATTCTTTCAATGCCGCTTCTAAAGCAACCTCGATCATATCATTAAATGTGGTTTGACGTTCCTCCGCTGTTGTTTCTTCTCCAGTTAAAATATGATCACTAACCGTTAGAACGGATAATGCATTACGACCAAATTTTGCAGCTAATGTGTATAATGCAGTTGTTTCCATTTCTACAGCAAGTATACCGTATTGTGCCCATTTTTCTAATTCTGCATTTTCATTGTAGAACACATCGCTTGTAAAGACATTACCTACTTTTAGCTTAAGTCCTTTTTCAGTACCCGCATCATACGCTCTCTTTAATAAATCAAATGAGGCTGTTGGCGCAAAGTCCACAGTTCCAAAATTGATGCGGTTCATTTGAGAATTCGTTGATGAGGTCATCGCTAAAATAACATCACGCACTTTAACATCTTTCTGAATCGCACCACAAGTACCAACGCGGATTAAGTTTTGGACACCGTATTCATTCATTAATTCATGTATGTATATGGAAATGGATGGAACACCCATTCCTGTTCCTTGTACGGATACGCGCTTTCCTTTATATGTACCGGTAAATCCGAGCATTCCACGCACTTCATTGTAACATGTCACATTTTCAAAAAAGTTTTCTGCAATATATTTTGCACGCAATGGGTCACCTGGAAGTAATATTGTTTCAGCGATATCCCCTTGCTTTGCACCAATATGTGTACTCATTTATGTTCCTCCTATGTAAATATTGCACTAAGTTATCTTACCACAATTACATTCTACTTAAAAATTTTAATGAACGCAAAAATCTGGGGAAAACTAAGGTTGTAACAATTGAAGGAGGGAATTCGAACTTGGCTAACGAAAAAATGAGCAAAAAATTGCGACAAGCTGTAGACTATGCAAATGCTACCAACACCACAAAAGGAATTGGAAATCCACCAAACACATCGAAAAACGAAAAGGATGGCTTTATTCAGCCTAGATAATTGGAGGGATTAATATGGGTAAGAAACATCGCAACCGTATAAATGCACCAAAGAAAAATAACCATACACCACCTGAAGCAATCGAAGCAGAACAAATTGCACATGGTAAAGAATTTTCTGCTAAAGGTGGACGTAAAAACGGTCCAGGGCATAATGAATAAGTAAAATGGGGTGTCCTTTTACTGGACACCCCTACTGAATTAGCTATAACGGCTAATAATTTGATTGATTTTTGATTTCAAAGTTGGTAGATCATCAGTAGTCACTGTGAAGTTGACAAAAGACTCATCCATATCCATCGCTTCTGCAAGGAAGCTACTTAAGCCACGCGCACGTCTATCTACCTGCATCATGACTTCTAGCTTATGGTCTGATTGAGGGAAGAACATGACTTCCACTTCGTCTAATCTCCCACGGTAAACGCCACTTGTTGGAACAAATTCAAATTCCTGAACAAATGGAAGACGTCTTCTTAGGCGATAGGGTGCTGCCTCACAATCTACCTTACGAAGGCTAAAGCCTAAATCATAGACCGCATTCAATACACCTGCAGCTAATGGCGATGGTGAAACAGAAATATAATCCTTATCTGATGGATCAATGGCATTTTTAATATCTAACCCCGTATGAATCCACACTTTTGTCCTTCCAAGTGTTGCAGGGGTATCAAGCGGAAGTACTAATGAAAAGGGAATTTCATGTTTCTCATTACTGCCAATTGTGAAACGCTCCACAATTTTTATTTTTTCAATTGTTGCTTGCTTATTGATTTTTCTGTCGTTTGATTCTTTGATATATGTTGTCATTAAAGACAAATAAATCTCATCAATTTGCTGCTCCATATTTCCACCAACGATCTCAACAACACCTGTTACTTTTTCTCCAGCTCTTAACTGATCCGTAGTGATCTTCGTATCAACTCTTGCACTTCCAATTCCAATACTTGAAAAAATTTTATTGAATAATGACATCGTATTCCCCCTATAACTTAGATATAAAACTATACGACTATACCTGAAAAAGGTTTCTATAAAATTGAAATTATTTTTGTCATAAAAAAACGACGGGGTTTCCCGTCGCCAATATGTACTTAGTCTTCCTTTTCCTCGTCAATTACACATTTATAAAGTAAGTATTCAAATGTAATGTCTGCTAACTCCTCTAGCTCTTCCTCACCTGGGGCAAATCCCCTTTGGACAAGCTCGTTATAGAAAAACTCTGCAATTTCTTCCGTATCAATAACAACCTCAATTTCCTTCAGCATGATCGCCCCCTTTACTTTAGATGTATGTATTAAAAACATCACCTATGTCATTTTCATATGTATTTTATTTTTTAGTCATGTATTCAAGGATTCATACATAGGATGAAATATAAATATTGGACAAGCTTAATGGAGGGGTTCACATGACAAAGCATGCCGTTATCTTAAAATTTCCAGTAAAGGAAGAAGTTAAAGAGCCAAACAGATTCCTAGAATTTATTGACGGAGATGGATTCGACAATGTGTTAGGAAAAGTAACAAAAGGACTATTTTCAACTATTTTATTTTTGGGGATCCCTTATTTTATTTATGTGTTAATGCAAGCATTTTTCATAGGTTAATCGTTACCTTTCCCAGACTCAAATTTTTGTAAGTTTTTCATAGCTAAATCCATAACGTCCTTATATTTCTGATCCTGAAACAATTCGTACAGGATCTTGTAGTCGTTGTAAACATCAAGCAAGCCGTCGATGATTTCTTTTTTCTCTTTTTTGATTCGCATTTGATCTTTTTCGGATTTACGATAAATATCCATATTTTCATACATCCCCATATTTTTGTTTTTCTTTTTCACAAAATACTTCAGCGAATATTTTTGAAGGAATGTTTCAGCTTGATCAAAATCTGCAAGTAATGTCAACTCATCCTCTCCCGCTTCGAGCCACTCACCATCTGTCACTCGCGCTAGTTCGTAAATCACATCCTCCCATGCACCCTCTTTGTATCTCCAAATTTCCGTGTGTATCCCGACAATTTTAAATACATCATTGTCATATCCTTGAACAAAGACAAGGTCACCAAAATAATATTTATATTCAATTTCGATATTTTCAATTTCCATCGGCTTTGCTTTGTATTCCGAAAGCAATGTTAATGCCGATTCTGAGTAAAATGCCTCGCCTTTATTTACTTTATATAGATAATTTCCATCGAGTTTTCGGATTTCTGTCACAGACCCAACTGTTCCATATAACGTAACAACGACAATATCCCCAATTTTGTATTTTGGCTTTTTGTTTTTACCATCCATATCCTCATCCCTTTAGCTTTTGTGTAGATTTGAAGGGTGTGAGATAGTATATGCAAGTCTTTTACAAAACGGCATTCGATTCGGGCTTGTGATATAAGAAAAATTAAGAGCTGGCGAGCCTAAAATTTGTGGGGACGAGGGCGTTCGTTTTAGAGGTCTTTGTTTCTAAAATTTGTTAATAGCCATAAGTTGAATCTATTAGCTATTAATTGAAAATAACAGCCATAAATACAAATTATTGGCTATAAAAATTTATTAATAGCCATAAATGGAGATTGAGTCAAAAGCTGAGCGCTCCTCCCCCTTTAAAAACAGCAAAAACCACCGAGAATCTTCATCTCGGTGGTCAATAATCAAATGCGCCT
>NZ_JBALOQ010000022.1:261103-280400 GCF_036962705.1 Bacillus sp. JJ1562
TGAAAATCTGTGGCATCCGCCGGAGGCTTTAACTTTATTCAGCAATTCTGCAAAATAAAGTTAATCTTCATTTACATAAAGCTCCCAGGCTTTATCGAAAATGGACATACTTTTCAAATATTGGCCGTTTAGCTCCAAATAAGAGCTCAATTCATCGTAATCCTTTGAATAAATTGGAAAACCATGATCCAAATATACATCATTTGCAAATTGACTAATCTCATCTTTCGCTTTCGCCTGTCGAAACTTCACAATATAGTGATAAAATGACTTCCCCATAGCAACCACTTCCTACCCTTTTTAAACAGTTTTTTGTCATTTTATCATTGATTCGTGTCATGTCAACTAAAAGCGGAAATAGTTATGCTTTAAAATTCGTGGTGTATCCATGAGTTCCTTGTACTGGACCGTTTTTGAAAGTTTTTTCGTATCGATTAACATGAGTTGGTCCTCAATTTCTTTGATGATGCTTTCTTCTTGATATTCAATACCGCAAGCTTCACATTTGACACTAGGTGTTTCTGTTATTTCAATCGCGCGCGTACCGTCCGGGAGTTCCCAAAACACACTGTTTGTAACTTCACGTGCCTTTTCCGATTCACACCACATACATTTAACAGCATTACCTCCTAACTAGATGCTTCCTCATCCTTACCACCAGGAGCGTCGACGACGAAGGTTGGTACTGCGTCTTTTATTGAAAGTATACCTAAAAAAATAAAACTGCAAATCGATGTTATATATCATCTAGATTTGCAGTTAATTATAAAACATAAAAATAATTATGTAAGGGTAAAGTCAGTAAACTATTATCGTAATTAAAATAATACACTATCTTTAGTACTTTCTTGAGCAATGGATGCGAATTTACTTGCCGTTTCAGTTAATTCAAAATAATTTTTATCTGAAATCAAATTTGAAGGATTAATTAAAGAACTGCCAAGTCCTGCTGCTACAGCTCCAGCCTCAAAATATGAAGCAAGGTTGTTTAGATTAACTCCTCCTGTAGGCATTAACGGAATATGTGGAAGCGGCCCTTTAAGATTTTTAAAGTATCCTACTCCTAGGGCATCTGCTGGAAATATTTTTATACAGTCAGCCCCATGCTCGTAAGCAGTCAGTATCTCTGTGGGTGTAAACGCACCTGGAATGCTGATTATTCCCTAGCGTTTTGCCATTTTAATTGTTTCAGTATTGACTGTTGGTGAAAATATAAATTCCGCTCCAGCCATTATAGTATTACGTGCAGTTTCTGGATCTAATACTGTTCCGGCACCTACTATGATTTGATCACCGAATTCTTCCTTTACTCTCTCAATTAAATGACATGCTTTAGGGGTCTCAACAGTAATCTCGATTGTTCGAATGCCTCCTTCTTTCAGAGCACGAGCAATCGGAACAATTTGATCTGGACCTGCACCACGAATGACAGCAACCAGCTTGCCTTTTTTCAGTTCTACTAATTTAGTCAAGATATTTGCTCCTTCCTACCTTGTAACGTCCTCTTTACAACCATTTATAAACAAATCCAGATCGGCACGATTAGGCAATCCTTCTACATCACCATTCACCATCGTTACTAGCGCTCCCATTGCGTTTCCTCTTCTTGCTGCTTCTACATGTGATAGTCCTTCAAGGAATCCGGATAATACACCTGCTGCAAAAGCATCACCTGCCCCAATCGGATCTACAACTCGTTCTACTACAAAGCCTGGCACATATGTTTTTGACGTCGTTGAAGATGAAATAAGAGAACCATCTTTTCCTAATTTCATCATAACCGTTTCAGCACCTAAATCATGAAATAGATCTACAAACTGCTCGGGGGTATGTGGACCGAATAAAAATTCGGCTTCAGCAATACCTGGAAGAACATAATCACATTCAGAAGCGTACTTTTTTAAAAAGTGTCTTGCCTCGTATTCATTCGTCCAGATCTGTAAGCGAATATTTGGATCAAACACTATTTTTGTACAATTTTCTTTTGCAATACGAATAGCTTTGTCAAGTATCGAGCGAGACGATTCACCTAAGGCGGGTGTAATACCTGTTAGATGAAGGTATGCGGCATCTTTTATTGCTTCTTCAGGAAGTAAATCAGCTGTCATTTTACTAGCAGCGGAATTCTTCCGGTAATAATAAACCCGAGTATCTTTCGGTCGTCTAAATTCCTTGAAAAAGACGCCAGTCTGTGCCTCATCGTCACGTGTCACAAAAGAGACATCTACACCCTCTCCTCTTATAAACGCTTCCATGGCATCACCGAATTCGTCTTTACCAAGCCGGCTGATCCAACGGGATCTGTGTCCCAGTCGGCTTAAACCAATTGCAACATTAGATTCTGCACCACCAAATTTCATGGAAAAAGAACGGGCGTGACGAAGCGGGCCAACTTCATTTGGAGTAAATAATGTCATGGTTTCGCCAATTGTTACAACATCCATGTTTATCATCTTCTTTCACTTTTCGCAGTTATTTTACTCATAAGATAGAGTAGCGATCTTTTCAATTGTTATATCACTTCGATCTCCAATTTTTAGCCATACTTTAGGGCTAAGACCCATACCCACTCAGGAGATGTACTCTTTGCAATTAAATCCCCAAGCTTTAATGCCTTAGAAAATTTACTATTTTCATAAAATCATATACTTTACGTCAATGCGTATGGTGTTTTTGTCCCGCTTAAAACATGAACGATATTATTTGCAGCCTTTTGACGCAACTCAATCATAGCCTCCTCTGAATACCAAGCACTGTGAGGTGTGATTATGACGTTATCCATCTTAAGTAGCGGGCTGTCACCTCTGATTGGTTCTTCTTCTGTTACATCAAGTGCTGCACCTGCTATGATTCCTTTTTCCAGTGCGTCAGCAAGTGCTCTTTCATCAATTATTGGGCCTCTTGCTGTATTAATAATGACCGCATTGCTCTTCATTTGTAATAAGCGCTCCTTATTAATTAAATGGTACGTATCAGCAATCAGCGGCACATGTACTGACAAATAATCTGCTTGACGAATTATGTCATCAAGATCCATTTTCTCAACACCCAGAGCAGACATATCTTCGGCAGATACAAAAGGGTCATAGGCAGCTATTTTAAAGCCTAGTGGTTTTACCTTTTCTATAAAACGACGGGGAATTCGACCAAAACCTAGGACACCGACTATTTGCTCATTAAATCTATGGATTGGCACACATAATTTAAAATCCCAGTTTCCTTTTTTAACATCATTGTTTAATAATGTGACTTTTCGTGCCCATGATAGCAAAAGTGCTAAAGCATGATTTGATACCTCTTCCATTCCATAATCGGGAACATTTGTTACAGTAATGCCTTTTTCTTTTGCTGCATCTAGATCAATCGTATTAACTCCAACACCGTAACGGGAAATAACTCTTGTGTGTTGAAGTGTCTCAATTACCCGTCTTGTGACTGGAGCGTATTGATTTAAAATGGCATCAACATCATTCGCTTTTTCTATGACTTCCTCTTCCGTTTTGCATTGTTCTTTAATGAACTCAATGTCCAATCCGCTTTTTTGAAAGATTTCTTCTTCATATTGCAAATTTTCAAATTCATAATCCGTTAACAGGACTTTAAATGCCATTAGGCTCAACTCCTTAAATATAATAAGAAAGAATCAATAACGTTTCGTGAAAAAAACAATTAGTTCATTGCTGTTTTATGAACCTTCGCAATACCTAGTCCCTCCGCACCTAACTCTGATGTTATTGCTTCTGGATAATAACGTTCAATCATCTGTATACCAATCGATGCACGACGAACCCGTTCTTGAACAAGTGAGATGTTTGTACTTTCCCATTGTTTACCTGAAGGGTAAACATCCGGATGATTACGTAGGCCAAATTTGATATAGACCGGTGCCAACACTCGAATGATTTCAGGTATTTCATAATAACGGAGAAATCCTCCAAAATTATCAGGAACTTCAACATACAAATCAATCGGAATATCGATAGCTTGTCGAATCGCAGCAAGTTTAGGAAGTGTTAATCCTGGTGGAACGTTATAAGTATCAGCACCGATATCTTCCATTAATTTTACGGATACTGGATTAACTGCTCCCATTTGAACCGAAACTTTTACTACAAAATCCTGTGGAAGCTGACCGTTTTTTTTCATTTCTTTCGTTAATAGCAATAATCCTTCATCTGCAACTAAGGCACCTCGCAGACCTAGTTCTGCCCCTCTTTTTAAGTCCTCCATTGCATAAACAAGTTGGTCTGCACCTTCGTGGCGAATTCCTTGTGATTTGCCTCCAGATGTAAGAGGTCCTGCACTTACATCCCATGAACCGCGGGGACCGACAAACAAACTTAATTCAATGCCACGTTCAGCGGTTAGTTTACACATTTCTTTTATTTCTTCATCTGTCTGCAGCATAATACCGCTTCCTTGAGAAATCCTGTGAATTGTTAATCCAAGACGATCAATTTCTTTTAATGTTTCTTTTAAGGCAACCGGCCCTTCTACACTAGGAAGTTCAATCCGGTATTGCGCACCGTCTGGAAATCTTTTAGTTGATGTCGGAAGCTCACATAGATCAGTAGTGGGATAACCTAATTTTTTTAGTAATTCACGAGATTGTTTCATAGTTTAACTCCTTCTCCCATTTTTTCTTTAAAAAACTTTTTGGAGTACTTTTTTGACTAAGTAGTTAGACTCTAGGCATAGCACATGAAACTTGTATTTTTTTAATAAGACCTGCCACATTATCACGCAAATCAGCAGGGAAAACATCACATGGTGCGCGGTGTCCTGCTGGAATATTGAACCAACGCTGATGAACAGCTTCTTTCATTTGAGTAAAAAAGGTCGGACAATATGTGTACACATCCATAAGCTCTGTAATCAATTGATGTTTTTTCTGAGCCACTGCAAAATCACCTTTTTGATATGAAGTATATAGATCAACAGATATTTCAGGCGCGAAGGCAGAGCATCCATTGATACTACCTGCTGCGCCGATCATTTGGGCTGGCAGCAAATGATCGTCAAATGCAGAGAAGACTTGAAAATCACTGCGAACTTTTTTGGTTTCTTTAATTACTTGGCGAATGTGTCCAAGATCACTGACTGTTTCTTTAATACCTGCAATATTTGAGTACGATTCAGCTAGTTTTTTGATTAACTCTATAGATAGATTTTGTCCTGTTAAAAGAGGAATGTTATATATATATACTTGAAGCTCAGTATTCTCAGCAACATTAGAATAAAAACGATACAATTGTTCGTCTGTAAGTTTCCAGTAGAAAGGGTTCACGACAAGAACTCCGTCTGCACCCTGTGCTTCTGAATAGGAAGTTAATTCATGTACTTCTTTTAATGCGGTATGGCCTACGCCAACCATTACCGGTACACGGCCATTGATGTGCTTAATCATTTCACGTATGTAAAGCTTTCGTTCTTCAGATGTCAATGATGAAAACTCACCTGAACTTCCTAGCAACAAAATTCCATGAATATTTAGAGAAATTAACTCATCAATGTATCGCTTATTCAGATCCAAATCAATATTCCCAGCTTCGTCAAATAAGGTGACGATCGGTGGGATAATACCATGAAATTTCATATTAACTCTCCCCTCTGTGATTACCATTCGGCGATACTACCGTCTTCATGGCGCCAGATTGGATTTTTCCAATAATGCCCTATTTCGGCCGCCTGCTTTACTTTTTCTTCATTTATTTCAAGTCCAAGACCAGGATTATCAGAAATACTCACATAACCATTTTTATAGTTAAAGACTTCTGGATTTTTTATATAATCTAAAATATCTATTCCTTCATTATAATGAATACCTAAACTCTGTTCCTGAATAACAAAGTTTGGCGTCGATGCATCTAAGTGAATAGACGAAGCAAGAGTCATCGGACCGAGCGGACAATGTGGCGCAATCGCAACATCATAAGCTTCTGCCATAGCAGCGATTTTCTTCCCTTCTAAAAATCCACCTGTATGTGAAAGATCCGGTTGAATAATATCAACATATCCATCATGAAGAAGTTGTTTAAAGTCCCAGCGGGTATACATTCTTTCACCTGTTGCTATCGGACAAGTCGTGTGCATCGCAATATCACGAAGAGCTTCATTGTTTTCTGGCAAAACAGGTTCTTCAATAAACATAGGTCTAAAAGGTTCCAGTTCTTTAACAATTGTTTTGGCCATCGTTTTATGAATGCGTCCATGAAAATCAACACCAATGCCAAAGTCTTTACCGACAGCCTCACGAATTGAAGCAACCCTTTCAATGACTGCTTCTACTTTTGAAAAATCATCAATGTAGTTCATTTCTTCTGAGGCATTCATTTTGACCGCCAAGAAGCCTTGATTTTGTTTATCTTTTGCAGCAGCAACAACATCAGCTGGTCGATCCCCACCAACCCAAGAATACACCTTTATTTTTTGCCGTGCTTTCCCTCCAAGCATCTGATAGACGGGTATGTTAAAATATTTTCCTTTTATTTCCCATAAAGCCTGTTCAATCCCGGAAATGGCGCTCATTAATATTGGACCGCCTCGGTAAAATCCACCACGATACAAAGTCTGCCAAATATCTTCAATATCATTTGGGTTTGCGTCCAATTAAATAATCAGTCAGTTCCATAACAGCTGCTTTAACTGTATCAGCTCTTCCTTCAACAACAGGTTCTCCCCAACCAGAAATGCCTTCGTCAGTATCAATTTTTATAAAAAGCCACCTCGGAGGAACTTTGAATAGTGAAATTTTTGATATTTTCATAGTACACCTCTAATTTTATAGGAGATTCCAACATTCAGAATCTCCTATAAAATTACTTAAGAGCCTTTAATAAATACGGTTTTGATTGCTGTAAAAAATTCTTTTGCTGCTTCTCCTTGTTCGCGTGAGCCACTACTAGATGCTTTCATACCTCCAAATGGTGCTTGAAGTTCTACCCCTGCGCTTTCAGCGTTAATGCGGACAAGACCTGCTTCAATTTCATCGATAAATTCGAGAATAGAGCTAATATTTGTTGTAAAAATAGATGCACTTAAACCGTATTTCGTATTGTTTGCAAATGAAAAAGCTTCTTCAAGGTCCTTCGCTTTAATAAGTGAAATTACTGGACCAAAAATTTCATCTTGAGCAATGCTCATCTCAGTTGTTACTTCGTCGAAAATAGCCGGTGTAACAAAGAAGCCATTGTCATAGTCGCCTCCTGTTAATACTTCACCACCATGGACAAGTTTTGCACCTTCTTGTTTTCCGATTTCAATGTATTTTTTAAAAGTATTGAACTGAATTTCACTAGCGCATGGTCCCATCCAGATGCCATCGTTTAGTCCGTTCCCTACCGTGATTTTTTCTGTTTCTTCAATTAGCTTATTTTTAAATTCCTCATAGATAGCTGATTCCACAATAACTCTACTTGATGCTGTACATTTTTGACCAGAAGAACGGAACCCACCACTAATAACAGCTTCAACAGCTTGATTTAGGTTTGCATCGTTTGTAACGATAACAGGGTTTTTTCCGCCCATTTCAAGCTGGAATTTTATTCCTCTAACAGATGCTGATTTTGCAACTTCATGTCCAACACTTTCTGAACCAGTAAATGTTATTGCATTTAATTTAGGATGGTCAATTAGACTCTGGCCAATCACTGAACCAGATCCTGTTACAAAGTTAATGACACCTTCTGGGAATCCGGCCTTTTCAAAGCATTCAACAACTTTTGCTGCAGTAACTGCTGCTTCGCTGGCAGGCTTGAACACGATTGTATTTCCATAGACGAGTGCAGGAGCAATTTTCCATATAGGAATAGCAACCGGAAAATTCCATGGTGTAATGACGCCAACAACGCCAAGCGGAGTGCGTTTTGTAAACATAAGAGCATCTTTATCAGATGATGGAATAACATCTCCATCTTTTCTCATCCCTTCACCAGCATAGTAGCGAAGAATAGCAATACCTCTTTCTGTTTCACCTTTTGCTTCAGGAAGTGTTTTCCCCATTTCTCTCGTAAGTGTCTCAGCAATTTCAGCAAGGTTTTCTTCTAGAATATTCGCTGTTTTAAATAAAAGCTGACCGCGAGCCGCCTGCCCTAATTTGCGCCACTCCTTTTTCGCATTGTACGCTGCAGTAACAGCATTGTTTAATTCATTTACTGTTGAACTTTGAACGTATCCTACTATTTCTTTCGTAGCAGGATTGATGCTCGCCATCGTTTTTCCAGAATCAGATTCAACCCATTCGTTATTAATATAGTTGGAATACGTTTTTGTTTTTAAAGATGTTGTCATATCCCTTCACTCCTTTTTTTAAAATGTAGGACCAATTCGCCAAATGCCAAAGTCATGCTGTTTCAAAATTTCCGCTTTAGTCAATTTACCATTTGCTACTGTTTGAATTTCCATCATGATTCTCAAACCAACTTCTGACACCGTTTCCTTGCCATCAATAATCGTACCCGCATCAAGATCCATGTTTTCGTTCATACGATCAAACATCTGGGTATTAGTTGAAATTTTAATAACAGGAGTAATCGGTGAACCAGTAGGTGTTCCGCGTCCACTTGTGAATAGTACAACTTGTGCGCCTCCTGCGACCATACCCGTCAATTGTTCAATGTCATGTCCTGGAGTATCCATCCAGACTAACCCTTTTTTCGTTGGTGTCTGTGCATAGTCAATAACTTCCTCTAACCTTGATGTGCCTGATTTTGTCGCAGCACCGAGAGATTTTTCTTCTAATGAGCTGAGACCACCTTCTATATTGCCTGGGCTAGGATTCCCAGTTCGGATATCAACACCCATTTGTATGGAGCGATTTTCCATCATTTTAATGATTGAATACACCTTTTTTGCTACTTGATCGTTTGCAGCACGATTTGCAAGCAAATGCTCTGCACCAATCAATTCAGTCGTTTCCGCTAAAATCGCTGTTCCCCCTTGTTCGACAATCAAATCGCTAGTACGTCCAACTGCTGGGTTAGCGGATAGACCGGAACATGCATCCGAACCTCCGCATTCTGTACCTACAATTAATTCACTAAAATCACATAACTCCCGTTGAACCATGGAAGCATCTTGCACCATTTTCACCGCAATCTTTGCTACTTCGGCTATCGTTTGCAGCGTGCCTCCATGTTCTTGTATTGATACCGTTTGCACAGGTTTGCCACATTTTGCGATTTCATCACCGATGCGATGTGCTTGGTGTGTTTCACAGCCTAGTCCTAGTACAATAACACCATATACATTTGGATTCATCCCCAATCCTGCATACGTTCTAGCAGTTTGATCGTAATCTGAACCTACTTGGGCACAACCATGCTGATGAATAAATGTTACCGTACCACTTACTAGCTCTGTTACACGTTGAGCTGTTTGTGTTGCACATGTAATCGTTGGTAAGATGAGAACATGGTTACGAACACCTACTCTACCATCTGGACGACGATACCCCCAAAACTGCATCTTTTCATTTAGCAATTTTGTCACCTCTTCCTCTTTTCCCTTCTAAATTGTGGACATGAACATGTTCCCCTTGTTGAATCGCCACAACTGCTGCTCCAATTATTTCTCCATATTTCATAATGTTTTCACCTTGTTTAATTTCTTTAACTGCAAATTTATGACCGAAGCGTATTGGTTCTAGGATTGTCACCTCAATGTCTTTTCCGTCTGACTTCACAGTGACTACAGACTGTGAAGGGATATCTGATAAGGCGACAGCAACACTATCATTTGCATGTAATAAAAGGGTTTTATATTTGCTCATTTATTTCTCTCCCTTTAATTCACTTGACTTACTTTTTCACTTTTAACGACCGGATTAATTAATGTGCCGATACCTGGAATTTCAATTTCAATGCTATCTTTATCCAATAAAGTAAATTCATTTGGTGGAACAATACAAGTACCTGTTAGTAGGACTGTTCCTGCAAAGATTTCATTGTCGAGTATTAAGTAATGAACAAGCTCATCAAGAGTGCGTTTTAATTGATTGACATGTGCTTCACCTTCGAATACTTTTTCATCATTACGATATATTCTGCAAATAATCTTAAATTCGTATGGATCTGCTACAGCCTCCTTTAATAAAATAGCAGGTCCAATTGAGCAAGAATTTTTCCATACTTTTGCTTGTGGCAGGTAAAGAGGGTTTTCACCTTCAATATCTCTGCAGCTCATATCGTTTCCAATTGTGTATCCAAGCACTTCGCCATTTTTATCTAAAACAAGTCCCAACTCAGGCTCTGGAATTTGCCAGTTTGAATCAGATCTTAAATAAACTGGATCGTTAGGGCCAACTGTTCTAGCTGCTGTTGATTTAAAGAAAATTTCGGGACGAACTGCATCATAAACTTTGTCATAAAATGTTTGGCGGTCAAGCTTACCTTGTGTTGCTTCGTAATTACGTGCTTCTTTGCTTTTTTTATACGTGACTCCAGATGCCCATACTTCCGGTGCATCAATTGGTGTCGTTAATTTTAGTCCAGATAGTGGTTGTCTGTCTCCTTCGTTAATCTTTTGTTTTATAATATCAAATGGAGTTTTATCAATTTGACGTGCCGTTTCAATCAAGGACATAAAATCTGTAAATGGAAGGTCAACCACTTGGTTTTCATTGATTACTACTGCAAGTTGTTTCTCACTTCCTTTTAAATATCGAATAATTCTCATTGTCTACTTTCCTCCTCAATGTAAATTGTCATCTTATATTTTTTGATATTCATATCCAAGTTCATGTGAAATTTTATCGCTGCATTTTTTTAAAATGCCGACATAATTTTCAAGTGTTTCTTGATTTATTTTCGTTGCCGGCATAGACATGCTCACAGCAGCAATTACATTACCGGAATAATCTTTTATAGGAACTGCAAGACAAAATATGCCTTGTTCGTTTTCTTCGTTATCAATTGAATATCCGGCAAGTCGTACCTTTTCGATTTCTGATAAAAATTGTTCTTTTGTACTTATTGATTTTTCAGTGGACTTTGTAAATTGATAACCTTCTAAAAGTAAATCAAGCTCACGATTCGACTTAGTTGCAACTAGCGATTTCCCTACAGCACTCCTATGAATCGGAACACGCCTGCCGATACGGGAATACAAAACCGTAACCCCTTTGCCTTCAACTTTATCAATATAAACACCTTCCTGCCCGTCTAAAATGACAAGGTGAATAGTTAAATTTGTGGTTGCTGAAAGCCTTTCAAGATGTTTCCTTGCAACATTTCGTAAATCACGATGGCTTACCACCATATTCCCTCGTTCTAATAATTTTAGACCGAGCGAATATTTCCCATTTTCTTCAGTTTGTGATATATAGTGGTGTAACTGTAACGTTTTTAAAAGAGAATGCACTGTACTTTTATGCAAGTTCAATTGTTTACTAATCTCTGTAATCGTTAATTCTTGATCATGCTCATCAAATAAATCTAGTATTTTCAATGCTCTTTCCACTGATTGAATAATAGGCATTGTTCCTCAGCCCTTTACCTTTTTTTATATACTAATTATTCAGATTTTTTATAACGAATAATCCTTACTTTATTACTATGTTTGTTTCCTGAAGAAGAATATCTTTTTCATAATCAAAGGTTGCATCTTCAATGATAGCAATTGGAACAACTCCGTTTGCTGCATCTGAATGTCCATACAACCGATTACTAGCAGCTACTAATTTCTGACGTTTTTTCATTCGCTGCTTTCGTTCTGTTACAAGTTCTTCCCTTTCTCGCTTTAACTGATTCGAAAAATTATGCACTATGTTTCCATTAAGAAGTAGTTCACTATCAATAAAATCAATTCGACGATTGCGAAGCTGAAGATGGACAATATCACCTGTCTGAAGGAAACCGATGCCCCCACCCTCATACGCTTCAGGTGTCATATGTCCGATAGCAGCTCCATATGTAACACCTGAGTAGCGCCCATCGCTAATAATTGTAGCAAGTTTCTTCAACACTCGATTCGCATTAATGTGCTGCATCGGAGTAAACATTTCCGGCATTCCAAATGCGACTGGCCCCTGTCCTGCAATGATAACGGCAATTTTCATCGTTCCTTTTTCAGCCATTTTGTCGAATAATTCATCATATGTTGCATCTTTAAGAAGAGTCCATTCTTGCTCAGAATTGTATTTAAGTGTTGCAAGTAAACGATCATGCGGGAACAGCTTTTGTTCTTTAATTTCAGTTAATATATTAGAATTTAGCAGGGATTTATTTGCATCATCCTCATTTTCATAATATAGAGTAAATGCAAGCTTATCGTCGAATTGATCCAGCTGTGGAGTAGGCATTCCACTAATTTTTACAACTGCGCTTTCAAAAAAGTTCCCCTTTAATACATCAACTCCGCTAAAGCTACGGCGAGGTGTTGATAGAATGACTTTATTGTCTTTTACATTTTCTGCTTTTAGGCTACGAGTAATCTTCAATCGTTCTCTCCATGTTTTTGTAGCCACAGTAGGTGCATCCTGGTCCATTGGCACGCCATTTTCCATGAGTTCATAAAAAAGGGTTTCCATTCCACGGCTTGTGCCACTGCAACATTGCATTGCAAGTGAATAAATATCACGTCCTTCTATTAGGCTGTAGTCAAATAAGTCCGGAATCGGATGTGAATGATGAATGCTATCAAGATCCCACAAACTGAATTTGTAACCTGCATAAAGCATTGCAGAGACGATATGCATCATTAAATTCGTCGAACCTCCGCTAGCGCTGTGTATCCGTATAGCATTTTTTATATTTGCAGCTACGATGTTGGATACCCCATAGGTTTCGTTGTTAATCATACTTTCAAAACTGTCTAGCACGGCATTAATTTGGCGTTGTGTCGGGGGATCTGTTAAAAGCTCAACAGCTGGATGAACCAGTCCCATGCCAGCAACTAAATGACGAGAGCTATTACCGGTTCCATTAAAGGCACATACGCCTCCTTGACCGTCACAAGTAGCAACAGCAAGTCGCATTTCAAAATATTTATGTTGCTCTTTCGTGATAGTCCCCCTTTCTAAAGCTCTTTCAAATACACCTTGAAACGCTGTATTTGAGGAGCATTGCAAAATATATGCCATCGTATCGCGCAAATCTAATGCTATATCTGCTGCACCTTCCATTTCTGCTTTTTTCGCCAGTGCTTCTAATTCTTCATATACATCAGCAGGAATTGTGCCACCTTCTAATACATGAGCTGGTGCAAATGTAGCGAAAAAGGGAGCTTCGCCTCTGCTGCGGCGTAAACGGTCAACATGTGCAAGGGCACTGACAACACCAAGTGGCTGCTTATCACAACCTTGTATAACAAATGCTCCATGGTAACTGTGTGCTTCAAGTTGATTAACCACCATTTGGGCAACTGCGTTTCGGCTTTGTAATGAGTAACTCATTCCTTGATTACTTTGAGCTGTACCGTCGCACATAACAGGTGTCGAAAAGTAAAACGGTACTCCCCCGTTTTGCCAAATCCGAATTGCTGCTCTTGCTGAAGTTTGATAATCCATAATATGGGCTGGATGATCTGATGAACCGCCTATGATTGCAATACGTGGCGCATTTCGTTCTAGCCTCATATAAATTTCTTCAAGTGTCCAGTCGGGCTTTCCACCTTCATATGTAGGACCAAGCGTCATTTTTGCTCGGTCTAACAAACTCGCAACCGTAATCGGTTCATTTGCTTTTCCCTGTACATTGTCTCTGTAAGGGTTTACCTCATTATCAATGAGTGGATATAAGTGAGTCATTAGATTACTTCCTTTCATATTCATAATGAAATCTAACAAGCTATTAATTCAATTAAATCTAATGAGTTACTAATTTAATACTAATTCTTCAGGTTCTGATAGTACCTCTAAATTTTTATTGTTTTCTGTCTCTTCTATCATGCTTTCAGATATCCAAATCTCATCAATTTCTAACGTGTTTTTAATTCTTACGACTCTTACTTTTGTTAAATCAAATGCATGACATGTTTTAATTGCAGCTTTAACAGCCAATTCCTCAGTATCTAGACACATTGGCAATTTCACCACATCTATTACGGTACTTGTAAGCGCATTAGCATATCCTTTTTCCCACTTGATTTCATTCATAACAGCTTTAGTGGTCATGTCGGCCATTCCAATTCCGTTTGCGTTCCCGTGTGTTTTCTCTGTCAGTCCAAGTACCACTGTCCGTTTAACATCGGGACCTCCAGTCGCATAAGGAGTGGCGAAATTCCCCGTTATATTAGGATCCATTCCGTCTCCAGAAATATCTTTGCCTATTTCATTTACGATAAGGACATCAATCTGATCGAAATGAATCCTTGGCATTAAAGATTTTGCTTCTAATAGTAGTTCTGGCTCTACCTTTTCTAAATCTTCCGCTGGTACTGCGACGATTTTTGCGGGTTTATCATAGGCATTCTCAATAGTAGCAAGACCAAATATTATTGGAGCTTTCGCAATTGATATTTTCGCCATCTCAGGTACATGTTCTGCCATATACTTAAAGCTATAAGCATGGGCGGCTTCAGCACCTTTTTGTTTTCCTAAACCGATTGTGATCATTTTCATTAGTCCACTTTCGACCGGACCGCGAAATGCAGTGTGGGGCTTTATTCGATTAATAACAATAATTTTATCTGATTCATTAGCTAATTTATCGATATAAACGGGTAGACCATTTGGTAATTCACCTAGCTTAACAACTTCCAAAGACGATCTTATGGGTGCCCCTACCGTTTCTTCAGTAACACCAAGCTGGTGTAGCACATCGATTTGCCCTTCTGCTGTAGCCCCGCCATGGCTACCCATGGCAGGTACAATAAATGGTTTTCCTCCTATTTCCTTTACAGCAGCTACTGTTTCTCTTACAAGGATGGGTAGATCAGCTACGCCCCTACTGCCTACTGCAATTGCTACATTGTCATCATCGGATATTCTTGATAAGACACCAGCTTTCTTTATTGCTTTTTGCACCTCACTCGCAACATCCACGAGCTGAGGTGCATGAAATTTTTGTTTTACTTTTACCATTTTTGGTAATGGGATCTCTCGTAAAAGTTCCGAAATTATATCCATGTTTCCCTCCATATTAAATCTCAAGCTTGTTTAATTACCACGTACTTTTTCTACTTCTTTCATCATTTCTTCAACGAGATCTTCTCCATATTTTTTAGCAAACTCATCTGTAACTGGTTGAATAATTTCCTTCATTTTTGTTGCTTCTTCCGAAGAAACTTCGTTAATTTTCATTCCTGCCTCTTCTAAAAGTTTAAGTGCTTTTTTATTTTCTTCTTGACTAAGAGCACGTTGGTATTCTCCAGCCTCTCGAACAGCTTCGCTCATAATCTTTTGTTCTTCTTCTGACAACCCATCCCAAAACTTCTTGCTAACAAGAAAGACAAATGGGGTATAAACATGTTTTGTTAGACTCAAGTAATCTTGTACTTCATTGTATTTTTGGGTTGTGATTGTTGCTAGTGGGTTTTCTTGACCATGAACAGTACCTGATTCTAATGCTGTAAATACTTCAGAAAATGCCATAGGAGATGGATTTGCTCCTAGCTTTGAAAAGGCCTTTAAGTGGACTTCATTTTGCATCGTCCGAATTTTAAGTCCTTTAAAATCTTCAGCAGTTGCAACAGGATGTTTGCTATTTGTTAAATTTCGGAAGCCATTTTCCCAGTATCCAAGACCTACTAAATCGTGCTCAGGTAATTTATCTAATAATTTTTGGCCAACTGCTCCATCTAAAACAGTGTAAGCTTCTTCTTCACTTTGAAAAACAAACGGGAAGTCATAAATGCCATACTCTTTAATCATCCCAACTAATGGAGAGGTTGATGGGACCGTTACTTCCTGTAAACCTGCTTGGAGAGCTTCAGTCATTTTTATATCATCACCAAGAGTTGCATCAAAAAAGTTTTGGACTTTCATTTTTCCGCCACTTTTTTCCTCTAGAAGTTCTGCAAATTTCACCATGCCTTGCCCTTGAGGATGTGATTCACTATTTCCGATTCCGGCTTTGATCGTTCTTGATTGTATACCGTCTTTAGAAGTTTCGGCGCTTTCATTTTGAGTTACACTGTTGCATGCACTTAGAAGCAAGACAGCCGGAAGGATAACTCCAGCAGTAAAACGTTTTAGCCATTTATTCATCTTAATTCCCCCATTTTCCTTTTAATTTATAAATCTAGCTTTAATAATCATGATTAATCGTTTTGTATTTTAAGAAGTAAACCATTCAAGTGGAACTAATACCAGTGAAGGGAAAATGATTAATAGGATTAGTATTAATACTTGGACAAGTAAGAATGGCCAAATCCCTTTCATGATATCTTCCATACTGATTTTACTAATACCACACATTACGTTTAAGACTGTACCAACTGGAGGTGTAAGTAAACCGATTGCGTTATTTAGAATAAATAGAACTCCAAAGTAAACAGGGTCAATACCTGCTGCAACAACAAGCGGCATTAAGACAGGCGTTAGAATTAGAATTGTCGGTGTCATATCCATTGCTGTACCGATCAGAATGACTAATAAGTTAATCATTATTAATAGTAGAAGCGGGTTATCTAAAAACGGTTCCAACATAGTGATGACTGCTGTTGGTAAATTAGCTACCGTAATTAGCCAAGATGAAACTAGTGCTGCTGCTACTAAAAACATAACAACGCTTGTCATTTTTGCTGAATGTACCAGTGCATCAAATAATTCACTTACTTTCATTTCACGGTAGACTACTAGACCAATGATTAATGCATATACAGCAGCAACTACTGCTGCCTCTGTTGGTGTAAATAAACCAAATCTCAATCCTCCGATAATAATAACCGGAAGAAAAAGTGCCCATATACCCTCACGAAGAGATTTGAAAATTTCTTTCGCAGAAGCACGAGGTTGCACTGCTACGTTATCTTTACGAGCTACTATACCCCAGGCAATTGTCAATCCTACAGCTAGCAAAAGACCAGGCACGATTCCAGCCATAAATAGCTTTGTAATCGAAACACCACTTGCAACACCAAAAATGATAAATCCAATACTTGGAGGGATGATTGGAGCAATAATTCCACCTGCTGCAATTAGTCCGCTTGAACGATTTTTATCATAACCAGCCTTAACCATCATCGGAATTAGTACAGCACCAAGAGCTGCTGTATCAGCAACTGCAGATCCAGATAAACTTGCAAAAAGTACGGCCGCGATAATTGCAACATAACCAAGGCCACCCTTGATATGTCCGACCATTGTCATCGCCATATTAACAATACGCATTGACAATCCCCCGCGATTCATTGCCTCACCGGCTAACATAAAGAATGGAATCGCCATTAAAGGAAAATTATCAGCACCGCTGATTAAGTTTTGAGCGATGATCTGACTATCAAATATACCAAGGAAATACATCAACACGACACTACTTACGAGCAAGGCAAAAGCAATAGGAATTCCAAGTGCCATGGCACCGAGTAAGGATCCGACAAAAACTCCAATCATACTTTTCTATCCTCCTTCTTGTCCATAATGTATGTATCACTATGGAGGGAAATTAACTCTTCAGATTCATTGATTTTAACCAGATCTTCAGTTTTTATTTTGTTAGAGATGATTCGATATATATTATTGATAATGATTATTCCCATAGAAATACTTACAAGAATCCCAGTACCGTATACAAAAGCTAATGGTAAACCAGTAGCAGGTGCATGACTGTCAATATTAATCAATGTCATCTTCCAGCTCCCATCTAATACAAGGAAAAGGACAAATAACATCAATAAATCTCCTAACACAATCACAACTTTTTTCGCCTTCACAGGAAGACGCTTTACAAGCATATCAACACCTAAGTGTTCATTGTTTTTGAAGGCGCCGATAGCACCTAGAAACGTTAGCCAAATAAAGAGATAACGTGACATTTCCTCAGACCAGGTAATGCCTGAATTAAAGAAATAACGGAGAACTACATTTCCAAAAACGAGAACAACCATGATTGCTAAAGCTATAGCCATTATGATGTTCAACGTCTTTTCCGATAACTTTGATAGTTTATTCAACAAATCTCACACCCCCAATTAAAGCGCATTCATTTATTCTGCATTAATTTTTTCAACTAGTTCCTTAGCCCAATCATTGTCAGCAAATATTTCTTCATAAACAGGTTGACTAGCTTTTACCATATCTTCCGTAAAACCATCGTCAGGTGTTGTAAATTTGATCCCATTGTCCTCAAGGAACTTTTTGTCATCTTCATAGTTTTTTTCTAGTAAATCGAATTCGTATGCTGCTGCCTCTTTTGCTGCCTTTTGAATAATTTTCTGTTGCTCTTCTGTTAAACTTTTAAAGAACTTGCTGTTAATGATATAAATATTAGGACTAAACATATGTTTTGATTCTAAAACATCACTTTGAACTTCGTAATATCCAGAATTTCTCAATGTTGCAATCGGGTTATCCTGGGCATCAACAACTTTTTGTTCGAGTGCAGAAAAAACTTCTGAAATTGGCAGCGGACTGACATTTGCACCAAGTGCCTCACCTAATTTTATGTAGTTTGGAATGTTAGGCATTCTGAGTCGTAATCCATCAAAATCTTCCATACTATTTATTGTTCGATTGCTTGAAAACATTCTAAATCCATTCGCACTCCAAGCTAGTGGCGTTACTCCATGTTTTGGATCTAAATCTGCTGTTATTTCTTCACCGATAGGTCCATTTAAAACTTTCTTGACATGTTCAAAATCTCTAAATAAGAAAGGCCATTCAGGAACACCCATTTTTGGAATGTCTGCTTGCATGATTAATCCTGGAATCCCCATCTCAATTGTTCCATTTCTAACACCATCATAAAATTCTTTTTCTGCACCTAATGTACTGTTTGCATAGATTTGTACTTCTAATTCACCATTGCTTTCTTCCTCAACTATCTTTTTGAATTTTTCCTTTAAAGCAATATTTTGCGGATGGTTATCTGCAAAATAGTGTGCAACTTTAATGGTTTTCTGAACAGTTCCAGATTCATTAGATGTTGATCCAGCATTACTACAGCCCGTAATAAGAATTACACCTGCTAGTGTGATACTTTGTAGCAATTTCAAAGATTTTCCTTTTTTCATAAAAACCCCTCCCTTTTAATTTGTAAGTGCTTTCATTGGGTGAAATAAAAAAACTTCTCCTCATTCTCCTTGTTGAATAACATGTCAGTTTTATAATATAAAACTCGGTTTTTAAAAGTTAAGAAAAATAAATTTCTATTTAAACATTTATAAACTGTATGTAATTCAATTGAAGTATGTTATGTAG
>NZ_JBALOQ010000023.1:0-7160 GCF_036962705.1 Bacillus sp. JJ1562
ATATTCAAAATAATAGATACTTACTTATTATCCTTAACAGCTAGAGAATAAAGGGGAATTTATAATGGATATATTAGGTATACTGGGAATCTTGTTAGGTATAGTAACAATCATTCTCTTTATTATTAAAAAGTTCAATATCATCGTTGCTGCACCCATAGCGACGATTGTCGTGTTGCTGTTTAACGATGTGCCTATACTAGAAACCGTATTTGGCAAAGAAAATTCGTATATGACGGCACTTGCTGGGTTTATTGCATCCAATTTCGCTATCTTCTTATTAGGTTCTATATTAGCGAAATACATGGATAAAAGTGGGGCTACGATTTCAATTGCAAATAAAGTATTGTCTGTGGTCGGAACCAAGAACCCGTACAAAGCATTAGTGGCATTATTTATTATTTCTGCCATTCTTACTTACGGTGGTATTAATGTATTCGTCATCATTTTCGCATTAATTCCAATGGCTAAACCCATTTTCAGACAACTTAATATTTCATGGAAATTAGTTACCATTCCTGTATTTGGTGGGACTTCAACTTTCACGATGACGATGTTGCCTGGGGCACCTTCATTACACAATATTGTGCCTTCAACGACTTTGGGAACCACATTAACTGCTGCTCCGTTACTTGGAATCGTCACTTCCATCGCAGCCGTTATCTTCATACTAGTATTTATGAAATTCTCACTTGCCAAAAGCTTGCGTAAAAATGAGACATTTATTGTGGATGAGAAGGTTAAAAGTAGTGATGATGAGACATCTAAACGTGACCTCCCATCATTCATTATAAGTTTACTACCTATCATTGTGTTATTAGGCATCATTTTACTATTTAGTTCTGTGAGTAACATCATTATTGTCGCTTTAATTGCTGCTATTCTTTTGAGTGCTCTATTATTCCGTAAACAAATTGATCAGCAAAAAGGGGTATTAAATCAAGGTGCAAACGAATCGTTATCATCAACGATAACAACGGGTAGTACAATTGCATTTGGTAGCATTGCAACAAGTGTTCCGGCGTTTAAGGGTGTATTTCAATTGATTCAATCCATTCCTGGACCTCCCGTACTCTCATTAATGATTGGTACAGGTCTTATCGGTGGTATTACTGCTTCAGCTGTAGGAGCAATCGGCATTTCTGTTGCGAATTTCGCCCCTATTTATTTGGAAATGGGATTAGACCCAGAAACCGTTCACCGCGCAATCGCAATTGGATCTGGAGCTCTATCAATTGTTCCTTACTCTGGATTCTTGATTATATTTAATAATTTAACGGGATTAACTATGAAAGACACCTTCAAAAATGGATTTATTAGTATAAGTGTTACCCACTGGATTGCAATGGCCGTTATCGTTACCATGGCAATCTTAGGTTTAGCTTAATTATTTAACTGTAGCAAGTCTCTTGTTACGAACTATACAACTTAACGATACATTAAGAACTTTAGACTAAAGTTTTTCATGTGATAGATTTCATTAATACAATAGAAATAATTTATAACATATAGGAGGATTTCATCATGAGTAAAAAAATTGGATTTGTAGGATTAGGAACAATGGGCTTCCCGATGGCAGCTAATTTAAAGAAAGCTGGATTTGAAGTAATCGGTTATGATGCATATAAAGGTGTTTATGAGAAAGCAGAAGCTGCTGGATTTACAATGGTAGAAACGTTAAAAGAAGTGGCAGAACAAGCTGACGAAGCAATTATCTCAATGGTTCGTGACTATGCACAAAATGTTGAGGTTATTTTCGGTGAAAATGGTCTATTGTCTGCACAACCAAAAAATAAAACAGTTATTGTCATGAGTACACTTGATCCTCAAACAATGAATGAATTAGGTGAAAAAGTCGAAGGAGAAAGTGAATTAACATTAATCTCTGCAGCGGTAAGTGGAGGAGCTTCAGGTGCTCAAGCTGGAACACTATCAATTATGACATCTGGTAAAGAAGAGATTGTAAAGTCTTTCCAACCATACTTTGATGCGATTGGTTCTAACACATTCTACTACGGTAGCGAACCAGGTAACAGCCAAGTAGCAAAATTAATTAACAACCTTATCTTAGGGATTAACATGAACGCTGTGGCTGAAGGACTTAAATTAGCGAATCATTACAACTTACCTCAAGAAGAGGTAATAAACTTATTACAAGTAAGTACTGGTGATAGTTGGGTCGCGAGAAATTGGAGCGATGTTTCTGAATGGACAGCAGACACTGCCTTGGCCGTTCTACTTAAAGACTTAATCGCGTCTTATAACCAAGGAATTAAACATAATATATCTATGCCATTTAATGCCTTATCATCTACACAATTATTTGACTCTATGGGCAAAGAGAAACCAAAAGCGTAATAATTAGGTTAATGCTATAAATTTTAATGTACGCATGAGAATAAAAGCATCCCTTTTTGTTTGATTAGACAGAAGTGGGATGCTTTTAATTCATGTATCATTTGTCACTTGATAGAAACGCATCAAGTTTGGTTATGACGTCATTACTAATATGTGATTCTATCTTTTTAACTTCATCTTCAATCTCCTCATCCTTCACTTTTATTAATTGAAAGAAACGATAGAGGATTTCATGGTTTAATGCCAATTGCTTAGCCAATTGATCTCCTTTTTCTGTGAGTGTAAGCATCCCATAACGCTGAAATTCAATAAGGCCATCCTCTTTTAGCTTCTTTGCCATTTTTGATGCGGAGGGAACGGAAACATTCAATGACTTCGCTAATTGAGATACACGCGTAAAACCTTCTTCATTTAAATTTGCATATATCTCTAAAAGGTATGTTTCCCGCTTAGCGGAAATCATACTTCAACACCTCCTTTAATCAATCATCTGATTCCAGAAATTCATTAGAACAGCTACCTATTATTTTTTGAAAGTCATCTCTGTCAATTATTCCTAAAGCCTTTAGAATAATGGAGTATTTCACTATTTTCGAGTTGATTCTTGAACTTCTTTGCATGTTCACACCATCCTTTCTACTACATGTTCCCAACGGGTCTCTATCGTCCAAGGTGGGATGATGGATCCGTGCTTCCTGGGCGCAGCCAATTCGAAAGCATTCCGTGTCGTGGTGATAAGAGAAAGCTAATGAAGAAAATCCCCCCTGTCGCAAATGCCATTGAACCCGAAATCGAAGTATCAATCCAGAGAGCGAAATAATATCCTCCAATCGCAGATATAATTCCAAACATTGAGCTTAACCCGAGCATAACAAGGAGTTTGTCAGTCCAGAGATAGGCAGATGCCGCTGGTGTAATAAGCATCGCAACCACCATAATCGCCCCCACTGCATCGAAAGCCGCAACCGTTGTTACAGAAACGAGCGTCATAAACAAATAATGCATCGAAAGCACCGGGATTCCGATACTCGCTGCAAGTGCCGGATCAAAGGTTGTAAGTTTCCACTCCTTGTAAAACAGCCCGATCACAAGAATGACTAATAGTAAAACACAAAGGAGCATAAACGTTGCTAACGGTATTTCCCCTATTAGTGGTACATGGATGATATTCCAAGGAACAAACGTAATTTCCCCCATTAATGCGTGCTGAACATCAAGGTGAGCATTCCCTACCTTTGTAGCAATCAGAATAACCCCAAGTGCAAAGAGTGTTGTAAAAACAACCCCAATTGATGCTTCCTGCTGAACTCCTCTTGAATGAAACCATTGCACAAAATAGGTGGTCAACATTCCTGAAATCGCAGCACCAATTAACATGTGAATCCCACTTAAGCTATGGGTTAATATATACGCCATCACGATCCCAAGTAAGACGGTATGACTGATTGCATCAGCCATCATCGCCATCCTCCGTAAGATGAGGAACACACCGACAATGCCACAGGAAACACCCACTAATGAAGCTGTTAAAAGAATCAAGGCGGTATATGTCATCGATTTCCCTCCTTTACATAGGAAGGCGAAACAATTTGTTCGTATATTTCCTTCTGCTTATTTCGACGCATTATATATTCAACGACCATTCCCTTTTTACGTCCAAAAAATAAAGAGATTAAAAATATGGTTCCAGACGTTATGACAATGAAGGGTCCCGTTGGCAAACTTGTTCCTAAGGTACTAATCGTCGTTCCTATCGCTCCTGCCACTCCTCCAAATATCCCCGATAACCACATCATCGTCTTAAAGGAGTGCGTCCAATAGCGTGCACTAACAGGCGGTATGATGATAAGTGCAGACATTAATATCACACCGACAGCCTGGATGCCAATGACAATCGTCATCACAAGAAGGAGTAAATAGATAAGATTCAATCCTTTTATCGAAAGGTTTAGCCCCTTTGCAAAATGGGGATCAAATAAAAACAATTTCCACTCCTTGAAACCAACGATGATGATCATAATAACAACTATCGCGAGAATCGACATGAGGATTACATCTGAACTGATCATGGATGCTGCCTGACCAAAGATAAACGTATCTAACCCCGCTTGATTACCTTGAGCGGTTCGATTTACAAGTGTTAAAAGAACAATGCCCCCTCCGAAAAAGACCGATAATATCATCCCCATCGCCGTGTCCTCCGTAATACGGGTCGTTGATTTGATCAGAATAATTAATAATGCACCAAGAAGGGCACTGATACCTGCGCCAAATATAAGGACAAACAAGTCTTTCATTTGAAACAACATAAATGCAATGACAACACCAGGTAGGGCAGCATGTGATAGTGCATCACTAATTAAGCTTTGCTTTTTCCAGTATGCTAAACAACCGACTAGACCTGAAGCAATCCCAAGAAGCAGAGTACTAAAGAGTACCCATTGAAAATTACTTGATTGTAGGAGTAACAATGCCAACTCCCTCCTTTATTAACCGAAAAGTTCCACCATACGTTTTTTCAATGTTTTTCACTGTGAACGTTGCCTGGACATCGCCATGTGCAATGACAGTTCGATTTAAAAACAAGACTTGGTCAAAATAATCCTCTACCGTTTGGAGATCATGATGGACAACTAATACGGTTCTCCCTTCATTTTTTAATTCTCTTAAAATCGTCATGATTGCACGTTCTGTTGCTGCATCAACACCAGCAAGCGGTTCGTCCATGAAATACAAATCAGCATCTTGGATCAATGCTCTTGCTAGAAAGACACGTTGCTGCTGCCCGCCCGACAATTCACTAATTTGGCGGTTTGCGTAATCTGCCATCCCCACTTTATCCAATGCCTCAAGGGCTTTATCTTTATGGCGTTTATTTGGCCACTTCACCCAACCGATTTGGCCATACATTCCCATCATCACAACATCTAATGCATCTGTTGGAAAATCCCAATCAACCGAACCCCGTTGTGGAACGTATCCGACTCTTGTTTTTGCCCTTTTTAAGGATGTTTCAAAAAAGGATGTAGTACCTGATAATCGTGGATGCAGTTCAAGTAACACCTTGATGAGAGTCGATTTACCTGCTCCATTAGGTCCCACGATACTTGTGAGCGATCCTTGCTTGATTGTAAAATTCACATCATGAAGAACTGTATTTTTTCGATAGGATGCACTTATTTGGTCGACTTGTAGGACATTCATTGTTCCACACTCCCTGTTAATCCATTGTAGATTGTTGTTACATTATGCTGATACATACCAAGATAGGTGCCATCCTCAGTTCCCGCTTGACCCATTGCATCTGAAAAAAGCTCTCCACCTAGCTTAACTTTAAGTCCCTTTTTACTAGCACCTTCAATAACGGCTTTTATGGAATTCTGGTTAATACTACTTTCTACAAATACAGCGGGAACTTGCTTTTCAATCAGCAAATCGACAGTTGATTGTATATCAGACAAACCAACTTCATCCTCCGTACTTAGCCCTTGCAAGCCAACAACCTCAATGTCATACATCCGACCAAAATAGCCAAACGCATCATGGGCGGTCACTAGGATACGTTGTTCTTTTGGAATTCCCGACATTTTCTCAATCGTATCCGTTTTTAATTCCTCGATTTTTTTCATATACTTCTTTTTGTTTTGTTCGAAATAATCTGCATTCTCGGGAGAAAAGCTTTTCAATTCCTCTGTAGCATTTACTAATGCATCCTTCCAAATATCTATATCAAACCAAATATGTGGATCAATCGCACCTTTATCACCCACTAATAATCGTCCCTTATCGATGGACTCTCCAAGTGCAAATGTATGTTTAGTTTCTTTTAGCTTCGAAAAGATTTCTCCCATATTTCCTTCAAGATGCAGACCGCTATATAAAATAACGTCTGCGTTTTGCAGTTTTGTGATATCACCTTGAGTGGCTTTATACAAATGCGGATCCACACCTGGCCCCATTAAACTTGTCACCTTTACACGGTCACCGCCAATTATTTGGATTGGTTCTCCGATTTGTGCGATTGTCGTTACAATTTGAATGACGTCGTCTCGTGCCGTTTCATTCGTTTTAGTTGCGGAACTGGTGCATCCCATTAACGACACAGCCATTACTAACCCTAAAATAAATAGACCGAAAGCAGTTTTTCCTTTTTTCAATTTCGGTTCCTCCTTGCATTAATGAATAAATGTTTCCCTAAGGAAACTTTTTGGGTAAAAAAATTTGTCCGTTTTTCACGCAAGCTAAAATGTTTCCTTAAAGAAAGATTAGTTCCTAAAAGCAAGTCTTGTCAAGTATTATTTTAAAAATATTCCATTTCTTTCGTGACGGTAATAAAAAATGTGTTGTGAGGACAATTCATGAAAGAGCGTTGATTTGTGGGGATTTGTTCGTTCCGGTTTTCATCCGGCTAATGAAGTGTTTTTCGAAAAAAACTTTTACTCCAATTGCGCTTCATTGGGTTAATGAACGGAAATTGGATGGCGATTTTCTCGACGAATCCTCTTCATTGGGCTTATGAACACCATTTCGAACATGATTTTCGCTCAGATTGGTCTTCATCGAGCTTATGAAGACCTTTTCGAACATGATTTTCGCCTAGAATGGTCTTCATCAGGCTTATGAAGGACTTTTCGAATCTGTTTTCCGCTCGGAATGGTCTTCATCGGACCTATGAAGGACTTTTTGAACATGGTTTTCGCTCGGAATGGTCTTCATCGGGCTTATGAAGGACTTTTTGAACATGGTTTTCGCTCGGTATGGCCTTCACTGGGCTTATGAAGGAGATTTCGAAACGGAGTTCC
>NZ_JBALOQ010000023.1:7445-29363 GCF_036962705.1 Bacillus sp. JJ1562
GGCTTATGAAGGGGATTTCCGCTGAACTCTTCCCTCGAAGTACCCTTCATGCTTACACGACAACTAAAACCACGAAATTCAATCAAACACAAAAAAGCCGATTCCCTTTTTATCAGGAAATCGACCCCGTTCTACAACGCTTCTTTTATCAACTTCTTATAGTACATGACTGATAGAATCCCAAAGACGGAGTAGAGCAACGTATAGAACACCATAACGATGATCATCGGTGTCCATAGCTCGGTTCCGAAGAAGAACCAACCCGATTTTACGGCAAAGTAGCTATGGCATAGCCCAACGATTAACGGAATGCCAAAGTTAAATAATTGCTTCGCCTTGATTCCGTTTAATAGATCCGTTCTTGTAAACCCTAGTTTACGTAAAATCGTGTAACTACCTTTTTCCTCCTCGCCTTCATCCATTTGCTTGAAATAGAGGATGCAACCTGATGTAATTAAGAACGTCAATCCAAGAAAGCCGACGATAAACATGATAAAGCCCATGTTTTGTTTTTGCATCGTAAGAACATCTAGCTGGGACTGATGTCCGGCCCATTGTCCTAATTCTGAATCATTGAAGATTTGATTGGCTTCTTTTAACTCTGATCTTTTGTCAATATTAAATCCGACATATTTTGGAAACTCAGTCACTACTTCTGGGTCAACATCTGCCGCTAATTGTTGGTACACCTTGTCATCGACAACGGCAACTGGGAATCCACCGCCTGTTAAACGTAATGGAAGCAAGCGTTTTTCTTCATATTTTACAAAATCCAACTCGAACGTTTTGGTTTTGCCGGACATCGTGATTGAACCTGTTTTAAAAGTAAAAAATGCTTGCATCGCTGAGTTACTATTAACGAACACAGATTCATTTTCAGCCACATCAATATCCTCGACAAAACGGTCTGACACTACTGTCATCGGAGCTGTGAGTAACTCCTCCCCCTCAACCTCTAAGACATTCGATAAATCCGTATTCACACTCATCAAATCAATTTCAGTTTTCGTATAGCCAATTTGCTCATCTTCCAGCAGATCCGTAAATTGTTTCGCGCGCTCCTCATTTGGAACCGAAAAGTCATCGACCACAGCCTCTCCTGCTGCCTTTTCAGCTGAATAATAGGAAATGTAAGTGAGAGATAACAACCCGAGAGCCAATGCAGAAACGGTTGTAATCACGGTTAGCAATACTGAATTTGATCTCATCCGAAACATAATCGAAGATAAAGACAACACTTTATTAACCGACAGATATCCGTTATCTTTTTTTCGAATCAGATTGAAAATAAATCGAATCGAGCCCTTGTAAAAGAAATATGTTCCGATGATCACGGAAGCAAGAATCGCCAGCATGACCATAAACATTTGCTCCATCATTTTAAAGTTGCCATTAAATAATTCTGTAGACAAATAATAGCCAAAGACAATAAGCCCGAGCCCGAGTATCCCCATAATGACTTCGAGCACAGAGACCTTCCGCTTTCGCTCCTCTGTTGTTGAAGAGGTATGGAACAATGATAAAATTTGTTGTCTTTTGATAAACAACGCATTCATTGCCATGATTAACACATAAATGGCCGCAAACACGATCACGGTTTGAACGAGTGCTTCTGTTGAAAACCGCAATTTCGCAACCTCTTCAATTCCGATAATTTTCAAGAGAATCATCATTACGAGTTTCGAGGAAACAAATCCAAGAAAAACTCCAATGATCATCGAGCCAAAATACAGAATCATATTTTCAACACTTAAAATCCAAAAAGTCTTTCTTTTAGAAATTCCGACAAGCTGGAACAACCCAATTTCCTTACCACGACGCTTAATAAACAACGTATTGGCATAGACAAGGAAAACCATAACGATGGCAATTAGCATGACGGACGCAGCTTTCAACGCTGCAGCCCCTTTAATCGAACCCTCTGTTACATCCATCGCTGGGTCATACTGCAACGTCACAAAGGCAAAATACAAGGCAACACTAAAGATTAGCGCAAACACATATAAATAATAGTTTTTGATGTTCTTTACTAGATTTCGAAAGATGAGGCTTTTGAAGCTCATGCTCCCACCCCACCTAACACAGCTTGTGTCTTAATGATATCGTTGAAGAAGGCCTGTCTGCTCTCATCACCACGATTTAATTTCGTGAAAATTTGCCCATCTCTGATAAAAATGACGCGGCTGCAATAGCTTGCTGCTTGCGGATCATGGGTGACCATCACAATCGTGGATTCTCGTTTTTCGTTTAAGTCACTTAATTTGTTCAGTAAATCTGAGGCAGATTTCGAATCTAGCGCACCCGTTGGTTCATCCGCAAAAATAATGCTAGGCTCATGAACGAAAGCACGTGCTGCTGAAGTTCGCTGCTTTTGACCACCTGAAATTTCATTTGGATACTTATCCTTCACCTCAAAAATACCTAATTCGTTCGCCACATCCTCAAACATGATTTGCGCGGCTTTCGGGGAAATCTTGTTAACTGTGAGTGGTAGCATAATATTTTCTTTTACCGTTAATGTATCGAGTAAATGATATTCTTGAAAAATAAACCCTAGGTGGCGTTTTCGAAACTCGGCTAGTTCCTTATCCTTCATGCTCGTGAATTCCTTGCCTTCCACTTGAATTGAACCCGAACTCGTACTGTCAATGGATGAAAGTACGTTTAGCAAAGTCGTTTTACCAGAGCCTGACGGACCCATAATCCCGACAAACTCCCCCTTTTTTACTTCTATATCAATTCCTTTTAAAACCTCTTGGCGATTCCACTTGTTTCCGTATGTTTTTACAATTTTATTAGCCTCTAAAATATTCAATCTTATCAACTCCTTATCTCTATCTTAGACATGATTCGGCCCTTTTTCCTTCGAATCGTCGAACAAAACATGAAAGCATGTGACACTTTTGTCACATGCTTGTAAGCTTGAGGAAATCGTTCTTCTTTGGAAACGTTAAGGTAAAAGTCGTACCTTCTCCATATTTAGAATGGACATCCATTCGAATTTTTAACGGCTTAGCCGCATTTTGTGTAAGGTAAAGTCCCATGCCAGTTGCGGCATGATCCCGATGATCGGTTGTAGACGTGAAGCCTTTTTCAAAAATGCGTGGAAGATCCTTTTCCTTGATTCCTCGTCCGTAATCCTGAATTTCTAGAATGACTGCTTCATTTTTCCGATAGCTTCGAATGTCGATATCGGCATTTTCACTGTATTTCACCGCATTGGTTAAAAGTTGTCGTAAAATAAATTGAAGCCATTTCCCCTCAGAGTACACTTCTGAAACCTCAAACGACATATTAAAACCGATTCCTTTTTGAAAGCACCATGATTGTAAGCTTCGGATTTCTGGAATAATCAATTTTTCCAAATCGACCTTTTCGATATAAAGGTCATTTTCCATGAAAGGCATTCGACGGTGATGTAATTGTTGGTCGAGAAGGAGATGAACCCGCAGCCATTCAGACATTAATTGTTCTTTTAACTTGTGATCTTCGACTCTTTCAATCATTAATTTCATCGTTGTAAGTGGGGTCTTTACTTCATGAATCCAGGATAATAACTCATCCTTTTCCTGCTCGACACTTGTTGCGTGACGGCTAATTTCTTTTATGTAAAATTGATGTTGATGTTTGAGAGTGGATTCTATTATTTTTTCAAAAGGTGTATTTCCTTCTTGGAGACTATCAACACCGGCGGTCGGATCCCATTCCCCTATATTTTTATAAAAAGAAACTTCCCGATTGTAGCGAATGATGAGAAATATAGTAAAAATCACGAAAAAGACAAAAATAATATAGAGCATAGAACGAAATGAAAGGGACGGATCGAGATATCCAATCAACAGGATAAACACCTGGAGGAAACAGAAAAATAGGAACCAACTGCGCCTTTCGACGAGAAATTTCTTCATCATTTTGTGCCATCCTCTTCCCTTGCCAAATACCCTTGTCCGACTTTTGTTTCTATATATTGGCCTAGACCGATTTCTTCGAGTCGTTTTCTTAAACGGTTGACATTAACTGTCAGAGTGTTGTCACTGACAAAACGTTCGTCATCCCATAGGCTTTTAATTAATTCCTCGCGGCTGACGATGTGATTACTAGACTCGAGTAGGATTTTCAAAATGAACATTTCATTTTTCGTTAACTCAATTGCTCCAGCATTATTTTGCACGGTATTTTTCACGTAATCAACAGAAGCCCCATTCCAAACTTTTAGATGAATTTGCTGCTCAAGGCTGTAGTTGTAGACTCGTCTAAGGACGGCCTGAATCTTCGCGATAAGGACATCAAAATGAAACGGCTTCTGAACAAAATCATCGGCACCAAGCTGCATCGACATCACCATATCTGTCGGATGGTCCCTCGAGGATAGAAAAATAATCGGGACCTTTGAATGCGTTCGAATCATCCTACACCAGTGGAAACCATCAAACTTCGGTAATTGAATATCTATAATGACCAAGTCTGGCTGGATACTCGAAAACTCTTTTATTACATTGGCAAAATCCTTAATGCCATACACTTCATATAACCACTGTGACAACCGCTCCCGAATCTCGTTAAACAACGTCACATCATCTTCAATCAACAAAATCTTAAACACACTACCACCATCTATCTGGGACAGGGGGACAGCCCCCCGCTCCCCACCATTTTATGAGAATTACTGCCCTGATCTAGGGTCATACTCCTCTATAATAATACCATAAACTACCACAAGAAGCCTGAACCCTATTACGGATTCAGGCTTCGATATCTCGGGTCGAAATTTATCCCGGTGGAACCAGGAGAACCGTCCCTATGGTTACTTACTCGTTTTGTTGACTGTGCCCATGCCCTTAATATCTATTTCAACAGACACATTAATGTCAGCTTCTGATAAGGCTTCACCCCAGTTATCTTCTACTTTTTTATATTGATTGTATTGATAGGCTCGGGCGTATACTCCAAATCCAATTGGGTCAATTTTATGATCTTGAATTTTTTTAAACAGTTTTTCATAATCCGTTTTCAACCGTTCCTCAATTGTTTTCTTGAATTTCATTTCCTCGGAATTCATATCTACAGATAATAAACTTTCGAGAATAACGATGGACATGGAGATTTTGACATCAAATTTAAACCTGTCCATCTCATGTGATGTTTTAATTTTAGACTTCACACTTTTCACTTCAAAACTCAGATCGTTCTTATGAAAAATTCCTCCCTCTTTTTCAGTCGGTATTGTGATTGTCGTGTAACTGATTGGATGTTTGCGATTATACTTTAAAAAAAGGAATAATGTTGATTCCGGTAAATTAAGAGTATCTACATATTTTCCACGATTATTAAGCAATGCGGTTCCAATTACCTCAACCCTTTTAACCTTTTTCACATTGGATAAAGCAGGTGTCACTCCCCTCTCATAAAACTCAGAATGGAGCTGTTGGAGGGTCCCTTTCTCCGTCCTTGTTCGTCTATGATTTTTATCAATGACATTCTTCAAATACATCACTAGCTGTGCATTGCTTTTCGGCTTATAGTCGATGATATCCGATACTTGACCGTCCACAATGACCACTCTAGTATTAAGCGAAAAATTACTGTTCCGATACATTGTATCTAATAGAGGAAACCAGTCTTCATGTTCCACAACCCGTTTTCCCAATAAGAGGAGTTGGATTTTTGCACCTGAAACCTCGCCACTTGTCACTGCGTCAAAATACTTTCGAGAATCTCGGAGTGTATCAGCTTTTGTGTGATATGTTTCCGTTTGCGCCTTTGCTCCCTTACTAAATACAGGGCTGGACTCATAAAAAATGAGGTTATTGTCATCATCAAGATCAATCCCCAAGATGAAGACAATCGTCGTATCTTCTAAAGGAACTTGGTATCCACAACTTGTGAGCATCATTAAAAGTGAAATGAACAAAAAATTACGGAACCAACGTTTCATTTCAAGCTCCTCCTTTTAAAAAAGCCATGTATGACGACATATGCCCATAAACATACGGGGAAAGCATAGGCAAAGACTATAGTTAGTGTTTGTAATTCCGTTCGCCACTTCAAATCTATATTTACGGAAGGAGGAAACAAAAAAACATAAATAACACTAAATACTAGGAACCAAAATAACGGTTTTGTGTGGTCCTCTTTTCCAAATACCCAGCTTGTACTAAACACAGACATGAACATAAGTGGTAGGACTTTCGTAGACATCACAAATATATAAAATGAGAATAATACAATCTCTAATCGTTCGATAAATTTAAGTTCAATGATCTTCAGGAGGGTGATGGTTGGTTCATTAAATTTTGTAATTTCATCTGGACTAAAAACCACAAATGCCACAAGCGTAATCAACAAATAGGCTAACATTGTAATTGTATTCGCAATTATAACTCCGAGTGATGCAGATTCCTTCTTTTGTAAAAATGGATAAAGGAAAAAGGCGATTTCAAAGCCAACATATGTGACAATGGTTAATTTTAAAGTTTTAATGACTGGATGCCAGCCTTCCTTTAAAATAGGGAGCAAATTTAAGAATTGGCCATCTTTTACAGGAATCATATAAAATATGATGGTCCAAATTGTAGCAAAAAAGACAACCACCGAATATCTGCCTAGAATTTGAATATTGTTACGGACCAATAAATATGAAGGGATAGATAGTAATAAGATCAGTAAATATATGGATGTTCGCGGTAAGATCCAAGCTTGAATAAATATAGCTTCCGTTGTAAACGTATAGAAGGCTAAAAGACCAAAATACCATGAAAAGATCAAACCACCCACTTTACCTATCCACTTACCAAAGTAAAATGTCAATAGGTCAAGTATCGTTCCATTAGGGTGTTTTTTCATAATTTGAATAATAATTAAACTAGAAACTACAGCAATGAACCACCCGAATATTATGGGAATCCAACCATCTGTACCCGCATTTTCTGCTAAATCGCGAGGTAAGGTAAGTACACCGACACCCATTTGAACACCATGAATTAATAAGATGAATTGCACTAATGTGATTTGTTTTCCTTTTACATTCATCATTTTTTGTCACCCTTTGGACGACTAGAATCTGCTTTTTTCATTTGCACTGCCATGGAACTAACTGGACGTTTCATAATAGACCATTGTGGGAATCGAATAAATAAATCCTTCCAATCTTGAAATCGCAATGGTGAAACAGGACTCGAATAAGATATGCCAAGTGATTTTAACTCAATCAGATGGACAAGTAATGTCATGAAACCTACACTCAAGCCAACAAAACCAAATAGAGAAGCCGTGATCATCATCGGAAATCGAACAAGCCGTATCGATGCCCCCATTTGATAATTTGGAATGATAAAAGAGGCAACTGCTGTTAACGCAACAACAATGACCATAATATTACTAACGATACCGGCCTGCACTGCGGCCTGTCCAATGACAATACCACCAACGATTCCGACTGTTTGTCCGATTTTTGCAGGGAGTCGAATTCCGGCCTCTCGTAGCATCTCCAAGGTTATCTCCATAATTAAAGCTTCAATGAACGGAGGAAATGGTACACGTTCTCTTGACACTCCAATGGATAAGAGCAATTTTAATGGAATCACCTCAAAATGAAAGGCAATGACCGCGATATACGTCGCCGGAAGAAAGATCGCCATAAAAAAACCTAAATATCTTAATAGTCGCAAGAAGGAGGCGACAAACCAGCGTGACGTATAATCATCCATGCTTTTAAAAAAGGAAAAGAATGTCGTTGGAGCCACCAAAACATTTGGAGACCCATCAACCACGACCACAATTCTTCCATCTAACATTTCTGAAGTTGCAAAATCAGTACGCTCTGTTATAAGTAATTGCGGGAATGGTGAATAGGGATTATCCTCTATGTATTCTGCTAATACTCCACAATTTAAAATACTATCAACCTTAATCTTTTTAATCCGGGTTTCAAGTTCCTTTAGCAAATTCCGATTAGCAACATCTTCCAAATACAAAATGGAGACATTTGTTTTCCCTCTTTCTCCAATGCTGTGTTCTTTTATTTTCAAATTTGGATTTTGAATATGCTTTCGTATGAGTGCAATGTTTGTACTTCCTGCTTCAGTAAATCCGATATGTTCTGCATAAACGGAAGACTCAATTGGTGTATCTTCAAGTGAACGTTCCGGCCATTTCCCCGTATCTAAAAGGAATGCCACTGGATTTTGATCCACAAATAACACACTTTTCCCTTGTAAAATTCCGTCTGTGATTTGTGACCAAGTATTTGTTTCCTTTATTTGACCGATTGATACCTTTGGTGTGGAACCCTGGTTATCCCCATATGACTGAAATAACAATGGTTTTAAAACATCCTCATTGATTTTTGTACTATCCGTTAGCCCACTTAAATAGACGAGTGCACTGGTAGCATTTGTTTGTTTAATCACAAGGTTTGTCACAACCAAATCAGGTGTATTAGTGAATATGCTTTGTATTTTAGCAATGTTATCTAGTAATTGCTGAGTAATTAGTTCTTTATTGGGGTCTGAATTCCCTATAAGGGTTGATGGTTGTTGCTGATTTTCCTTCTTATATTTCTTAAAAAAAGACATACGAAAACCCACCTACAATATGATGTTTTAGTTTGCTTCATAGCCTGAAAAATCATACATATTACCCAGAAAATGCCTGTCACCATCCGAAATTTGTCGAATGAAATATACATTAATGGGTAGGATGATTAAATTTTTTCCTTCTATAAGTTTATTCAAAGAAACCGAATACAAATATTAAACAGCTATGAGCAATATACGCAAATATTAGGTACATTTTTTTAGTGAAGTTAACAAATAATTAATCACAGCAAAGTAAAAATAAGGGAAGTGTTATTGTGCAAAAAGTGGGATTATCGATACTTGGCTTGTTCCTTATAGGTGTTGCGATTTTTTACGTTAATGACAGCAAGGGTGGGATCGTTTTAGCAGATCGCGGACGAAAATTTTATGAAGAAGCAGGACTGATTATTTGGGATATTAAAACAAAGGAAAAAGTGGTTGCCTTGACGTTTGACGATGGTCCACATAAAAAGCACACCACGGACATTTTGGATTTGCTTGAACAATACGATGCAAAAGGGACTTTTTTTATTGTCGGTGAAAATGCAGAAAAAAATCCAGATATTGTATTACGAATGTACGAAGATGGACATGAATTAGCGAATCATACTTATACACATCCTTACAGTACGAATGTTTCAAGGATCATGAAAGAGGTTAAACAAACAAATGACACCATTTACAGCATAACTGGTTACAATCCAACCCTATTTCGACCAGTCGAAGGACAATATACCGATGCCTTGATAGATGAAATTGTAAAGGTCGGTTTTAAAGTTGTCATGTGGTCATGGCACCAAGATACAGAAGACTGGAAAAATCCAGGTGTGAATAAAATTGCGAATACGGTTTTAAAGGGATCAAAAGAAGGGAATATTATTCTGTTCCATGATGGCGGCGGAAATAGAGCACAGACCGTGAAAGCACTGGGAAAAATCTTACCAGACCTTCAAAATCAGGGTTATCGGTTTGTGACGATTAATGATTTAATTAAGATTCAAATGCAGGAGAATGCAAAGAAAATTCATAAAACGAAAAATGAGTGAAGAAAACATATTCGAACAACTATAGAAGTTATCCAGAAAATCTGATTACCCTTTTCTTACAAGTATCGATAACGCGTGAAATTCAGGATGATTACTCCATACGAAGCCTTCCTCATCTTCTTATTTTGATTGAAAATAATATTTGATATAATGAACTCAACAAGAGGTGAGGTTATGCAAAAACTAGTTTTTGAAGAGGCCTGGGAACGTACGATTTCGCAAAAAGATCGAGAAGAAATAGAACATATTTTTCATGAGGGAATTGCGAACCAAGACACGGGAATTACATTCACTATCGTCCGGATTGCGGTTAATCACAAGAATGAACGGTTAGTCACAGCAATCGTTCATAATAAAACTGAACAAAATCTCGTTTTTGCAAATTCACTGGTACAATTTTGGATTGAGGATAAACTGATAGCCGAGCACAAATTTACCCTTCCTGCTCTCCTAGTACCACCTGAAACCAGCATGCCGTGGACATTTATTTTTCCGGTTGATTTTGAGGTCCCAAACTCCCTCGAACTCGCCACACTAAGACTAAAAAAAGAGAAGTAGACTCTATTTAGAATCCACTTCTCCGTTTTTATTTTACCGGACCATTCGTGATTTCGGTAAGTTTTGAATTGATGGCAAAGATTTTTCCGTTTACACCATTTATCCCAAAGCTACCTAATCGTTTCGTATGCATGTCGAGATATTTTTCAGCGGTATCTTTTGTCTCAAATAAATAGATCCCACCCGCTTCTTTCACTTCGGGATTCTCTGTCCAAATTTTCCAGATGAAGCCTGGTTCCTCTTTAATACTTTTCGCTAGATCCGTAAACGCAGCTGCCATCTCATCCCCAAATGGTCCATCCATTTTAAAATCTACCTGTAATACGTACGGCATGGAAATTCTCCTTTTTGACTTAAAATTATGAAATTCTTACTGTTTTCAATGCAGTAGACCAAGCGACAACATCGTCTAATGTCTTATTTAAGGAGTCCTCATGGAAAGGTGCTGGATTAAATTTACTCATATCTTGGAAATCTGTGAATAGGCTCATCGCTACTGAAGGTCCAACAGTTGCTACCTTTGGTACCGTTAAAATAAGACGTAAATCATTTGCAGCTGTTACACCTAAAGTTGAGCCGTAGCTTACAATTCCCGCTGCTTTATGATTCCACTCAACGTATAAATAATCAATTGCATCCTTTAAGCCAGAGGTAATAGCTTTATTATACTCTGGAGTGACAAAAATAAATCCATCTAGGCTTTTAATTTTTTCTGACCAAGCATGTGCTTCTGGTGCTTGATAATCCTGTGACATAATCGCCGGAATCGGTTCATTAAATTTTGGTAGATTATAATCCTTAATATCTACCAATTCATATTGTGCATCATCCGTTCTTTTGTCCGCGATAGATTTCACCCATTCTGCAACTTGTAGGTTTACTCTTGAATCCCTTGTACTTCCTGTAATAATACCGATTTTAACCATTGTTTTCTCCTCCTAATGTTTATGATGTACCTTTACTATAACAAGTACGAAAACAGGAGGACACCAACAGTAAATTGGTTTTGTTGCTTATCCAACATTTTTAAAAAAGTGTCTAAAAAGACTCCCAAATCATAACGGGTTCGGTTTTTGAAGTACAAAATTCAAAACCGCAGTTAAAATAACAACAGCTACCCCAATCATCTCTTTTTCAGAAAGTGAAAAGCACAAACGTTAATGGTAATAACAATACAGGTAGCCATGAAATTGATAGAAAAGCACCCTTTTTATAGCCAGCTTCTGGGAACGGAATTGACACAGGATTAAAAAACCAGTTTGCCATTCGATCTAGTCTTGATTTTTTCATTGGGAAGTCTGGAACTTCAATAGTGAATTGATCGAGCTTTTCTTTTAATTCTTTTTCAATTTGATCGTGATTCAATCGTCGTTCACCTCTAATTCTTCTCTCAATTTTTTCAACGCACGATGCAGTTTGGATTTTACCGTTCCGACTGGGATGTGCAGAATCATGGAGATTTCTTTTTGTGTAAGATCGTGGTAGTAGGTCAGCAACACAATTGCCCGTAAATCCTCCGGAAGCGATTGAATTGCGGTTTGAACGGTTAATTTTTCATCGGGATTTTCGTGATGTGGATGTCGTTCTGCCAGAATCGGTAATAAGGTACGAAATAAGCTCTGTCGCCTCAGCTTCGTCATCATCGTGTTATAGGCAATCTGATATAGGTAAGTCTTGAACTTTCCTTTTTCAGGATCAAATTGATGAAATTTTCGCTGCAACTTTTCAAAGGTGTCCTGAACGAGGTCGATGCTGAGCTGTTCGTTGTTCGTGTACCGGAAAACAAACTGATACACAGGGGCTTTATAGACATTGTAAATGATTTCCAATGCTTCCTTGTCCCCTGTTTGAAACTGCAGGATTGCTTCCTCTGCCCTACTGTAACTCATCAGACCACCGCTCTTTTATTCCTTTATATACATAAGCAAGCTTTGTAATGAACCAAATAAATGTAATCATGCTGAAGATAACCGTTTGATGGATGAAAAACTGGATAATCGGACTATTGATATTGTCCCCTCGTAAAAGAAAAACCAAAAGCCCCGTGATGCATAAAAATGTATACACAGCCGATATCGTAATAATCGTATCCCATCTGGACCAATAAAAATAGATGTTTGATTTCGTAAAATCAATACCTCCCTTATGATCACGAACAACCATCTTATTCATAGAACCAATCACTATCGCGAAAACCGATCCAAGAATGGCAACTACAACAGAACTAACAACCCACCCTATGATTGTTGTCATTTTTTACACTCCCTCACTTTTGTTCTTACTTCTTATACTATTGAAGGAAGGGAAAGGTTCATTTTTATTTAGAGTTAAAAAAGGCGACCTTCTTTTGAGAAGAATCGCCATCAAAGTTTTTAAAGTTGATAGACCTTTACATATTTTTCTTCTAGGTAATTTACTAGATAAGAAGCATTTAAGCTTTCGCCTGTGACTTTCTTGATTAATTCATCAGGAGTATAAATGACTCCGTATTGGTGTATTTTTTCTTTTAGCCAATTTTGAATGACATTAAATTCTCCTCTTTCAATATGGCCATTGAAGTCTGGAAGTTCTTTTTTAATAGTATTCAAAATTTGTGCAGCATATAAGTTTCCTAATGAGTAAGATGGGAAGTACCCTAAGCCACCAAATGACCAATGAACATCTTGTAGTACACCTAATGTGTCAGTTGGAGGTACGATCCCCAGATATTCTTTCATCTTTTCATTCCATACATGTGGAAGGTCCTTTACTGCAATATCGCCGCTGATAAGACCTTTTTCAATTTCATAACGGAGCATGATATGTAGATTGTATGTTAATTCATCTGCCTCCACACGAATGTAGGAAGGTTCCACAATATTGATTGCACGAGTAAAACCTTTTATGTCTAGACTTCCTAATTGATCAGGGAAATGATTTTGTAGGTCTTGGTAGAAGAACTTCCAAAACTCTTCACTGCGACCAACCATATTCTCTAAAAATCTAGATTGAGATTCATGAATTCCAAAGGATGCTCCGCCACAGATGGAGGTTCCTTCTAATTCAGGGTTAATATTTTGCTCATAAATACCATGTCCTGCTTCATGGATTGTACCAAAGATTGCAGAACGAACATTGTCTTCGAGATAGCGAGTTGTGATTCTAACATCCCCTGTATTAATGGATTGAGCAAATGGATGCACTGTCTCGTCAAGTCGGCCGGCATTCATGTCAAATCCAATTCGCGGAAGAAGGAATTGGTTAAACTCTTTCTGAGTATTGGCATCGTAAAGCTTCTCAAAAATTTCGCCATTTGGTTTAGAAGATGACAGATGGATTCGTTCTAATAAATCGATACTGCTTTTTCGCAACTCTGCAAAAAGTGGGTCTAGCTTTTCCACAGTCAATCCGGGCTCAAATTCATTTAATAAGGCATTATAAGGATGTCCCTCATACCCGTAATACTCAGTAAATTGCTTTTTAATTTCAACAATTCGTTCGAGATATGGCAAAAAAACCTCAAAATTATTTGTTTCTCTCGCTTCTTCCCAAGCATCATTTGCATTCGAGGTTAACACGATATATTCATTGTACAATTCAGATGGAATGCTTTTTGATTGTTGGTAGAAGTTATTCCTTTCACGTACAGTTGCTTTGGTTACATCATCTAATTGGGGATACACATCTTCAGCGCTTAATGCCTCAAGTAGCTCCCCCATTTCTGTAGAGATGGATAATTTAAAGATTTCGGTAGATAATGTTCCGATGGAATTTGCAAACAAAGAGCGCCCTTTTTTCGGGGCCATTACTTTTTGATCCCAACCTGCAAGAGCTAACACGCTATTTAGATGCGTGATTTTTTGATCTAATTCTTTAAATTGTTTTACCTTATCTTGAAGCTTAGTGTTTAATCCTTGTGTAATCGACATACTCTTCCCCCTTGTATCGAGAATATTTTACCCAGCCAACATATTTAATTATAGTTAAATTTAGAAAATTGACAATACGATGTTAATTTTACACAAAAAAAGAGAGCACAATGGCTCTCTTCACATCTTATTAGTTCAAATCATACATTTGACCTTTGATTAGATAGGCTGCGCTTTCTGCGATGTTTGTAATATGGTCAGCTGTTCGTTCAAGGTAGCGATTAATCAATAATAATTGCACTAAATAGTCTGTTTCTTCTGGGTGTTCTTTTAAATAGCTCGTGATTAATTTATAGGCCTCGCCACTAAATTGATCAACCTCGTCATCCAATTCACTAACTTCTTTGGCAAGCACAATATCTTCATTTATAAATGATTGTAATCCCTTTTGAAGCATCTTAATTGAGATATCCTTCATTTTTTCAAGAATGGAGATATTCACTAATGAATCGGCATTCCCGATTTTGATCGTCGATTTTGCAATATTCACGCCAAAATCTGCAATTCGCTCTATTTCCGAACAGATTTTTAAAGCTCCGATGATTCTACGCAAGTCTCTAGCGACAGGTTGCTCTTTCGCCAAAAGCCAGATGATAAAGTGATTAATTTCAGTATCAAGATTATCCACAACCTCATCTTCCTCAATGACTTTTAATGCTAATTCCACATCTTTTGTTTTTAACGCTTCAAACGCTTTTTCAAGTGATGATGTAGCCAAGTCGCCCATTGTATTCATTTTAGCTTGTAGTTCATCTAATTTTTTCTCAAAGTTTTCACGAACAACCATTTTTCACCCTCCAAATATTAACCGTTGGGACGCGAGGACTAGAAGTAAGTCCCTCTGTCTCCCTTACCCGAATCGCCCTGTAATATAATCTTCCGTTCTTTGGTCGCTTGGCACCGAAAAGATTTTATTGGTTTCATCAAATTCGACGACTTCTCCGCTAAGGAAAAATGCAGTTTTATCTGAGACTCGTGCTGCTTGTTGCATATTATGGGTAACAATTACGATCGTGTAATCCTTCTTCATGTTTTCAATCAGTTCTTCTACTTTCAACGTAGAGATCGGGTCTAAAGCGGAGGTAGGCTCATCCATTAGGATAACATCCGGCTTCATCGCGATAGCACGTGCGATACACACACGTTGCTGCTGACCACCAGAAAGTCCAAGTGCAGATGTTTTCAGACGATCCTTCACTTCATCCCAGATTGCCGCACCACGCAAGCTACTTTCTACAATTTCATTTAGCTCTTTTTTACTTTTAATACCCTGCGCTCTTGGACCATAGGCAACATTGTCATAAATACTCATTGGAAATAGATTTGCCTTTTGAAAAACCATTCCTACTTTTGTTCTTAATTTTATCACATCTGAGTTTTTGTATATATCCTCATTGTCAATCAGAATATTACCACCAATTTTTACGCCATCAATTAAATCATTCATGCGGTTTAATGTACGTAAGAAAGTTGATTTACCACATCCAGATGGACCAATTAAGGCTGTAACCTCGTTTGCATGTATATCAAGTGAAATGGAGTACAGTGCTTGTTTTTCTCCATAAAACAAATTAAGATCCTTAACACTGATTTTAACTTCTTTATTTGATTCATTTATTAGTGAATTATTCATCTTTACTTTAATCCCTTTTGTGCTCATGTTAACACCTCTTCTTATCAAATGCGCCTTGGCGTATTTGCGCCCGATTTTTTCCGACTCGAAAAATTTCCTTTGAAAAATCGTGGCATCCGCCGAAGGCTTAGGCCCACACGATGTGGGTCACTCAGACGTTGCCACAGGACGTGGCGTTCTTAGTCTGAGTTCCTTAATTTCAGACGGGGTATTAACCCATGCTGAATAAAAGTTAGTAATCCGCTTTATTTAACTTTTTCGAGATAAACGTTGCCGTTAGATTCAACGCTAGAATAATCACGATTAAGACAATTCCTACTGCCGAAGCTAATGCAATGTCACCTGACTCCTGCGTAACCAAGAACGAATGAACTGTTAATGTACGTGCCGATGAGAAGATGCTTGAAGGCATCGCAGCAACTGTTCCAGCTGTTAAAAAGATCGCAGCTGACTCACCAACAATTCTTCCAATCGAGAGAATAATACCAGATAGGATTCCAGGCATCGCACTTGGTAAAATGACTTTAATTAATGTTTGTAGCTTTGTCGTTCCCAAGGCTAGTGACCCTTCCCGATATGAGTGAGGAACTGTTTTTAACGATTCTTCTGTAGTTCGGATAATGACAGGCAATACGATAATCGTTAATGTTAAGGAGGCTGCTATGATGGACATACCCATTTTTAAGGTTGTCACAAAAAATACAGCTCCAAATAATCCATAAATAATTGACGGAATCCCTGTTAAGCTTTCCGTTGCAAAACGAATCATATTTACCATTCGACCTTGTTGTGCATACTCCTGCAAATAGACAGCAGCGAAAATTCCAATTGGAGTCGCGATGATTAATGAGATCACAATTGTATAAATCGTCGTAATCACCATCGGCCAAATTCCACCGCCACCCGTAGGGGAATAGTCACCAAAAATAAAATTAAAGTTGATTAATGGATATCCCTTGAAAAAGATATAGCCAACAATCATGACGAGTACGGCAACAGTCAAGAAAGCCGCTCCCCAAAGAAGTCCACGGAACAAATTATCTTTAAGCTTTCTCAACTTACTTACCACCCTTCGAACTGATTTTTGCTAATACAAAATTCAAGATTAATATAAACGAGAATAACACTATACCTGTTGCAAATAACATCTCCTGGTGAGTACCAAATGCATAACCCATTTCTAATGCAATATTAGTTGTTAACGGACGCACACTGTCTGTTAGGCTTGTTGGTACAATCAAACTGTTTCCTGCCACTAAGATAACCGCCATCGTTTCACCGATTGCTCTACCTAAACCTAAAACAATGGCTGCCATAATCCCAGACTTTGCTGCTGGAACAACAACCTTAAAGATTGTCTCAATCTGAGATGTCCCTAATGCCAATGATCCTTCACGGTATGTTTTTGGAACGGCACGAATGGCTGTTTCAGCAACCGTAACAATAGTTGGAAGCATCATGATCGCTAGCACAAGGATAACCGCAATTAAGCTTTGTCCTTTTACTAGGTTTAATTGATTTTGTAAAAACGGGACGATAAGTGCTAATCCAAATACACCGTATAAAACGGATGGGATCCCAGCCAACAGCTGTACAGCTGGTGAAATGAATCTTGCAACACTTTTTGGTGCAATTTCAGCTAAGAAAATAGCTGTAAATAAACCAATCGGCACTCCAATTACCAAGGCACCGATTGTTGCGTAAATGGATGCTACAATCATTGGCCATATGCCAAATTTGTCCTCACTCGGAACCCAATCGACTCCAAATAGAAAGTCAAAAAAGCTATAACCCTCTACTAGAAACGGGAGTGAACCTTTATAAAATACAAATCCGACGATTAATAATAAACTGATAACTGAAAGAAGTGCACAAAACTGAAATAATCTAGATGACAGCTTCTCTAGTATGTACTTCCTCTTATTTGAATTTCCCTTTTCAGGTTGCCGTGACATACGTATTCCTCCATGAATCTTTTATACTTGTAGTTCCTTTTTCGTACAATTATTTAATAGGAATAGCTCCTGTTTCAGCAACAATTGCTTGACCATCCGGGCTTAAAATATAGTCGATATACTGCTTTCCAGCATCGGTAATTTGATCCTCTTTGTGTACAAATAAAAATGGTCGTGACAGGCTATATTTTTGCTGCAACACATTTTCCGCCGTTGCCTCGACTCCATTAATATCGATTGTAGAAATGGAGGAATCAATATATTCAAATGAAATAAATCCTACCGCATGCTTATTGCCTGCTACTGTCGTTTTAATATTTCCGTTACCACTTGCAATAATGGCACTTCTTACTAATTCCCCTGAAGAATAATCTACTATTTCTTGAAAGGCATCTCGAGAACCAGAGCCATCTTCCCTAGAAACAACGACAATTTCCATGTCATCGCCACCAAGCTTTTTCCAATTTGTAACTTTACCAGTAAATACATCTTTCACTTGTTCCATCGTAAGGTTTTTCACTTTATTGCTAGGATGTGTCACTACAACAATTCCATCGTAGGCAATAATCGTCTCAACTAGACCACTTGCTTTTTCTTCCTCTTTTAAATCACGAGAGGACATTCCGATTTCGGATACTCCACTTATTGCATTCGTTATTCCTGCTGAAGATCCAATTTGATTTATTTCAACTTTTACATTACTTGCATCTTGAAACTTTACAGCAATCTTTTCAGCTAAGGGTCCTACTGACGTGGATCCCGAAACAGAAACAGTTGCAGAACCTTTATTTGATGATTCTTCCCCATCAGTATTACTATTTCCACATGCTGATAAAATGGCTGTTAAGAGTAACACCATTAGTACCAGCAATGTTCTTCTTTTTAACGTCATTTTTTAAAACCTCCAAGGTAATCGATTTTATTCGACATGTAAAGAATAAACTCTGTATGTAAAGATTCATTGAATGTTTTGTAAAGGTTTTGTAAATTTTATTAATCTGGTTTTAAATTAATGTAAAAATTACCATCTGGACAGGGATATGTATGAGTACTTAATATGCTATATTGGGTGAAATTTATGATAGAAAAACAAAAAACGAGAGATTAGATCCCTCGTTGTTCTTCCCATGTTCCGATTATCTATGAGTCATGCTATGGCCAGGATAGTGCATGCTATGGCCATGATGCATGCTATGGCCATGATGCATGCTATGACCATGATGCATGCTATGACCGTGATGCATGCTATGACCGTGGTGATACACATGACCTGGAATAAATACTCCATGACCATGGTGATACACATGACCTGGAATAATTACTCCATGACCATGGTGATACACATGAACCGGATGATAACCTCCATGGCCATGGTGATGCACATGAACCGGATGATAACTTTCATGGCCATGATGGTAACTTTGTCCAGGATTATATCCAACTGGAAAAGGCTGCATAGTTTGACCAGGGGAAACACCGTACATTCCAAATTGTCTATCCACTTTTTCTCTCCTCCTCGAGTAGTCTGCACAATAGTGTATGTGTCTCTATCCAAGGCGGTGCCAATAAAAAAATGGGATGTTTGTTATCCCCTGTCACATTGCTTAAATTATGTCATCTTTCAAATATGAAATGGCAAAATCACGAAAACTATCAACAACAAATGAATTCTTTCTTTTTTTATGCCATGCAATCCCCACCGTTTGTGAGCAAATAGGGTGTGTAATCTTTAATAACTTTACATTGTCTAAAAAAATGAATTTTTAAAGATAAACGAAATGCCTGTTCCTTCATTAACCAATTGTAAAATAACCGATAGTTCTTCACCTTCGAAAGCAATACTTGGTGTAAAGCCGGCTTTTTCAAATATTTGATTTCCTTCCTCGTACCTTTACGATTTACTAAGCTAACAAAATTGAATGTGTAAGAAGAGGAGAGGAAAGTCACAGTCATGTAAGAAGTTAAACCAAACTACTAAAAAGATTTGGCTGCATTTTTCGTATAAATGCAGCCTTGCCGAATAATCGTTCATTATTTCTTTACATACTATTTTGTTTATTTATTGGATGTCTTATCTTTTCCAAGGTTCTTCAATACTTTCTAACCAATGAACCCATGCGCTAAAGCTACCATCAAATTGAAAATAGATTTGTTGTATTTCTGGGAATTTCTCAAAGGTTGCGGAATTAAGTGCCATAAATAAGTCTTGTGATTCAGCACTTGCAGGACTTCCTACCAAGAATTCTTTAAAATCGATCACTACCGTTCCATGTTCATCAATTGCTACTCCATTCAATGAATCTTCATTCCCAAATTTGATTTTTCCATTTTTTAATAGCTTGTTAATTTCCTCTTCTAATTCCGGAAAAGGCTTCCCAAACGTTTGATAATCAAAGCCAATATTGACTTTTTCTACCTGTTCCTCGATAAAGCTATCATATTTTTTTCCTAAGGTTACTTTATATAAGGCTACACGCTCATTTTCAGGAATAAGAAGATAGATTTTATTTCGATCTGTTTTTATATATCGCTCCATTCGTTGGGGTTTTTCGATAAAGATTTCATCTGGGATACGCACACCTCCAAGTCTAGTCCCATCCTTATTAAGTCCAAATATATGTGTCTCTGAGGTAGGAGTGTTTACAGCAGGAGTAACAGTCTGCATATAAATAACTTGTTCATCCTTCACCTCTTTTAAAGCCACATTGCCAAGTCCTAAATCTGAGAACAAGGTAAACTCAGTCTGTTTTCCTTCATCATTGAGTACCAATCGACTTTCCTTACGATTCACTCCTTTAAAATGAAAAGGCAGTTTCTCGTCCTCTATGAAACTCATTGTTTTTAAGCTCGCAAATTTCTCTTGATTTTGACTAACGACAATTTCATTATTTTCAAATTCAGATAATGAGTCTGGGAAAAATAAATCTAGTTGTGATAAATCATAAATATGGGTTAGATCACCATTGGCCTTGTATTGATAAACACTATCTTCCCCTGAGTTTAAAATATAAATATCCTCTTCCTTTGTGACCAATATATCTTCAAGAACACCGACCATATTTTGCTTTTTTTGAATAGGAAATGATGTTGTATTTCCATCACGATCCCTAATCACTACCTGAAACCTTGCTCCATCTAAAAGATATAAGATTCCATTCTGAATATCAAAACTACTAACTGAGTTCATACCATGTGCAACAGATGGACCGATTTCTCCATCCCCTTCTCCATATTCAATCGTATCCACCAATTGAATGTTTGAGGTCTCCTCAATCACAAATGCCTTTGTTTCTTCATTTTCAAACAACGATGTTAAAATGAGTAACGGCAGAATCAGAAGGACTGCTGCACCTGCAAGTAAGGGAAATACCTTCACGCTTGGCTTTTTCTTTGCTCCTTCCAACATGATTCGATCATGTAATTCATTCACAAAATCTTGACTTGGTACTAAGTCTGGCCTTTCTTTAATTGGACGAAGCAGCTGTTTAGCCTCTTGAGTTAGATTTTCGGTATTTTTCATCTTCATTCACTCCTTCCAATACATGTAGTTCCTTTTTCAAAATCTTTACAGCACGAAAAAAGTCTACACGCACCTTTAATTCGGAACACTTCAATATTTCGGCCGTCTCCTTAATTGTCATTTCCTGAATTCCCCGTAAAATGAGTAAACTGCGATAATGAGGCTTTATTCTAAGTAGGGCACTTTGAATTTCCTGCCATTGCTCCTTGAATAGAAGATGATCATCCAACGAATCCTTTTTATCATGGTTTGTCAATTTTTCTAGTAATTCAGGTAATGTAGACTTCAGTTTCTTTTTTCGTAGATGGTCGATTGCCGTGTGCCGCGCGATCGAGAGTAACCAATACTTTGCACGATTATGATCCCTCAGTGTATGACTATTTCGGATTGCTTTTATAAACGTTTCCTGTGTAATATCTTCTGCATCCTGTTTGTTACTCGAAAAATATAAAGAAAAATGATAAATATCTAAATGAAATTCTCTATATAAGCTTTCTATATCCAACCCGCTACTCAATTAAATCCCCCCTTCACTAACAAGTCGAGTTTCATTACATTTTGTTTCAAACTCTCTTAAATATTTAGTTTATTTCTTCATTCCATTGTGATAATCCTTCTTCAGCAAAACTGACTAGGTTATCACATGGGGGCTATCCACTTTTCCCTATAAAGCAAAAAGAGAAACGGCAGTAGCCGTTTCTCTTTTCAGAGTGTCGACAAAA
>NZ_JBALOQ010000024.1:0-77403 GCF_036962705.1 Bacillus sp. JJ1562
ACTTGAATGTTTCTACGATCAGCTTTTTGATTTAGTCGAATAATTTATTCCACCACTAATGGAAAAATTATGAGGGATAAATCGCCTTCAAAAGGATTGTTCTATAATTTCGTCAAAAAATAAGAATTTCCTTCTTTTTTCGAGTGAATAGACGTAATTTTTAAAACTTTTAGTAAGCTATATATTATGTTTGTCGAATCTATAGAGTTTTGACATGAATTGTGAGAGTATTGTGGATTTTAGTGACTTTAGAGGATTAAAAAACAAACCTAAATTGATAAAAAAGTTTAGTATGTAAATTGGATTTCTAACTGTTTATTGAGAGTGCGTTGGAATAATGTCGCTATTATAGATTTACTGTCTCAATTACGAAAATACTGCCACTATTTGAAAAATACTGTCACTATTCCAGATTTACTGCCGCTACCAAAAAATGCACCCAGTCTGGATGCATTATAATTGGTTTACAAACATTTGTAAGTAGTTTTGCGATTAGACAGGAATCCTGTTTACTTCCCCTTCAACTGCTCAAACAACCTCCCCACATTCACAACTCCAACATTCTTATATTTTCCTAATATCACTAACTCTTTCGGAAGCTGCCCAACAGTTTGAATCCCGTCTTCATTTAATTGTTTAATGAGGCTTGGTATGCCTGTGAATTCTTCTTTGGTAAGTGGGATATTTTTAAGTGCATCTGTTAAGATGATGTAATCCGCTTTATAAAATAAGAAGAGTTCTCCTGGGCGTTCTAAGATTACTTTTCTACGAATCTTTTCTTCTTCAATAAAGATTTTCAGTTCGCCAAAAAATTGTTTGTCATTGTTTTCGTTAAACCGTTTCACATGCTTATGCAAGTCTTCGAGATTACTGGGTAATTCGCTCATGATTCGAGCTTGCTGCTCTGCGCCTAGTCTGATTAAAAAGGTCTCGGATTTATCAAATCTTTGTGGTAATAAAAAGGCATCCCGGAGAAAATACGGAACTTCAAGCGAGTCTCTTTTATATTCAATATTTCGAATTGTTGTGTAACCTGGTTCAGCCATTTTTGCAGGTACAGCAGATGTTGTAATGGCAACCTCATCTTTTGCTTCGTTACCTGAAGTCCCCTTTTTCATAGATGCAATTAATATATTCTCTAGTGATTTCAAACGGAGCTCCAATTCGGTAATATCATAACGTTCTTCCTTCGGAGTGGTTGGATCCTGATATTCCGGGACCTCAATTGATACTGAGGTATACACTTCAACAAACCATCTTACAATCTTGTAGATTGCTTCCCATGATAAAAGTGCTTCAGAATAACGAAATTTTCTTTTGTCATGTGAGGCCTGATTACCAAGTTGTCGAACTAAATGAAGTGCATCTCTTATTTCCGTTGTAAGAATCCCTTCACTCTCCAATATAGTTAGTCTTTCCTTTAATGTTATACGAGGCTCTTCTTTCATTTTTTCATATTCCATGACCTGTTGAAGAATATTTTCAACGAGTACCCTTGAATGAGTTAACATTGTACGTGGACTTGAAAAGATTGTATTCTCTAATTCACCCGCTAAAAACGCCAATTCTTTGGATACGGGTTCTAAAAATCTATAAAAATACTCAGATGAATTCATGTCTTGCTGTTCCTTTCTAGCATGCAAAATAGACCTGGATCCGTTTAGATAGACTCAGGCAGTCTGTAGATTATTTCATTTTAGGTGATAAGTAGAGTTCAATCAAGGGTTTTTGAATGGGATGAGTCATTTGGTTAAACATCTGTGGACAGTACATCCATCTCTCCCACTGAAGCATTTGTAAAAAATGGGACAAGGAACCTGTCCCTCTGACCCATTGGAAACATATACCTTTTCATTTTATCTTAATTGTGTTAATTTTATTATATAAGTTAATATTTCGTTTTTTCACTAGGGGAACCCTTGATAAGGGCTGAGAAAAAAGTAGTGTACTTTGAAACCCTCATTACCTGAACAGGCTTGTACCTGCGTAGGGATGTGGTTAAGGCAATTGCTTTTTTGTGTATAATACCCAACCACTTTCCTGCATTGGAGAGTGGTTTTTTGTTGTGCTTTAACCGCTCTATTCCCTTTTTACGCTACAAGTTGTTAGACGAAAAGGAGAAATCTGATGAAATTAATTGCTGTGACGGATGATCAACAAACTTTAGAAGCTGTCGCTGAAAAAATTATTGCTATCAAAGATGTAATTGATTTTGTACAAATTAGGGAAAAATCAAAGTCAGTCCGGGAGCTATTGACACTAATCGAATATTTACTCAATAACGGTGTGAAGAAAGAAAAGATTATGATTAATGACCGCTTAGACGTTGCGTTATGTATGGGCATCCCTACCGTTCACTTACCTGAGCATGGACTTCCTGTACAAATGGTGAAACAACGATACCCTCACCTAAGGGTTGGCTGCAGTGTTCATTCACTTAAAAGAGCACAAGAAGCCGAAGCAAATGGAGCAGATTATGTCATATATGGGCATTGCTTTCAAACGAATAGCAAACCAGGACTGCCTCCGAATGGGGTTGAACCGATTTTACATATAAAAAATGAACTTAACATACCTGTCTATGCAATTGGTGGCATTACGTTGAAAACAATACCGTCTATTCAAGCTGTTGATGCAGATGGAGTCGCGTTCATGTCCAGTATTTTTTCAGCTGCTGAGCCTTATTCGATAACAAAAAAATTCTTTGAGGCGATAAAATATGAAAAATAAATATGAAGTAATTGTTGTAGGTGGTGGAATTATTGGCTGCTCCATTGCTTTCTATTTAGCAAAGGCACAGATGGATGTTGCACTATTTGACAGAGGACTAATTGGAGAAAAAACAACGAAGGCCGCTGCTGGCATGCTGGGTGCCCATTCTGAAAGTGATGGAGATTTCTCTCTTCTCTTCCCATTTGCAAGATCAAGCCAACTTGAATACAACCTGCTGAAGGATGAACTGTATGAATTAAGTGGTGTTGACATTGGCTATAGGACGGGTGGAATTTTAAAGCTAGCATTCACAGAGAGAGATAAGCGCAACTTAGATTCACTCCTAAAACAACCAACCGTAAAATGGGTGAATCACGAAGAAGTTAAAATAATGGAACCTGAAATTAGCAATGATGTTTTAGGTGCAGCCTATATCGCAGACGATGTTAACGTGATTCCGACGAATACTTGTGAAGCCTTTGCAAATAGCGCACAGGTGCTAGGTGCATCGATTTTTGAAAACAGTAACGTCTATGGAATCGAGAAAAATGGAAACAGCTACATTGCGAAAACAGCAAATGGCGATATTCATACAAAACATATCGTTATTGCTACAGGGGTTTATAGTAATAGGCTTTTTCGGAATCTAGGAATCTCTGAAAAACTGTCACCTGTAAAGGGAGAAAGCATCATAGTTCAGCACGAGAAGCCGTTTCTACAACACACGTTGTTTCACGATAAATCCTACATCGTTCCAAGAAATAATGGCAAACTTGTAATTGGTGCATCGATGATTCAGGATGATTGGAGCGAATCAGTTAGCCTTCAAAGTGTTGAACAATTGATTAATATAGCAAAAGCTATGCTCCCTTCCTCTACCAATTGGAAAATTGACAGTTTTACATCAGGTTTAAGACCTACCACATTTGATGGGCTTCCATTTATCGGCAGACATCCAGAAGAGGAGCGGATTTTTATTGCTTGTGGCCATTTTCGGAATGGGATTCTCCTTGCACCTGCAACTGGGAAAATGATTCGTGATCTAATTCTGAATAACGAGGTAAATCAAGAATGGATTGATGCATTTCGTATCGATCGAAGGCAGACAGCCATGATTTAGGAGGTGAGAAAAATGAGAATTAGGCTTAACGGAGAGCAAGTAGAAATCCCTGAAGAAGTAAATTCAGTGGAAAAGCTTTTAGCTCATTATAAGTTGCAAAACCGGATTGCGATTGTAGAAATCAATGAGGATATTATTAAAAAAGACGACTATAAAACGATGAATCTTGCAAATGGTGATGTCATCGAAATCGTCCAATTTGTAGGAGGAGGATAATATGTTAACAATAGCAAATCGTACATTCAAATCTAGGCTTTTACTAGGAACAGGAAAATACCCGTCTTTTGAAATTCAAAAGCAAGCTGTAGAGGTATCGGATGCCGAAATTTTAACGTTTGCCGTAAGAAGAATGAATATTTTTGAAGAAAGTCAACCCAATTTTTTAGAGCAGTTAGACTTAACAAAATATACACTTCTACCAAATACAGCAGGAGCAAAAACGGCTGAAGAGGCTGTTCGAATTGCGAAACTGGCTAAGGCATCTGGCTTATGTGACATGATTAAAGTTGAGATCATTGGAGATGACAGATCCCTTTTACCAGACCCGATCGAAACGTTGAAGGCTTCGGAAATGCTTCTCGATGAAGGTTTCATTGTGTTACCGTACACCTCAGATGACGTGGTGCTTGCAAAGCGTTTAGAAGATCTGGGTGTTCATGCAATTATGCCAGGAGCAAGCCCGATTGGTTCGGGTAGAGGGATTATTAATCCATTAAACTTAAAATTTATAATCGAACAATCCCAGGTGCCTGTCATTATTGATGCAGGAATCGGTTCTCCAAAGGACGTCGCTTATGCGATGGAGCTTGGCGCAGATGGAGTACTATTAAATACGGCTGTGTCTGGTGCACAGGATCCTGTAAAAATGGCACGTGCTGTGAAACTTGCATTGGAAGCAGGCAGATTAGGATATGAAGCAGGACGGATTGAAGAAAAAGACTACGCGGTAGCGAGTAGCCCATTAACAGGTCTGGTAGGATCTTAAAATCCTAGGTAACACCTGGAGGTATTTACTTAAAAAATTCGAAGCCTAATTTTCTCGAAATTAGGCTTCTTAATTTTTGCAGTCTAGGTTCAATTACCGACTAGGGTATGAGTTGCATTTTCTCTTAGTAACCAGTCACAATTACTCCATCCATATTGTTCCCTGAAATCTCAAAGTATCGATCTTTTGGTAGGTCAATCGTCTTGATTTCAGGAATAGGGTAATATGTAATCGTGTATTTTTTATTATTCATTCTAACAGTAATGTGTTTTTCATCTTTCAAGAATGCTAAATATTCTTCTAAAACAAAATTCCTTTCCTTCATTATCGCACTATGTGGTAAACCGACATATCGAATATGCCACGGTTCAAATTGTATTCCAGTAATATCTACTTTATCCTCGGGATATCGTAAAACGAACCCGTATTTCCAAGCATTTTTTTCGATCCACTTTCCTTCAGGTGCCACAGCCATTTTATTTTGAGTGGAGCCAATATCTAGTGATAAACCTAGATTGTGTTCGCTATAACCGGCTGGCAAGGCATATGCAGAACCCTTCTCTTGATAAAGTGCACTTTGTTCAGCAAAATTCCGAAAACCACTAGTAATGATAAAATTACTCACACCTTCTTTTTCTGCAGCAGCAACCATCTTCGAAAATTTGCCTACTAAGTCTGTTGACAAATCTATGTCGCTATTTAATAATTCGTATCCATCTATTAACTCATTCTGTGTAAAAAGATTGATGACATCGGATGTAATACTCATTTGGTGTACCGGATAAACTTTGTTGACCAAAAGCAGATTTCCTTGATAAATATGGTCTTCTGTAATCTCTATAGTTTGAATCTTTTCAGAAGTCCCTCTTCCCCCTACTTTAATATCCTTATGTAGGTGTATTGCTACTTTGGGTTCAAAATACGATTCAATATTAATAAAAATTAAACCCAAGGACATTAATAAAACGAATAAAAAACCCCACTTCTTCATCCTTTAGCTTCCTCCTTATTCTCCATTACCCTTAAAGAATAGGGAAAACTGTTTAAAAAAAGAGTGGGGTAAATCTTAAATTTTTCTTAAATGTTTAAGTTTCACTTTCCATTGGTAATCGAACTTCAAAAACGGTCTGGATTAAACTACTTTTGGCTGTAATCAATCCACTATGTTGCTCAACGATATTCTTCGCAATAAACAAACCAAGACCTGTGCTATCTTCTCTATGAGTCCGAGCTTTATCTCCTGTGTAGAACATATCAAAAATATGCGGCAATTCATCAGGTGGAATACTATTTCCATAATTCACTACTTGAATAACCACATCATCTTCTTCTATAAAACCGTTAATATCAACGTACTGACCATCATAGCCATAACGAATTGCATTAGTTAAAAGATTTTCAAATACACGTGCTAGTAGATCCCCATCACCCATAATATATAAATGCGTCGCACAATTCATCCGAGACTTCAAATGATTTTTTTCAAAAACAGGATACAATTCTTCCATTAATTGATTAAGTAGGTCCGTTGCATTTATTCTCTTTTTGTCTACCGGAAGCATTCCATAGTTCATTCTAGTTATTTCGAATAACTCCTCAATTAACCTTTCTAAACGTTGAGACTTAGTAAAAGCAATCGTTAAAAAATGTCTAACTTGTTCTTGAGTCAAGCTCTCTTCCTTTAGGAGCAAATCCAAATATCCTAAAACAGAGGTAAGTGGAGTGCGCAAATCATGAGCTAAATTTACAACTAATTGATCTTTACTGCTTTCCGAAAAATCTCCTCGTTGAATCGCTTCTTGTAATTTTTCGCTTGCCAAGTTAATATCTCGTGCAATTTCTCCTAACTCATCTCTTGATTGTATACGTACCTGGTGGCTAAAATCGCCACGTGCGAGGTAGTGAATTCCGTTTGAAATCTCTTTAAAATAAGTAGAATAACGCTTAGTAAGGATAAAGAAAAATAGGAAAGAAAGCAAAATAAATATAATAAAAAAGAGAGTAAAGTCTCCAAACCTTCCTAGAGCATTACGAAACTGAGCCAAAGGGTCTCCGTATTGGGCATTCGTGTGATAATAGTATTGCAGACCTTTAAAGATTAGATAAGTTATAATGCCTGAGAGAAACATACTTAAACCAAATAACAACACCATTTTGGAACGAAAACTGGACATCATTTTAGCCATTGAATGTATACCCTACTCCCCATACTGTCTTAATCCATTTGTCCTTCCGTTTATCTTCTTCAAGTTTTTTCCTAAGTGTACGTATATGAACCATAACAGTATTACCAGCTTCATAGAATGCTTCACCCCATACTCTTTGAAAAATATGTTCTACACTAAAAACCTTCTTTGGATGACTCGCTAGTAAATACAAAATATCAAACTCTTTCGGAGTGAGATCGATGCTTTTTCCATATAGAGTAACTGTACGTTGATCAGGGGAAATAACTAATCCACTATATTCCACACTGGTTTTATTATATGTATCTACTTTTGGCTGATTTAGCTTCATGTAACGTCTTAGTTGGGCATTTACCCGAGCAACTAATTCGATCGGGGTGAATGGTTTGGTCATATAATCATCTGCTCCAATTACCAGACCCTGCACTTTATCAAAATCAGATGTTTTAGCACTCAAAAATATAATAGGCATATTATGCCGTTCGCGAATACGGGTTGTTACTTCATATCCATCCATTATCGGCATCATAATATCCAAAATAAGTAAATCTATCGATTGATTCTCAACAATCCGAACAGCCTCTTGTCCATCCGATACTTTAATAACATGGTATCCTTCTTTCTCTAAATGGATGGCGATTAATTCAGCAATTTCCTTCTCATCATCCGCAACTAATACCGAAATCTCTCTCATTTTCCCACTCCTATGTAAAATCAACATACATCAAAATTCCATTTTCTATTATTCTATTTAAATACGTATAAATCTGTAAAAAGTTCCTAAAAAAAACCATCAAATGATGGTCCCTTCTTTCATTTACGAATTAAGTATCCTTTAACCACTGTATCTATTCGTTCAAAAACCCTTACTCTATTTATCTTTGTGTTTTGCAAGCATTTCATTTAAGTATTCTTCGGATTTCCCTTTTGGAATGCTGAGACTCCTCCAATTACTATCCTTGACTTGCTTCCCAATATAAACAATTTGACCGACATGATAGGCGTAATGTGCCATTTGCCTTTCAATAGCCTCTAAAACCAAATGACTTTCTCCACGAATGTAAATATTTTTTAATAAATCTTGCTCACTTAAACTAGTTAATGTACTAAACAAGACATTCCATCCTTTTTCCCAAACGCTCATTAACTCTGATTTCGATGATATATCATCAAAAAATTCATCATCACGATTTCTATATTCTTTTTCCCCATCCGAAGTTAAAAAGTCAGTCCACCTTGAAATCATATTACCACTAACATGCTTTACGATGATTGCAACACTGTTGGACTCGTTATTATAAGACCAATGAATTTCTTCTTCCGAAAATTGTTCCATTGTCTTATCCCCAAGGTTTTTTACATTTTCAAATCTTTCTATGACAATTCTCAAATACTCGTTTCCAATATTCACAATCGTCCACTCCACAAGAAAAAATGTTTTCTTTTCATAAAATTTTACTATGTCTATAAAATGTCATTCCATTTTTTTCCTCTAAAAAACTTTTTCACTTCATTAAAAAGCCTAATTCCCTATTTGATAAAGAAAATTAGGCTTAAATTTATATTGACAGTATGAAACATGATTTTTTCTTTTCCTACTATAGAGAAAAAGAAAGCTTTCCCCCTACATCATCTGCTTTACTTTCACCAAGCTTTTTTCTTTCTCTAAAATTTGTCTGATCAATTGATCCACTTTTTCAAGCTCTGCGCTTGGATCTTTCCACCAGTTTCTACTCCAGATGCGATGGATGCTCCAGCCTTTGTTTTCGAGGAATTTTTGTCGATAGACATCTCTTTCTTTGGCGGATGGTGAGCTATGGTACATGGCACCATCACATTCAATTCCAAGTATATATCTAGACTCGTTGTCGGGATGAACAACAGCTAAGTCAATACGATAATTAGACATACCCACTTGAGTGTCTACTTTATAGCCCATTGCTATTAATTGTTCATATACTTGTGTTTCAAATGGTGAATCAAAATGAAGAGATTTTTCCTGGCGCTGTGTGTTCATCTCATCATTTAGCTCTAAAAGAACCGCTCCGATTCTCTCCTTCTGCAGATTCGAAACAGAATGGGCATACTCTAAATAGCTTTTGAAAAACTTTGGACCGACGTTTTTTGTTTTCGAAACGTCCAGTTCATTTGGTTCAATGCTAGAGACAACATAAATGGCTTCTTTTGATCGAGTTACTGCCACATTCAGGCGGTTTTCTCCACCCTGCTGCCCAAGGGGACCAAATCGGTTGTATACCCTGCCATTTTCTGCTTTTGCATACCCGACTGAAAAGATGATAATATCCCGCTCGTCACCTTGCACATTTTCAATATTTTTCACAAAGATTTGTTCGTCCAAATCTTTACCCATGACTTGATGATACAAGGTATTGAATTCTTCATCCTCTTCCGCCAACTTATCTATATAATCAAGAATTTTATCCTGTTGTTTCGCGTTAAATGTAATAATCCCAATCGATCTCGTCGCATCCTTTTGAAGAAGATCCTTCAATAATAGGACGACTTCTTTTGCTTCGACCTCATTACATTGATTTATCCACTTGCCATCGACTTTACGCCATTGGATGGCAGCTGGTTTCTTTAGATGTTCTACGTTTGGCGCGATTTGGATATTGCCATTATAATAGGCATGATTTGAAAAATTAATTAACTCCTCAGACTTGGAACGATAATGCCATTGCAGCATTTTACTAGGGAACACTCGTTTCGCTAAATTTAATAGACTCTCTGATACAACTAGATCGTCCTCATCGGTATCATCTTCATCGATTTGGATACTTCCCTTAAACAAATTACTTGGCGGTAATTGTTTTTCATCACCAGCAATAATCACTTTAGAAGCCCTGTAGACCGATGGGATTCCGTTTTCAACCGTTAACTGCGAGGCTTCATCAAAAATGACTAGGTCAAATAAATCCTTCCCTAATGGAAAAATCGCCGACGCCGTCTCAGGTGATACAAGCCAAACTGGTAACACGTCTAATAATCCTTCTCGGGCATATTTGTTAACAAGCTTACGAACCGGCCAAATTTGTCTTTTCTTTCCTGTTTGGTAAATGATGTCCTTAATGGCTTTTGAATGTTTCTCTTTTACTTCGCCTAACGCTTTTATTAAGCGATTTTGTAGGACTTTAGCTGAAAGCTCCTTCTTTGCTTCTAAAAGTTCCTTGAATCTTGTTCGCAATTGCTGAAAGCTTTCAGTTCCAATCTTTGTGAGTTCCGGATGCTTTCGTTCGATTTCATCAATCCAGTAAATATAGGTGGATTGTTTTGTATTCTCCACCCACTGTTTCGCTAAATCACGATGGATATGATCTTTACTTTTATCCTTTAATTCATCGATGAGTGACTTGATAAATGGCATGCTGTCATCATAGATTCTATCCATATTACGAAGGTCATCAAAATCTTGAATCACATATTCCTGCTGCTTTTGAAATTCAGATAGCGGAACATCCCCTTTTGAGATTTGGTCCTTATACTTCTGTAATTTCCCTTTCTTAAAATAAGGAAATAATTGTTTCATCTCGTTCGTCATTTCAGTTGAAACATGTGAAAGCCCATAGAGAATTCGTAAACTCTCCCTTAACTTAGGCCACTCAGTCGAAGACAAGCCTTTAAATTTGTCGCCTTCGATTAATTCTTCAACGATCGTTTTTCCTGTAAAAGAAGTCCACCACCAAAGTCTGAGCTTCTGCAGTGTTTTTTTCTCCTGGGGATTTAGATCCTCGTAGATTTTCTCGAGCTTTCCTCCGACCTCCCAGCTATACTCTGGCGTAATATCCTCCTGTTCAAAATGCTCAAGATATGTAATGCTTTTTTCAGCCTTCTCTATAACTTTCTTAAGAATTTCAACAATTGTCAACCTGTCCTTAATTTCAAGCTTCGCAAAGGATTTTCGGTCTTTTAGTGGATAATTATCCTGGCCGAACCGACTAAAATAATTCCCATATGAAAAAATCGTTGTTAACACATCATCTAAATTATTCTTGTTTAAATCATTAATAATAGCAGTTAAATTTAAAATCACTTCCTGTTGATTGACAGGTTTTCCAAGACCATAGAGGTCATAGGCCCGATATCCATGAGGCTGCGTTTCATACAAACCTTTGGCGATAGCGTTTAGTTCATCCTCGCATTTCTCGATTTTCTGGGATAATTGTTCGTATTCTATATCTAAATCTTGCGCATACTCATCTTTTACTAGACGGTTATGGAGCTTGCGATAAAGGCCAGTCCGGTCCGTTTTTTCATCATGTAAAAGACTTACACTTGCTGATAGTCCAAGGCTATCAATTCTTTGATAAACAACATCTAATGCTGCACGCTTTTGGCAGACTACTAAAACCTTCTTTTCAGCTGCAATTGCGTTTGCAATGATATTGACAATGACCTGTGACTTTCCGGTACCTGGAGGTCCATGGACGACTAAGCCTTCTGTATGTTCGATTGAATTGATGATTTCTTCTTGGGATGCATCTGTGTCGAGCACAAAGAACTTTTCTTTTTCCTTTTTAGGAGGAGCCTCAGAAGTCCTTTCACCTGTTCCGAGATTATCAGAAGTGAAGCTGGAATCCACTTCTCCAACATTCATTAATTCCCCAGCCAATCCAAATTCAAAATCGCCATCTTCCATTTGCTGAAGGAAGTCTTCATAGTCTTTTAAAATAGCAGAGTTCCCTTGAGGAAAATGCCCTAGAATCGCGTAATTGTCTAACTGAAATTCACCTTTTTTAAATTGCGGGATGAGATCAGCTGTTAGATTTTTAAATGTCTCTAACTCCGGAGACTTCGACCAATTGATGTTGATATTGTATTTTTTCAACCATGTTAACCATCCTAGGAAATCCATTTCAATAGATTGCCCTACAGCCTCATCATACATCTCATCTGGTACATAAAGATTGCTCATTTTTTGCATCGCTAAAAAAAGAGGACGATTTAACATCGGCTCGGAATCTTCCATTGGATGAAGCACCCACTTTGTTCCGAGTTCCTTTACTCTCTCTAATTTAACAGGATGTAGAAACAGAGGAGCTCGTATGTACGTTCCATCTAGCATGGCACCACTTATGAACGGATAACCGATATATAAATCATACAATCCGGTCTCGTCTTCGATTGACTTTAAATTACGGTATAAAGTTGTCAATCTCGCTGATAAATTCAGTGATTCATCGTCTCTCACATTCTGCTTCACTAGTTCAATTTTATTATTGTTTTTAATTATCGCATCCACGATATCCTGAGGGTTCTTATTGATTTTAGCTACTTCACCTAAGTCAAAATTCCATTTGTTATACACCTTTAGCATACGAATTGATCGATTTCGCCGACTAATGTCATTCAACCGATCCTTCAAGATCGTTAATTTTTCTTTCAATTTAAATCACCTTATTTTTCAGTCGTTCGAATACATAGTTTCATTATATACTTCTTTGTATATGAATATATCATAGGATGGGAAATTGTAGGTAATTGCAATAAAAAATGGGAACGCAAATAAAAATAAGGTCAACGCATAAAATTCTAAGCATTTTTTCTTTGAATTTTCTTGAGCACCAGTTCGTTTAAGAAGATATATTTGCTTCACGTGAAAAGTTTGCACATGCACATTTACCCTCTCTTTTAAATAACTCTAATAAAGCTTCATGGTCTGTATTTGGGTTCTCTATCCAATTTTGAAATGTACGAATTGGAGATTCTTTATCTGGAAAGTGGTGGATAATGACTTCCGCTTGCTCATGTAGTCGTGTTGTCCAAATTTGAGAGCGTACCATTACCATTGAATAGTATGTTCGGATGAGTTTACGAGCGAATCCTTGTGAAATTGTGATAAAGTCTTGATTAGAAGCTGTTTCTAACCTAATTAATGACCGAGTTAAAGCATCACAAATATCGCCATTGAACTGAATGGCGATCTCTGATGTTAGTTTATACGGACCAAATCGTTCTCCTATATCCTCTCCGTACACACAAACACATAGTTCTTTAAGAAAAGCATTTTCGTAGTAATTTAAAGGGTCAATCGTATAATCGTAATATGCAGTAGCAATACCAACATCACGAAAGAGGGAACGATACTTTTGAGACAATTCTACAGTAAGGTTCTTTAATTCAGTCGACTTAACTGAACCTTGTTTGCCTTTAAACAATGCAATAAGGTCTAAATCTGATTTAACAGCAACGGCTTCACCTCTAGCTACGCTGCCGTACACATATACACTGTGTAATTGTTGAGGAAATAAGTTTTTAAGACTCTCGATCGACTCACGAATACAAGGCACATAATCATTATCAATTTTATCAATACTAACGTCGCTTACTATAAATCCATTCGGATCAAGACCGTATCCTGCTATAAGACCTCCCATTTCTTTCTCCTCCCGCTTCTTCTTTATTTCTGCAAGTGATCATGTTTTTTAGATTTGTATTTGTTTAGACCATCGCAAATAATCGCAATTAATAAACCAACTGCGATTGGCAAGAGCGCGATCTCCGTATGTGAAGGTGTAAATTTAAATACAAGAATGTCAATATTAGCAATAAAGCCGATTAAATAAAGTAATACCATTGATCCAATTGATGCAATTAATGAAATTTTTTTCAATATTCCACCTCCCGTTAGGAATGCAGTAGTTTATTAATCCAGTATTTTGCGGCTTCCGAGTCTTTTTCTCTTACTGAGACCACATATTGTTTTTCATAATTATGGTTTATTCCGATACTGCCAATGTTTCCTCTAGTTGTACCTCGGCCTAACATTTTTCCCGAACTATTGATTACTTTATAACTATACTTAATTCCTTTGCTCTCTAATAGATCTCTAACCTTTGATAATTCTTCCATCCAATACCCAATATAAACATCCTCTTTATTTAAGAACAACAAGTCCATCCCCCTTTGAGTCTTATACCTACATCCGTTAGTGTAAGGATTCCTACATAATTCAGCAAGGCACTTGTTAATAGGTGATATTACACACGTTCACTTTTTTAAATTTTCCCAAAAACAATAAATACAATTATCCACCTCTTTTTACAGGATGAATTAACTTTTATTAATCGTCTTTCGTCGTTCAATTAGATTAGAAAAAGAGTAAGAAATAATTAAAACCACTCCTATTAGGAATGCGATAAAGAAACCAAGCATGCCTTGGGCACCAACCCATCCAATCGTAAATGTAAGAAAAATTAATACATAGCAAAAACCAACCAGTATGATAGCAATCGGTACGTTAAACGGAAATAAACGTTTCCAACCTATTTCTAAAAAAACGGAAATGATTAGTATCGCAATTGAGATGATAATATGCAGTGATCCCCATCGGAATCCAGCACGAGACTGCGCATCCTCACCAAAGGCAGGTGTATTGTTAAGGTCATATAGTGTGATGTATGCGGTAATCACCGCTATGAATACAACTAATATGAAAATAGTCCAGTTTATTGCTTTCAAGCTAGCTTTTTTGTTCATTTGATCCCTCCTATTTAACTTATTATTCATGCCAGTAAGATAGCGTTAATCTAAATTCTTTTTAGATAAGGTACTTAATAATACACTAATGGCAATCATTATAAGACCAAATCCAGAGGCATATTTATATTCAATACGAGTTGAAATACCTAATACATAAATCAATCCAAAGCAACACGTTATAATTCCAATGGATAATATCAAATTTTCCAATTTACGTAATAAGTTCATGCCTCTTCCCCCATTTAAGCTCTAAAACATTCCTTTAATTCACAATATTTAAAATATATAAGGAATAGTTCGACAATTGGTTTCATTTATTACTGAAGTGACCTGCCCTTCTATGTAAATAAAAGAATTGATTTTTATTAATCACATAATTAAAGCTGGAACCGGAAAGAAAAAGCTATATACTCCGATAAAAATTAGAAAAAAGATGATGACAGAAAAGATAACTAAAAAAGTTATGCCTGTTTTGTTTTCATTTCTTTTGAAAAATCTAAACAAGAAAAAAAATATCAAACCATAAACTAATAACGGCACAATTAGAGGTAAAGCTATTGGAATAAGACTTTGCAAGATTTCATCTCCTTATATACGAATAAGTATCTATTCAACAAAATGTTGTTATTTTCCTTTACTATCCATATCTTTTTCGTTTATTTATCAGCTTTTCTACTACTCTTGATATGCTAGTTCAATAGGTTATGTTAAAATTTACCTAAATACATTGGAGGGATAAACATGGATTTCCTTTCTGTCATATCTTTTTTAGGTGCAGCAATTGTTCTCACCATAATGCCAGGGCCAGATAATCTGTTTACTTTGGCGCAGAGTATTACTAAAGGAAAAAATGCAGGGATCTATACTACACTTGGGCTTTGCACAGGATTATTAGTACATATTACAGCTGCGACCATAGGAATTTCAGCAGTGATCTACAAGTCCGCTTTTGCTTTCACCGTCGTAAAATATATTGGAGCAGCATACTTGTTATTCTTAGCATTTAAGTCTTTCAGAGAAAAAGCTTCGAGTATTAACCTTAACACCGAGCGCACTTTAGACTACAAATTTTTATACAAAAAAGGGGTTATAATGAATCTATTAAACCCAAAAGTTTCTTTGTTTTTCCTCGCATTCTTTCCACAGTTTATAAACTATGAGAATGGACATGTTTCCATCCAAATGCTTGTCTTTGGAATCTTATTTTTAGTTCAAACGTTATTCATTTTTACTTTAATAAGTATCTTTGCCGGCAAAGTTGGATTTTACCTACAAAAAAATCCGACATTTTCAAAAAAAATCAATTATATTCAAGGGTCTCTGTTCACACTTATCGGATTAAAAATTGCCTTTAGCGAAAAATGATCGTTTATACCTTTAATGAGTAGCCTCGTACTACTCTTTCTTCTGTACAATTTCAAAATGGTTATAAGACAAAGCCTTTTAAAGTTACTACTTATTCAACTCTACTGATCATCGTAGTTGGATAGATTTTATCAACTCCTCACATATTAATTGGTGAGGGTGATTGATATGAAATTCGACTATTATATTTTAATTTTAATTTGGATAACTTTTCCGGTGGTACTTTGGAAAGTGATTCCTAGAGAGCGACTTCGCGAATCCATTGCTACTTTTTTGTTCTTTCAAATGTTAACCTGGCTATTTAGCATCGGTCTTACATATACAGGTTTACTAGAAGCACCTGTTAGATTATTTAAACATGCGACAAAAATTAATTTCACGATGGAATTCTTAATTTTTCCTACCATAGCAGTTTTGTTTCAATTGAACTTCCCGAAAAAGGCTTATTTTACGAAGCGATTGCTATATTACTTACTTTGGGTGGGGATTATTCTTTCTTTTATGCTTTTGTTAGGAACATTCACAAACATCATGGTTGTAAAATGGGATAATTTAATCAGAAGTTTCTTTAATTTCTTGATTGAGTTATGGTTATGTCGTAGGTATGTTATGTGGATGACCAAGCACCCAGAGGCTAAAGGGGTTATAACCTCATGAAGATGGAGCATATGATTTTATACATTTGCTATTCATGTACTATTATTTCGTTAGCATTTATTCCAAAGAATAAATTGAGGGAGGCTAGTATAGCCTTTTTGTTTCAACAATTTGTGTCTTGGTTTCTTGGATTGCTTGCTGTAGAACTTCATTTACTTGAATATCCCGTTAGAGAATTCCCTAACGTCAATGGCACTAGCTTTTTATTTGAATTCTTAGTATATCCCGTTATCAGTGTTTTCTTCTGTATCTATTACCCAAAAACGAGTACTAATTGGAAGAAGTTCATTTATATTAGCGCCTTTTGTACAGCAATGACCATTTCTGAAGTCATATACGAAAAGTACACTGATCTTATTAATTATGTACATTGGGATTGGTATGTTAGTTGGATATCGCTATATGCTACTTTATTATTATTATGGAAATTTTATAAATGGTATTTTAAATTGACCTAATTAGCATAATTCACAAAGTCCTGCCCTACTAGTGAAATGTGTTATTGCATATTACAGAAACGCATCCGATCGTATAAGTGAATATATTCACAATTTTATTTAATGATTACAATCTCTTATAATTTTGAGTTAATAAATAAATAACCCTATCCTAAAAATAGGACAGGGTTAGCTTTAAGATAACTCTCTACTGAACTTATGCTTAAAAGAAAATCGTTTAGAAACGAGGTTAGTTCTATTTCAGTCCTTAATTATTATGAGCAATTTGAATAAGGTTGCCACATGTATCGTCGAAAACAGCTATTGTGACTGCCCCTGCGTTTGTTGGCTCCATTTTAAACTTCACGCCAAGTTTCATTAATCGTTCATACTCTTTATGAACATCTGCAACCCCAAACATGGTTGCTGGTATGCCATCAGCAAATATCTTCTTTTGATACTCTTTGGCAGCCGGATGGTTATTTGGTTCAAGCAATAGCTCGGTACCTTCTTCTTCCTCTGGAGAAACAAGTGTTATCCATCTATATTCTCCCATCGGAACGTCATGTTTTTTTACAAAGCCTAGGGTTTTAGAATAAAACTCCAATGCCTTGTCTTGATTTTCTACGAATAAACTGGTAACAATGATTTTCATACTGTTTTGCCTCCTATGATATTTCCTCTGTATGGTGCGTTGTAATCTATCTAAAAGAAAACAACTCACATATTCGTAAGAAGTTCTGGTCCGGATTTATCATAACACTTTTATCAGTATTTCAAAATCAATCCTTCTTTAACCAGTTTTATTTATATAAATCTGTATAACTTTTTAATCATAAAGCCTTGCCCATAATAACATATGGAGAATCATTCTTATTTGGAATAAATGGCTCTTTTATTACCACCCAACCCAATCCTTGATACAAATTACGTGCAGATTTATTATTTACTTGAGTTGTTAATACAGCGGTTTTATTCGTTACTCCCTTTAGCAATTCATGAATAAGCTCTTTTCCGTAACCCTGTTTCCTATGATTTGGATGTACTGCTAATTCTACAAACTCAAAACAATCTTCAAGCCATTTTTCATACTTTATTGGACCAAGCTCTTTTGCAAGTAACTCATGATAATATTGACCTGATCTTGATGTATACCCATAAGAAAATCCTAGAATTTCCTCTCCATTTGACTTCATTATATATCCCCTAAAACCATCATAATTTAAGTGTTTTTTCAAACGTTCTTTAATTGATTGATTCCATACTTGTCTATAAAGACCATTAATGGTTTCTAGTAAGTTTTCATCCTTGTCTATTTTTTCCACCTTTACCACCCGATTCACCCCAATTATCTACCTTCTAAAAGTTTTTTAAATTTGTATTCTGTTATGTTAACTGTAGCAATCAGTTTGATTAATAAATATTAGAACAAATAATGTAGCCACTTTTTGTTCAGGTTGGCAGGTTAAATTGGTAGAATGGAATGATTTAGTTCAAGCCTCATTCTATAATGGTTCATAATTCTTAACTGTTCCTCAGTTAGCTTTTCTTTATCCAAGTACATATGCATTAAACTGTATTCAAATATTTCTTTTAATTTGATAAACAGTGGTAGTTTTTCTAACATTTCCGAGGAGAGTTCATTTTCCTCTTGGTATCCTTCGATGATTGCTTTGGTAATAGCTCTTCCATATTCAACTATGCTACCTCCACCTGCAAACGTATACTCCATCGCACTATATATTGGAACTGCTAAATCAAAAATATAAAAATGTTTCTCACAATCTTGAAAATCAACCATTGTCAAATTCGAATCATTATCAACCAATATATTTTCTAACCATAAATCGCCATGTAACAATCCATAATTTGAATTATTTTTTGGGATTTTTTTTATAGTTGTTAAAACCTCATTTGCAATCTCTCTAATAACACGTTCTTCCTTAGGAATATATTTGAGAAAGTCATATTCCTCGTTATCATGCCAATCATTGATATATCTAGTTGGATGCATCTCTTCATACTTTCTCGACAAACGATGTAATTTACCTGTTTGTCGACCCAATTCTTTTAATACATCTGCATTCCATTGATTTCTTGGGAGGTGTACTCCAGGAGCTGATTTATAAAGAACTGTTAAGATTTCATTGTTTTCAAGTGTTATCTTTTCTACTACCTTCCCATTTAAAGAAGGTATTGCTGGTGATACACCCAATCCTTCATTAAATAAAAAGTCCGTATAATTAACTTCTTCTAGCTGCTCATCGAAATTTTTATAGTTTGTAATTCTAGCAAAGTATTTACCATTTTCAGTAGTGCAACGAAACATCTGATTTGTAACTGATTCCACATTAATTATATTTACAGGATATATTTTGTTAAGTAGTTCAAGTATTGTTTGTACCAAAACTATTCATCCTTTCTATAATATTCACTATCTATCACTCTTTTTTATTTAATATGGATCTAGCAGGTAATCTTAATTTTGAACCAGTATCAAACAATTAGGCACGGAGCCCTCATAGAAAACTTCTAATTTCTCTAATGTTAGGTAATGCAAGCTTATAACAGTTTTGGGAATTAGTGAATCCTCTACGCTGTAGTCATCTTCCATTACTCGCCAAAGCTCAAGTTCCTTCCAAGTATTCGCATATTTCCCTATATAACCAGCAAGGTGCGAAACTGCTTTTTCTACACCCGTTACTCTATAAATAAACTTCTTTTCCGTTAAAAAACGAGCATAAGGATTCTTGAAGTCTTCCTCGATTTGCAACGGACTATTATGAAGTTCCTCTGGTAGTTTGATATAAAATACTTTAATATTACGGTCAATTTTACTTAAATTAATTCCACGAATTTGTATTTGTTCCGCAGTGAATCCCATTTTAAGTAATTCATTGTAAGATTTAATCTCTTCATCTGCCAATGCCTTCTCAAAAGATGATAGCTTCTGATTACAAGCGATAAATTCATAAACAGCCAATATTTTACCTCTTTCTGCAAATAATCTTTAAATCCCGTCGCTAGTTTAATATCTGAAACAAAGCTTGTACCCTACATTCTACTTTTCTGTACTATCACGATAAACAATTACGCTTTGTATACCACATGAGATTAACAATAGGAAGTAACCAAGTCATTAGACCAGGCACGAGACTACCAACATTAAGGAAACCAATCATTTCTAATCCTCCTTAGATCTTACCAATATAACATTAACATAATATTCCAAATGATTATATAAAAAATAAAAATCTTAAATTTGATGATCTTTTTTCATTCATGCACCCCTTAATTGCTTTTATTGAAAACACATCTAAATAATTTATAAAAAAAAAGTGAAGAATAAACTTGTCATGACACTATATTTTAAAAATAGCCTTGAAAGGCGGTTAAATATCATGGGTAAAAAAAAGGGTAAACTATGGACAAACCAATATGTAATTATTATTTTATTGTCTTTAGTAATGTTCGCTGCTTTTTATATGATTACAGCAGGTTTCCCAATTTTTGTATCAACTATTAGTGATAATCCTGCGATTGCAGGAATCATGACCACAACTTTAATGGTAGCATCACTAATTACACGCTTCTTTGCGAGTGTAATTATCCAAAAAGTTAATATGAAATTGCTTCTTATTATTTCCCTCCTTTATTTTTTGGGAACAATCGGTCTTACTTTTGTGAACGACTCTATCGGATTTTTAATATTCATTCGAGCACTACAAGGTATTGGATTTAGTATGCTTACGATTTTGGTCTTTACGATGTCAAGTAATATTGTTCCTAAATCTCGGTTAGGTGAGGGCATTGTTTTTTTTGCAATGTCTACTAGCGTTGGGACCACAATGGGGCCACTAATCGCCATTTCTTATCTTGCAAAGTATTCATTCAAGTCCATGATGATGTTAACTCTCGGTCTTATGGCTTTTTCATTTGTTTGCAGTTTTTTCACAAAAAATACAGTTATAGAAAAAAAGGAAAGTTCACAGGAGAAAAACAAAGAACCTTTCTATAAGTACATGTTCGATAAGCGAGTCCTTCTTCCATGTATTCTGGTAGCATTTAATTATATTACAATTGCAGGGACAGTTAACTTTATGGGGGCATTTGGAAAAGAAATTAATGTTGGCGGAAAGATTTCACAGTTTTTTATTGCACAAGGGATTGCTATGGTATTAGTTCGATCTTTCTCTGGGAAAATTTTCGATAAATTCGGCCACAAAATCCTTATTATTCCAGCTGCGATTTCAGGTGCTGGAGGTTTGATCTTATTAGGCTTTTCTACTAAAATGTGGATGATTTGGGTTTCAGGGGTATTATTTGGAATCGCATTTGCCATCATCCATCCAATTATCCAAGCTTGGGCATTAACTCTTGTTCCACCGGAGAAAAAAGCAACAGCTAATTCTATGCTCCTTATTTTTATAGATTCTGGTCTCGCTATTGGATCGGTAGGTCTTGGGTTCTTAGCTAAAAGTGTTGGGTACGGTATGACTTTTAGTTATTCTGCAGCTTTTATGATAATAATTTTGTTAGTGTATCTAATTGGGAGCAAGAAAACGGTGGCATTTGAAGCTAATTCGGAAAAAAAATCTTGAACGAACATACTAGCATATGATCGGAATAAACCATAAAAAACCGGGGCTGTACCAGTGTCAACATTGAATTTTGGGACAGCCTTTATTTGACTAAAACCCCGAAAGTTTAAGTGGAACCCTTCACATGCTTCATTTTAATCATTGATTTTAAATAGACCCAGAGTAGACTAATACTGTTTTTTCCCTTTTATTCATCGGTTTCCTCACTTGCAATTACCCCCTATATAAGGAAAAAATTATTGCAACGTTTTATCAATCGTATAAAGTTTAACTAAATAAATTGAGTTAATAACTGATTAAACTTGTCACGTTCTTCCCAGAAAGGACCATGGCCACTATATTCAAACGGGACTAGCTGAGAATTTCTTATTTTTTGGTTTACCTCGTGAGCTTGTGCAAATGGAATAACCTTGTCATGAATACCGTGAACGATTAAGGTAGGAACATTGATTTTCGGAAGATCCGCATGCAACTTCTCGTCTCTTAATGTCTTTATTATAGCAGCCGTCGACCAACTTGCTGCTTGCAACCCCATTTGAAAAAACCAGTCTGAGAAAGGCTTAGTTATATACTGAAAGAAAAAGCTATCTGTTATGTGCTGCATCATTTTAGGGCGGTCATTTAAGAGTTCTTTAAGAAAGGTATTCGCAGTTTCTGAGGTAAATCCGGTTGGAGCTGCCGCATCAACAAGAACAAGCTTTGATACCGCCATACCGTTGTAACGAGACATATAGCGTATGGCGATAGCCCCACCAGTGGAGTGGCCAACCAGAGTAAAATTGTTTAATTGAAGTGTACCAATCAGTGACCGAATATCATCTGCCAGTCTGTTAAAAGAATAACCACTCATTGGTTTATCTGACTTTCCGAACCCTCTCCAGTCAACTCCGATACAACGGTATCCCATTGCAGGAAGAACATTGAACTGATACTCAAACTGTTTATGACTTAACGGCCAACCATGTAAAAACAAAATGGTCTTACTTCCCCCAGGGTTAATATCTTCAACATATAAATTTACACCAGAATCTACCGTAATAAAATATCCCATGAATTTTCCTCCTTATTTAAAAAGGTTTCAACACTAAGATATTCATTTTTGAAAAATTAGGTGTATACCTATTTTTTTATCCTTCTAATGTGCCAAATAATGATATAGAAATTCAGCATATTATGTTATGGTGAGCGTGTGAAAAATAGCTTGTTCCTTTGGGATAATCGATTTTCGATTTCCTCGTGAGCTTTAAAATACTATTCAGTTGATTTGTAATCTAACCAGATACAAATTAAAGTTACCATGAAAAATAATAAAGCGAGAAAAACCTTTTAATGACAATTCCCTTTTTCATCTCCGTACCATTGCATTATCCTTCAATGTTTTTAACACGTAATTTTCACGTCTAATCCAACCATTCTGTTGTAGCTCTGCTATTAATTTATCGTTTTCTTCAATCGCTTCATCAAGCGTGATCCAAACAGGATTAAATTCCAAATCCAGCTCATATTCATCTAATACCTGATCTACCATCTTCGAAGTTCTAAGACTACATTCGAAGTAGTGAGATGTCATATGAAAAATAGCATTCGAATCAAATTCATCTAAACGACTTTCAACTACCAGCCCAATTTTCTCTCCAACTTTACAATCTACATATCCTGTTTCCTCAGCAATTTCTCTAACCAATGCTTCTATATGACTTTCATTCTTTTCCACTCCACCACCGGGAAACTTATAATCTCCTTTATTGTTCTGGATCAGTAATATTTTATCTTGTGAAATAATTACAGCCCGAACTGCTTCTCTATAATTTACTTTCTTTTGAGTTTGTATGTTGTACTCGTTCCCTATTACCTTGTGGAACATAAAAATTTCTCCCCCTATCAGTTACAATAATGGATCTAAACTATACTAGTTAAAGGTAGTTCCTTAAAATCCATTTCCTATCATACCTATAATAAAAATCAGAAAAGCTACAGGTAGAATGATCAAAATAGTCGCTGATGCCTTTCTCCAAAATCCGCTTGTACTATACCAAGAAGCGAATGCCGAAGCCAAATATCCAATAGCAATAATCAAGATCCATAATTGCCCAATGTCTTTCCCAACGATAGTTTGTAAAATTAAATAAGTCACAATTAAAATTAAGATTGATACAATCCCCAAGTATTTACGCAATCTTATCTCCCCCTTCACCAAGAAAATTTTACCATGAAATACAATTCCCTATAAAAGTTTTTTAATAAAGAGATGCAAAAAAGTCATCCTATATTTAAACAGGATGACTTACCCCATATAGATTAAATCTTTTTATGTGAAATCCTTTCACTTAGTCCTTGAACAGATGCATCCTTTAGTTGAAGAACATCACATAAATTACTTTCCCAGAATTCTTTTATAATCCTTCTCTAATTTGATTAAACTAAAGTCATTACTGTTTTTTAGCTTGCTCCAGCGTCTCAAATACTTGACGTAATTCAATCTCACCTTCCCCATGTCCTTGGGGGTCCGGCATCCTCATGGCCCACTCGATGGCTTCTTCTCTCGACTTCACATCAATCAAAATGAACCCGGCAATCAATTCTTTCGACTCCGTAAATGGGCCATCCGTAACCACTGGCTTTTCCCCTGGTTTCGGATACGAAATGCGAATCCCATTTGAACTTGGATGAAGTCCTTTAGCCGCAACCCGCACGCCTGCCTTAACTAATTCTTCATTGTACTTCGTCATGGCTTCCATGAGCTCAGTGCTCGGGAGTTTTCCGGCTTCCGAATTCTTCGAGGCTTTGACAATCAGCATAAACAGCATAAAAATTTCCTCCTTCTTTTTTAGGGGCAAAACCCCTAATTGACCTATTAATAAATACAACGAACCGGTATCGTGAACCTCTCCAGCTAATTTCCAACGCAATTTGATGGAGCATCCCTTATCTTAAATACAGTACAAAAACAAGCGATCAAGCCACCTTCGGTGTCTCTAGTGCCTGAATAAGACTAATGAATGAAGACAAGGTTTGAAATGCTCTTTTTGCCAACACAGGAACTTTTGCCTGCAAGGACAACCATGAATTTTCAGACATGGATTTTTGGTAGGCTCGAATAAAGTAGCGAGCTGCAATGTTATAACTAGCCGATAGGTCAGCATGATACACCTTGCTCGTCGCAAATGTGGCAAGGTCTTTTTTATTGTTTCTTTCTACTGCGCCGGAACCATCATATGCTAACGCACTGGTGTTACGCGCATTTACCCTAGAAATACGTATACCTACATAGTGAGCCATTTCCGTTACTTTATTTTGTATTGCCGTTTTTCGCCAGTAGCGCAATTTGAAACGAAGTTTCTTAGCGCCCCAAAAACCTTTCGGTATTTTCATTTTATCGAGATACTCAAACACAATTACATCACAATAATGTTCTTTTGCGAATTTCACAATCTCATGTGTTGTATGGTTTATAATGTGTTTTTGCAACCCATTTATTTGTCGCCAATAGTTCGGTGCTGATACCCAACCTGATACACGCTGCACTTTACGAAGTTTATTTGTTAATCGATACAACCGGTCTTTTTCTTTGGCTTGATTAATGAAATTCCGAGCCAAGACAGTTCCTTTTGCATCAACTATTGAACAAACCGCAGAGTTCGTGATCCCCAGGTCTACTGCACATACTTTTTGGTCCTTTAATTCTGTCATGCTCAACTCTACCTTGTTTGTATAGCAAAAATTTAAAAAGTATTTCTTCCCAACTTTAACAAGCTTCGGATTATGTTCTTTCCAATCCCAAACGTCACGCTTGTATAGATCCTGCTCTTTATATTCGATATCTACCCATACCCAGTCATTGTTGTGAAACACTTTGATTTGGGCAGTAGTATCCGATGTTCTTACGAACATGTTCCCGCGGTAGAATACCGGGAACTCCTTAAGAATCACCTGTAAACTAGGTGAATTCTTTTTGATTTTCTTACCCTCTGAAAGAGCTGTATCCCTTTCTTTTTCCCAATTCCGATAGCTAGAACGATAACTTTTTACTTTACCAAAAGCGGTAACAATAGCGCTTCTCCTGAAATAAGAGGGGAATTTATAAAAACAAGAGTTAAATTCTGTGTATTTTGGACTGGGGTTTGATTTAGTTGTATGTATTAGTTTTTCTACTGCCGGAACAATAGTTTTTGCAGAAAAAACAGTAAGATTATCAAACTCTTTATCTATAACCTCTATAATAAAAGTCAATGCCTCATTATAAACAGTTAACGTATCATCAAAGATATTTGAATGATTCACTATTTTGTGTCGTAGTGTTTTAGCAACCTTCATTATTATCAAACCCCCCTTACCGAAACATATGTTCTATGTTGTAGTATACTATGAAGTGATTTAGTTGTAAACGAAGAAAGGATGAAATTATAGCTGATTATAATAAAAATAGACACGCTTACTATAAGTTGACTTATCATTTAGTTGTTGTTACAAAATACAGACACAAATGTATATCGGAAGATATTATGACTAGGTTGATTGAAATAACAAAACAACTATTTGAACGTTGAAATTTCACGCTAATTGAAATGAACGGAGAAAAAGATCATATCCATATTTTATTTGATGCGCCGCCACAAATTAACTTGGCCAACATAATTAACAACTAAAAAACATTTACATCTCGATATATAAGAAAAGAGTTCCCGGAGAAACTCTCGAAGTATTATTGGCAACCTTATTTTTGGATCCGTAGCTATATGATATTATCGACGGGTGGAGCAACAATTGATGTAATTAAAAAGTATATAGAAAATCAGGGAGAATAAGACCTTAGCACCTAACCCCCACTAAATCAAAAGATTTTGAAGGGGAATGCGGCGCTAATTTTTGTTCAAAAGATATCCTTTTAAATATTCTATAAAATCAAAAGATATTCCTTCCAATACCCTTCTTATATATGCCTCCCTTTACTTGAATAAGAAAAAATGCGATACTCCCCTCTTGAAGCAACGCACACGTTCGTAAATAAGAAAATTAATTTTATTGATTAGGATTTATAACCAAATTTAACTATATAACTCTAACAAAGTTGAATTAGGAAAAAATAACTTGTAAACTTTAAACAGCCAATGCAATGTACCATCCCTGACAAAGTTTTTACCACTGAATGACAGGTTGTTTTCCACTTCAAACCTTCTAGTGATAAAGGAAAGAAAACATAGTTTTGAGAAACAAAAATGTTATAGTTGTTATCCAAATTTTTATTGATTTTCAATAAGATTAGTCTTCCTCAATCAGGCCAGATTGTTGAAGACCATTTGTTTAAGTTTTCGCTATTTACTTAAAAAAGGATTAACTGGGGGTCACAGCTTTTTAGAGTAAAGTGTACATCAATTAAAAAACATACGCGAAAAACCCCTGGAAATCTGTCTGTCAAGGTGGAGAAGATATCAGGGGTTTAGTATATATTATTAGGTAGAATCAGTAACCGTGTGACCGACCGCAATCTGTTCTTGAAATGACTTTCACATAATGCCAATGGGCAGGACTCTGAGGAGATCTCGTTTTTATTGATTGAAGCAACAATCAAGTCATTTAATTCCCATGGTGCTACCCCTTAGAAGGGCGTAACTACAGTGTTTACCTTTACCTTAAGGTCTACTCTTTTATAAAACAGGACGTTTAAAAAACGCTACTAGACGCCCCTCATAAGGAACAACTGTTGTTAGTTCCCAATTATTACGTCCCCAAAGAGAAAGAGCATGGTCTAGCATCCCCTCGCTCATTTCGGGGTTATCTATTTCAAGATAATCTCCCAATCCGACCTCAACACTGTATTCCCAACCGTGATCCTTTCGTTCGCCGTTGTCGATTTTTTCTGTTAAAAATGTACCAGTAAATTCGTTAAATTTCGTAATGCGGCTGGATGCACGTGAAAGTGCTTCGACAATCTCGCTTCTTTCCGTTTTTTCAAGTGCTATGATATCTGGTGATCGGGGTATACGAAACTGAGTATGATCGTGAAACACACGGGTGACCAGGCTTCCCATCAGAGTACCATCCGCTTTTTTGCAAATATGCCACATGCACCGTTCCCGTTCTTCCGGTGGCCCCCAATACTCTACGGAAGAAGCCAAATGGTCAGACTCCAGGACAAATCCTTCACTCTCAAGTTCTTTGATCAATGGTCCGAATAACTTACGTCCGAAGATACCGTAAGCAAATTCCCCTGACTTATCAAATGCATCCTTAAACTCCGATTGATGTTTTTGCAAAACGGATTTCCAATTTTTCCTAGTATATTGCTTCATGTAATATGCAAGCGTATGAATGGTAATTTCTTTTTCCTGCGTAAGAACTTCTTTTAGTGAATTCATGTTAACACCTCTTTCGAATATTTTTCCCACTCATATAAGACATTTCTGTGCCTATTACTATTAATTTATTTGCTTGCGTTGAACTGTAATTGTTTTTTGATATAATATGATAAATAAGAATCTTATCTCGCCTAACAAATATCTTATCTCGTGAGATAAAATAATTATATGTGGAGGTTTACTACAATGTCAACAAAAAATCTTTCGAGGGAACAATTATTAGAATTGTTCAATGAGGAATTGCGAAACTTCAGCACGGAAACCATCATGTTCCATCAAAACGTGGCTGAAAAACTAGGCTTGAATTCCACAGATCACAAATGCCTGGACATTATCTTAAGGAACTATCCGATGACTGCCGGCAAGCTAGCCGAAATGACCGGATTTACGACAGGGACCGTTACAGGTGTGATTGACAGGCTTGAAAAAGCTGGTTATGTATACAGAGATAAAGATTCAAACGACCGCAGACGTGTCATCATTAATGCCAATCTTGAAAAAGCGGAGAAAGAAATTCTCCCTCTCTTCGCTTCTTTTAGTCAATCCATGAGAGAACTATTCGAAAAATATAATGATCAGGAGATTAAATTTCTTTTTGACTTTGTAGTCCGCAGCCGAGCTATACTTTGCGAAGAGTCAAAGAAATTAAGCTAACATGAAATCATTCAAGACAACCTTACAGATGAAGTTAGAGAAGATTTGTCAAGCATTTGAAAAGACATTTGGGTAATCCTAAATAGCCCAAAACGATATTCCACAGCCGGGAGCGATTGTGGAAGACGTTTAGTCTAATTCCTCGGAAAAAAGTAGAGGAATTAGACTTTTTTTATCTCTTAAAAATCCTTAGCATTGTAAATCCATTTTTCTTGACATTACCCCATCGGCAAACTTGTTGGCAATAAGTGGTAAATCAAGTGCGATTGCTGGTAAAAAACATGGCAGAAGTCGTACTTTCTTATGGCCGTAATCATACTTCCCGGTATAATTGAAATTCCAAACAACATACATCCCATTATTTGTTTTTTTACCTTCCCTTCCATCTCTTATCTCCCTTTTATTAAAGTTTTTTCAATAAGGAATCCAACAAAAAAGGTGGTTAATCCTTCTAAGATTAACGCACCACGTTTAAGCAAGAAACTCTTATATAATTAGTACTTACCAATGTAATTGCATAAGGAAAGAGAGTATATCTTTATTAATAAATTTCTGGTCACTTCCTAATGTCATCAAATGTGTAGAATTAGGATAGCTGTGAATTGATTTGTCATTTGTACTTACTCTATCATGAATATAAATTGCACTTTCTTTATACAAAGACTCGTCTAACTCCCCATACATAATCCTTATGGGTTGATTAATTCTTTCTATACCTTCCATGGTCGTATCAATGTGATTTTTAAAATTGATTAAACATGGAGACTTTTCTAATTGGTCCAATTCAATGGATATTTCTTTTTCGTCTTTTCCTTCAAATTGCTTAAAGGCTCTTGCATATTTTAATAGTCGACCTTTTAATGAACTAATTTCTCTTTTGTATGGTACAGACATGGTTACGATGCCATTAACTTTGAATGTTTGTCCTATGTTTAATGCAAAAATCCCGCCCAAAGAAATACCGATAACCGCTATTTGCGCATAACCTTCTTTAATCAAGAAATGGTATCCTTCTTCTACACTCCTCCACCATTCCTTTGGATTGGTGGAAACTAATTGTTCAGGAGATAAACCATGACCTTCATAAACAGGGGCATAACATGAAAAACCATTCATGTGTAAGAATTTCCCTAGTTCTTTTACATCACGAGTATTGCTTGTAAAAGAATGTAATAATAGTACCGCTTTATCTCCTCCTTTTAGAAAGAAAGGCTTGGGTTTAACTAGCTTCATCATTGTCTTTTCACATCCAAAATTTCGTGTTTATATTCTTTGATACTACCAATTATCAAGAATATCTTTGTTAACAGTCCCGTATTAATACTATATACTTAATATATCTTAATCTTATTAATAAATGGAGGTCGATTCTTATGCCATTATCAAATTCAACAATTAATCCAAGTGTTAGATTAGCTACTTCTCCACCACCAACGTTTCTGCTCAAAACTAAGCTTATATTAAAAACAGATTAAGAATCTGCGAAATATAAAAGCTGTTTCGCAGATTCGAAGGAGTAGAAAATGAAATCTAGCATACAGTTTATATTTTCAATGGTGATTTTTGGAACAATTGGTTTAGTTGTCAGATACATTGACTTAACTTCGAGTGAAACAGCATTATTGAGTAGTACCATCGGTTGTATTTTTTTAACCGTTGTATATAGTAGTCAAAGAAAAAACTTCTCTTGGCAAAAGATTAAACAATACGCATTAATTCTTTTTGTTTCGGGGATAGCTTTAGGAGGTAACTGGATTTTCCTTTATGCATCCTATGACTATACGACAATTACAAACGCTACATTGGGGTATTACTTTGCTCCTGTCTTTGTCATGTTGCTTTCTCCTGTCGTTTTAAAGGAAAAGCTAACAGTGAAAAAAGTTGTTTGTATTCTTACTGCCGTCGTTGGTATGGTATTCATTGTAGGAAATGGATTAAGCGCAACTGGAACGAGTGATTTTCTTGGTATTTCTTTTGGGATTATTGCAGCTGCTTTTTATACAGCATTAATGTTATTAAACAAATTCATCAAAGACTTGAATCGACTAGAAGTGACCATTATCCAGTTAGGGGTAACAGCCTTAATTCTATTACCATATGTTTTCCTAACTGAAGGATTAAACCTATTAAGTGTATCTTCATCTTCAATACCATTTATTATCTTTTTAGGGATAGTAAACACCGGTATTGGATTTTGGCTCTTTTTCTCTGGTATGGAACATCTCAAAGGTCAAAGCATAGCCATGTTAAGCTATGTTGACCCCTTTGTAGCTATTCTAATATCAGGATTAATCTTGCAAGAACAATTCACACTTTTACAAGTTATAGGTGGGTTGTTATTATTAGGAGCTACATTTTTTAGTGAAGTATAATATCGTAAAGCTAAAGAATAAAAACTTAGGTACAAAGGGACAGTGTTTTCACTGTCCCTTTTCACTCTACTAAACTGCTGCAATAGTACAATAACCAACAAAAATAAATACCATTAGGATTTTCAAAATAACTCACCAATAAGTGAGAAACCGAGTTTTCGACATGAAACTGATAAACCGAGCCCATCATTATTAATAGCATCTGAAATGGACTTAGATGCTATTATAATACTAATACTAAAAATCACTACTGAAAAAAAATAGTATTAATCCTTTTTTATTACTTAATTTTATCTCCTCTTTTCATCAAAGAATCCTAAACCATCTTCCTCTAAACTGCTTCTTTTGCTTAATAAAGAAGGTGTTAATCCTTTTTGAACCTAACCACAGTTAGTGGTGGAATGGGGATCATCTACATTAGATAACTTCGAGCCACTTAATTATTACTTCTCTAAGTTTTTCTGCTTTAGCTTTAACCTCACTCTTATCAGTAAATTTCATAATAGCTCTGTCATTTGCTTTCCATTCTATTATGCCATTAGTATCTACAATTAGAGGTTCATTTGTCTTTCGGTCCTTTACCTTAGCACCACAATGAAATACGAGTTGAATAAGTCCTTTTCCATGAAGATTAAATGTAATACGGTCTTCACCTTCAAAACAAAAGCTAGGTGAGTTCCATTTTATATGTTCAGTAATTTTAGCATCAGTGCTTAGAATAATTTTTCGAATCTCTTCTATTTCTTCTTTAAGTGAGTGTTCAAGGTTGTTCATAAATTCTGCTACTTGTTCAGGATCAGACAACTTCTTACTTTTACTTCATTTTTATTTGTTGTCATTATAACTTAATCACTCCTTAAATCTTCATTGTTCTCATTCTAGATTTTCCTAAACTCCAGCAAAATATGGTAATTCTGTTCAACTCCCGAAAATTTTAATAAAGATGTAATTCTCCTCTTTGTATTAATGCAGCAGACCAATTAGGCTTTCATTCACTTCTTTCAATTTCGAAATCATTTATAATTATCATTATTATATTATAGGATTCTTCCGCTATTTCTTTGTTAGACTCCTTACAATAATCATAAGTTATTAAAGCCTTCCATAAAGCCCAACCCCTTGCTCGATTCCAAGTTTCTTCGTCCATATTTAATGCTTTCTTAAATACATTTCTACTTTGATAATCAAAGAAAGTCCATGCCATTGCAGCATCACATGAAGGATCTCCTACACCCAATATTCCAAAATCAATAACTGCACAAAGTTCCCCATTTTTAACAAGAATATTTCCGGGTGCTATATCACCATGAACCCAAACTGGTTCTCTATCCCATTTCGAAGCTAACGCAAGTTCCCAAATTTTTTTTAATACGTGAACATTAAAAATATCTGTATTGTTGTTCATTGCATTCCTACACTCTTCGTCGTATATAACAATATCTCCGCCTCTATAAAAATTGTGTTTCCCTGCCAATGGTCCTCCACTTGCATCAACTGTTTGTAATTCAACCAAAAATCCACCTAAATCATTTGCAAATTGATTTAAATCATTTATATTTTCTAGGCTCAACGTCTCTCCATCCAACCACTTGTTTATAGACCAAGGGTAAGGGTATATCTCATTCGGTTTTCCTTTTGCTACTGGCATAGAAATAGGCAAGGAAAGATGCTCAGCTAATATTGGTAGCCATTTCTGTTCTTTTTCAACTTGTGGTGCATATGCTATATCGCTGGGTAATCTAACACTCATATGATTGCCTAAGTGATAAGTTCGGTTATCATTTCCGCTCTTTTTCACGGGTTTGATATTCAAGCTAGACCACTCAGGAAATTGTTCTTTTATTAATTTCGAAACCAGATCCACGTCTATTTTTATCAATTAATTTCACCTTTCAAACCATATTTCTTTTACTTACATTATGTTTGGTAGATGGATTGTTGATATATAAAACTATCTTATTTAAAGTGAGCACCCTCTTTTTTATAAAGAAATTAATTTGATAAAATCTTCAACATCTTTGACACATAATTTTATTCCCTTTTCCCAAAAATCCACTGAAGTTATATCTTCTCCTAAATGCTTCATAACTAAATCTTCTACGGACATGCTACCAGAGTCACGAAGCAATTCCATGTAATCTCTTTCAATTCCTTTCCCTTTTTCTTTTGATTTTGCATATAGAGTAAGGGATAATAAGTACCCGAAAGTATATTGAAAGTTATAAAATGGCGATTTTGTAAGGTAATAATGTGGTGTCCAAACCCACGAATATAAAGAAGCATTATCAAGCGATCCGTCATAAGCTACATCTATGGCTTCTTGCATAAGATCGTTTAAACGTGTTGACGAAACCATTCCCATTTTACGCTCTTCATAAAATTTCTTTTCAAACAGAAACCTAGAGTGAATATTCATGAAATTCATGACGCTACGTTTTAATTTTTCATCAAGTAAAAACAATTTTTCTTCAGTAGATTCCGCTGCTTTTATAGCTGCATCTAATACGATTAGTTCAGAAAATGTTGAAGCAGTTTCTGCAATACTCAATGGATATTGTCTATTCAAACCATCAACGGGCTTCATCGCATAATTATGAAAAGCATGACCTAATTCGTGTGCTAAGGTTAACAGACTTGTAATTCTATCTCCATATGTCATAAAAATCCTTGATTCTCCAGCAAGAGGAAAACTTGCACAAAATGCTACAGCTGATTTATTTGAGCGGTCTTCAGCCTCGATCCAACCATTATCAAATGCCTGTCGGGCAAAGCTTTCCATCTCATTTCCAAAATGACTAAAATGCTTCAAAATAAAGTCTACAGCACATTCATATTCTATCTTTTGATTACTTGTTCCTATAGGTGCCCAAAAGTTATACGACTGCATTTTTTTATCGCCATACATTTTTGCTTTTTCATTTAGATATGTAATAAAAGGTTTTTTAAATTTACTTACCGCTGTCCACATTGCATTTAATGTTTCCTCATTCAAACGGTTCTCCATTAAAGGTTCTTCTAAGACATTATCAATGCCTCTTTTTTTGTAAACTTGTAATCGAAAACCTGCAATATGATTTAATATTTGTGCAAACAGTTCCTCTTTTTCTTCCCAGATAGCTTCTAGAGCATCATGAGCTGTTTTTCGAATGTCCTTGTTTGGGTGAGAACGCAAATTAATGGTTTGACCAACTGATAATTCTTTGGGTTCTTCTTCAATCTGGATCGTAACCTTTATACTAGCTAAAAGTGATTGATAAAACTGCCCCCAAGCATGGTAACCATCTACCATCAAATCTGAGATTAACCTTTCTTCATCCTCAGAAAGAAACATTTCTGCTTCTTTACGCCATTCATTTAGTATAAATTTATAGTTATTTAAAGTATTAGTTTCTAAGATTTCTTCCCACTTGTTTTGACTTATGTTCAATGAATCATTTTGCAATTTTTTAATAACTGACTCAAAGCGAGCATTTATTGAAGATGTAACCCCGCTTACGTTCATAGCTTTTTGATCTTTCGGGTTTTGTGCAAGAAGACAAGTAACATAAGAATTGACCTCAGATAGGTTTGTCCGAATGACTGCTATTTGCTTGATTATTGATTCGACTCTATGTAATGCATTTATATCCAATAGGTGATTAAAAGAATGTAATGTTTCTTCTAATTCACCTACCATAATTCCAAGTTGTTTTATATGATTATTAAGTTGGGTTGAATTTCTGCCATGTTGGAATAATTTATCTAGATTCCAGACTTTTGAATATTTTGTTTTATTCATTTTTTACCCCCTTTTGTATTAATTATCAGCATTACCGAACGTACATTCCTATCGTAACACATTATGAAAAGTTAGGAGGATTATTTTCTAGGAATCGATAAAAACTATTAAATAAGTTGCACGTTATACACACTAATTTGAGCTTTAACTAAACTGTAACGTTAGCGGAACTAGAAAAAGGAACCGCATCCGCATCTACAACTCCTTGTTTCGCTCAAGCACCTATTAGCTGAATAAACTTTTTGTTCAGCCTGTAATCTTCTCTAATAAATCATCGAGTGTTCCATAACATTTTTCTATGACGGGTAAATGATAAAACGTACTTGTTGTTTCAATTTTGTCTATTGCACCATCTGGTGAATAAAGATAAATTTTTTTCCCTTGACCTATTGCAATACCTAATTCAATATGAGTACCTTTTCCTCCTGGTAATAAGATAACTACCAAATCCGATTCCATTACTGCATTTTTTTCTTTTTGACCTATCTCAATTAAATCCTCAAATGTAGAAGTCTGCTCTTCTCTTGCCTTTGCATTTTTTGTCCAATCATAAGTGTGAACGTATCCTTTGGTTAGTAATTGGTTAGTAACGTAATGAACTGCGTCAATATTTCTAAAACTCGATGCCACATAAAATTTCTTCAAAATTGTCCTAATCCCCTTTTCTTAAATTAAACTGCAACGTTCAATAGCTTTAACTATGCGAACTTAACACTTACTAAAAGCAAAACCCTTTTTTTCTGTCTAAACAATATCTAGTGATTATGCCTTCTAAAGGGGGCGAACAAAAGAATTATCCTATCTACTTTTTCAATTATTTCATGGGATATTTATTCCTTAATTCTCGATAGCTGATAGTTCTAAAGTTCGAGTTTCCATATACCCATTGTTCATTTCGTCATCTTCATAAACGTGTACTTCATATGTTAGTAGATTACCTTCTATTGAAAAACCAGCTACTTCTTCCTTATCAGGAAGTTCCAGAATTGGAGTGAGCTCAAGTGTTGTTAAATTTAGGTGATAGAGATCACCTCCACGCGTTACCGTACCATGAACAAGCCCAATCGTCGTAAAAACTGAATCATTGTCATACCATGCAATTTCCTTAGCTGTCCATTGAAGACCATGATTAAAATCAATATTCTCGATCGTATTACTGGTTAGCTCTTTCAATACAATTGTTCCATTCGCTTCAAAATCTCCAAGCCCTTCAATCATCACTTGTTTTTCACCATTCGGCGACAGAATCCATGCATTGGGATCATCAGGTTCCTTTTCACGTTGAACTCGCTTAAATTCATACGGAACTTCAATTACAGCAATAAAATTTGCTTCTTTAGTTGGCCATTTGGCCTTGATATTGTAAACATAGCGCCCCATTTCATATGGGATTGAGAAACTGTTTAATTTTAGTGGTACATTCTTATCCCAAAGATAAACCGAGACGCTCGGATCATTGGCAATATGAATAGTAGCTGTTTCGTTTGGGCTTGTTACAATAGAAGGTTGTTGATCAGCATATTCTAACAAAGGTATTCCTTCATATCCTTCTTCATTCAATATCAGTTCATTTTCAGTTTTGCCGATTGTGATTGTCCCTTCATCAATTGTAATTGCCTCTACTTCTTCAATCGATGCTTCTGTTTCTCCCTTTTCCATTCCAAGACAACCCGAAAGTATAAAAGTCATGAGTAGCAAAAACATAATTTTTCTCAACTTTTCACAACCTTAAACATATTTATTTAAAAACAAATTCATCCTTCAACCTGCTTCATTTGTATTAGTCCAACCCTTTTATTTTCTTTAGCACAACTGAACTTCTATCTCGCATACCACATCTCCTTAACATCCTTAATACCATAATTATTCATTCACCATTTACTTAATAGTTAATTAATTTAAGCGCTTCGGCTTCCTTTATACTTTCAATTAACCAAATTGGAGTTTTAGGATGATTAACTATTTCATCTGATGTCATCCAATATACAGCATCTACTTCATCAGAGCTGTTTACAAAAGGATCACCTTCTGCAAACTCACATAGAAATACAATATCAACCACTTCACTTCCATCATCTAAAGTGAATGAGGTATTTCTTACGTAATAAACCTTTTCTTTTACCTTTACTCCAACTTCTTCAAACAGTTCTCTCCGTAATGTTCTTTCTAAAATATTTATTGAATTACCCTCATTTTCAACAGTCCCTCCTATAAGCGAGAGAAGACCACCAGCGTGTCCTTCTTTTGAACTCCGACAGATAATTAACCATTTATCTTTTTTATAAACTGCTCCTTCAACATTAATATAAAACATATTGAAGCCTCCATTAGTTGTTTCCTTCCATAAGTAATAGGAATATCCTTCATCAACAATTCTGCTTACGTTAGTTTAAAACTTCAACAATAAGGTGCGTAATCCTTCTAGGAACAACGCACTTTTTTGTTTAAACTGATTTAATAAGTTATCCCTTTATTAGAGAACACATCTATTTCATATTTTGTTAAATCCTCTTTAGATAAGTTATCTTCTAAGTATTTCTATCCAAATTTGCTGGAAGTTCCCTACTTGTACTTCGATTCCCTAATTATGTATTTATTTAGGAATTACTGGAACCCAAAGTTCGTTTCTAGGTTTATGCTTTGGTGGATAATAACACTCAATACAAGGTATATCAGCAAGTTCATATCCAGAAGTTGGCACCCATTCAGTGTATAATCGCTTCCAAGAATTCACTATTCCAGGAAAAACAGCCCAGGTACTGTGAGTAATAGAGAGCGTTTCCATATCACTTGGGACTTCTCCATTATATCTGACGCCCATAAAGTATGTAAATTCTTCATCCATTATCGCGGCCACTTTTCCACAAACGCCCAAAAGACTTTCAAGTGTGCATTTTGGTTCCTCCCAGGACATATCAATCAATTGTTGCATAAATCCATCTTTTTTGGCACTACTCCAAAGCGTAGGAATTGTTTTAAAGGCTCTACTTGTTTTGACTACCTTACCTTTTCCTATAACTTTTAAATCAAAATCAAGATTCTCAATCCGATATTCCATTCCGGTATCCCCTTTTATCGAAATTTGAAAAGAAATTCTTGGAAAGGCTTTAGTGTACCCCTTGATTACGAGCTTCCGTAGGATTAAAATACTCTTGCTAAAAGCCGTATAGACACACATTTCTTCAACACTTTTACACCTTAATAACTTCAACAAAAATAAGCGTAAATCCTTCTTGGACTATCGCACCAGGTGAGTTAGCATAACTTTCCTTAAATCCACTCTTTTCTATGTTCGCGAATGAATTTAATATCGTTTTGATAATGTTCTAGGTGTCCCTCATCTATCATTTTTTGAAAAGCACTATCACCTTCACTTGCCTTTCTTTGCATGTATTTACATAATCCTTCTAATCGCAGCAATACCATCTCTAAATCTACTTCCATTCCCTTACCATAGGATTCAAAAAACAATTTAACCCTTTGTTTTATACATTCGGCATGTTGTAGTGGATCATAATACAGTGCCTCTCCCGTTTCAGTATGATACACCCTACTTAAGGGGACGCAAGTGTAAAGAGTATAAGCTATGTCCCAAAGTCTTGGACCAGGTGCAGCTACATCAAAATCAATAATACCTATTGGCTTTTCTTGATTAAAAATAATGTTATATATTGCAAAATCATTGTGGCATACAACCTCAATTTTATTTGGAGTATTATCCATTGGTTTCCATTCGTCTGTTAACGGAAAATCACTCACTGCATCATGGTACAGACGAAGCATTTTCGCTATTTCTATTAAGACATCATTAGACCACATATATTCTTTTAAAGGATAATTACCGGCTTCCCCTTTAAAAAAGGATAATATTTCTCTTCCTTTCTCATCAATACCTAAAAAATTTGGAGCATAACTGAAACCTTTGTTCTCCAAATGCTTTAATAGCTTATGAATTTTGAAACTTTCAGGCTTTAATTCCCGTCGAACAGTATCTCCCGAACGAAAAACGTTAGAGACATTCCCTCCTGTTAGCATTTCTTCGTTTTCATGGCTTAACATCTAGATATTCCCCCCTCCCTAATATGACTTTCTATAAACCATACAACAATTCCTATTTAAATTCTGCTTCCTTAGTGCAGAAGGAATCCACTTTTTGCAACTAGTGATCTTAAACTCTAGTACCTGTAATTTCATTTGTTGTCCTTCAAAAAATCCTTCAAAAGCGCTTCTTACTTCATTTTCCCCTTCTCTTTTGCCTTATATATCGGCCATCGGAGTCTCCATTTGCAATAACTGTCTAGTTAAACTATTTTGCTCAGTTAATACAATTACTTCTATAAAAAAGGGCATTAATCCTCCTTGGATCAACGCCAGCATTACCTCAATATAAAAGGTTAAGGATAGTTGATTTATTATGACTTCTTTCATATGTTGAAATCCATTCTTTTTATAAAAATTAACCGCTGGAGTAATGTGGTCAGGTCGCACCCGTTAGCTTCTCTAAAATGGCTTAACGACCATAAGCACCAATATGGCAATCATTAGCAGCTGTGCCGCCGTCTCGATTGGCACGATTTTTTTCATCAATAGTCCGATCTCGGTGGGTATTTCATTATCCTGTTCTTGACCTTCAGATACAATTGTTTTGATCTTTTTCATACGCGGTTCAATCAATCCGTCAATCATGACGACCATGAGCAGCGATAAAAGGATGGATACATTCAGCCACATTTGGGATAACCCCATCTTGGTTATGATCATAAGGCAAACCCCGGTAATAATTAGTACGGCTCCGCCAATTTTAGGTATTATGGTAAGCTTGGTCATTATACCAATTGCAAAGCGTAGCTGACCGACGGTTCTAGAGGATTTTCGAATGATGGGCATCACGAAAGCGGGACCAATTATGGCGATTGAAGCAAATATATGCATGACGAGCAGTAATCCAAACAAACCGATTATCTCCCTTCTCCTAAGTCCACCAGAATATCGCTTTGATAAGCTAGACCAACCCTTTTTCTTTTAAACGCTCCTCCGAGCTCCATATGGTCCAGCATACATTTCGCGACATCATCATAAGCAACAACTAGCTCTTGAAGTCGGCTGAACAAGTGACGAGCTATATCTGCCTCGGAATATTCCTTGATCATCTCCGGAATCGGAATGGGCAAGGTTTCCGTTGTTACATGCAGATGAACCGGATTTGAATGCTCTATCGAATTAATCATTGTTCCCGGACACATAATGGACCAATCGAGTTGAGTCTGTTGTAGCCGTTCGAAATTCCGGTTGTGATTTTTATACTCAGGCGGGAAGCCAGGTAAATTGTTGCCGATAAGATTGGTATATGGAATACCCAGCAGTCCGGCTCCTCCCATTATCCATACTCGCCCAGAGAAACTAGGTTGAAATTCACATTGGCTTATAATGTTATCGACGATACGAACAAACTCTTCTCCCTGGCCCGCATGGCCGGCTGCAATTAAAGCGGCGTCTTGATGCGCGAGAGCCTTACCGACGCTGAGCGGGTCCATAATATCGGCAACGATCACCTTCACGTGCTGTGCGGAATGCTCACCTAGTTGATCATAAAGTTTCTCAGAATTTCGCACAAATGCGGTCATTTCATGCCCCATTTTTATCCCTTGCGCCAACACTCTTTTTCCTGTATTCCCCGTCGCTCCAAAAACAATAATTTTCATTGTTCTTTCCTCCTCTAAAATAGCTCCTAATATTTTGTTAACCAAAGCTTAGCATCGTTTCAATATTATGTTAAGAACCCACTTTAAAGTAAGGTACTTACTTTAAAGTAAGCATGACAGAAGGATGACTTAATTGTTCAGGCGGAGGTCGGGAGGACAGGAAATTTCTAAAGACAGATTGGCGACAAGCCTACACTATCAGGAGTTTTATTACACAAACCTGAAAATTAATTCATAACAGGAGTGTCGACTGTCGGTAAACAAAAGCTGCCCCGGAATGAATCCCGTGGCAGCTTTTGTTTTTGAGTTGATTGAATTAGTGTACAAGTTCATTGAACCAGCATTATGAGGCTGATTCTTCATATTTCCGCTTATTATGTTCTTCTCCCCAAACACACATGACTTCTACTATAGAAATCAAAGTTTTGCCGTATTCACTAAGGGAATATTCTACTTTTGGAGGGATGGTAGGGTAGATCGTTCTATCGACTATGCCTTCTCGTTCCAAATCTCGGAGATGTTGTGAAAGCATTTTTTGTGAAACATCAGGTATAAGCTTTTCCAGATCGTTGAATCGCTTTTTAGATTCAATCAAATGCCATAAAATCATTGGCTTCCATTTGCCACCTAAAACATGAATGAGTGTCTCAACCGGACATTCACGCTGATGAATCATTGATAAATCATCCCCTTACTTTTAAGTAAGTGCATTATCTAAGTTAACACTTAACAAAATTTTACAAAAGATATACAAACAAGTCAATCATATGAAACTTAAAAGGATAAAATAGGATTGTAGAAGTGGCTTTAGGAACAAATATAGATCTGGATTTTTACGATTGCAGAAATTAGTTGCATGGTAGAAAATCGATGGATGCCCATCTTTTTTTGCTCAGTCAGTACAAGGACATTAATCCTTGTTGGATCAACGCCACGGTTTCTTCACTAAGTAATTTATTATTGCTTTTCAAAAAAGGTTAAGGATAGTTGTTGATTTACTACGACTTCTTTCATAATTTGAAACCCATTCTTTTTATAAAAACGAACTGCTGGAGTATTGTTAGAACCTGTTGCTACTTTTATTGTATCAACCTGGAACTTAGTTTCTATGTAATTTAAAAGTAACTGTGCAATTCCTTTTCTAAAATGGTTTGGGTGTACGATTAACCTATGTATATCAACCACATCATCGTCTACTTTTATAGATATTACTCCGCATAATTCTTCATTTTCATAATATCCAAAGAAAGTTTCTCCGCAATGTTGCAAAGTAGAAACTGTATCCTTTAATGGAGGTATTTCATACGAACCAATTATTTCTGCCTCTACCTTATATGATGGTATTTGAATGTTCAAAACATCTTCAGCGTTTTTTCTATTACGAATGTCAATTATGTTAATCAAGGGAACACCCCCATTAATTATAGCCACCATTTTTCCTGTGGTATTAACATAGTTTTTAGACCAATATTACTTTCAAACCAATCTTTTATTAATGTCTTTTTTCAAGATATTCCGAAGCTGAATGTGACACGTCAATAAGCGACATTGTTGTGTCCTTTGCCTAGTTCAACCTCTTATCATATTTCATTTTTAAATATTCATTATCAACATGACAATGAATTTCACCTGTAATCACATTAGTTTACATTATTACTTTTCATTGTTTTCTTGGAGTATTTTAATCAGTTCTTCAAAATTCTTATTAAATCTGTCTAATTCATAAGTATAAGCCCCATTATCTGTATTGTTTCTTGTTGAATCTCTTATTGCACTCGATATTGTAAATGAAGCAAATAGTATGCATATACTTAAAATAACTATTGCTCCAGTTAAAGTTAATCTCATTTTCTTCTCGTTCAACTTAATTCCTCCTAATTATCAGATAAAATTACTCTTAGTGCATCATTGCACCCCACACACTTCTATTGATTAATTGTACAATCCCTTATCTATAAGATTACTAGTATAGCTAATGAAAAATTTCACCGCTATATAGGATAACAACTGGATACCTTGCACTATCCTCTTCATATTTAAATAAAGTTTTTTAAAGGTTCCGAAGCATGTTTACCTTGCTCTTCTGATGATTTATTTAACCTTTGTTGCTAGTATCACTGAGGCGGTTGGTGTTAAGTAAATTTCTGTTGCTTGCAATCCATTATGATTTAACCAGTATTCTCTAACTTTATCGGGTTTCCCTTTCCATTCTTCTGGAAAGTGCTCTTCAGGAGTAAAATCGTCCATAAATAACATTCCACCGACATTTAATGTCTTGAGTAAGAGCTCTCCTTCAATCGTTTTTGCAGCTGCTGCATCAGCAAAAATAAATTGAAAAGGACCTTTTGTAATCACATCTTTCCAATCGCCACAAATGAATTCCGCTTGGTTATGTTTAATACATTTGGAAACTGCATCAACTTTTTCTTTAGAATGATCCACCGAAATAAATTTTACTGTTGGAGCAATTGATGAAAGTATCCACGAACTCCCAACACCAAAACCAGTTCCAACCTCGAGAATTTTACCTTGTGTGATTTGTCCTACAAGTACTGATAATAACCTTCCGGCTTCATCTGAGCAGGAATATTCAAAACTATTTCTTTTAGCTAATATCTTACTAGCCTGAACTAATTCTGGAATATATGTATTCGACCGATATTCAGTAGACATTCGATTAAACACCTCAATTATGAAATGATCTATATCTAAATTCGTAATCTATTCTTTAAAAACTTCAAACTTAAACCCGGACTGCTAACAATGTCTTCTAAAAAAAAGGAGCTTTTCCTTCTTTAAGGTAAGCACCCAATAGTTTCTATTGCCGTATGTTCGAATCATTCTCACTTTTTATTTTTTCAGATTGCTCCTCTAACCATTTCGCTCTGGCTAACAATCCCCAAAGTCCGAATCCTATCATAACAATTGTAAAAACAAGGTATATCCAATTCATTTTAGAACTCCTTTCTTAGTTATTCTTATCATTTATAACAATTGCTTATAGTAAAACAAGTTTTTGTCTCCATAACTGTTATTCCTCTTCGACAACTATTTCACTCAGCTTTGAATATCATCATTTACCTATATATTCCATAAATAATATAAAATTCCTTCATAAAGATGATATCTCCAATTCTTATTATCTTTAAGATATTGAGTGAGATAGTCTAGGCATATTCATTCACATGCTTAGTCGTATTTTCATTATGAATAGCTATTGCTCAATAAAATGGTTTAAGGATAAAAAATGAGCGCTAACCCTTTTTCAAGGATAGCGCCCATTCACAGAAGGTTATGATTATTATAGTTGCCTTTAGCTCGTTAAACTGACGGCATCATGAGAGTTTAAGAACGATATTTCATGAATTCAATCCACTAAATACTTATAAAACTTTTTATCTACTTGCATCACCGGAAAGTTCTCAGGTAAGTATTTCATACTTATACTTGTAAATCCATTTTTTTCGTAAAATCTATGTGCAGCTAAAAATTGTGGAGTAGTTCCAAGGTACACTTCTTTGATTGCCTTTTCACTCGCCCATTTAATTGCATTATTTAGTAACAGTTTTGCAGTTTTGAATTTCGCTCCTCTGAATTCTTTATCTACAAACAACTTTCTTAATGCAACTTGATAATTTTCTATGTCTAATAGACTAATTGTACCAACTACTTTATCATCGTAAATAGCTACCCAAAAGTTTCCATTACCAGTTTGATAAAATTCTTCAATGTTATACAAATCTGGCTGGTCCTCCTTGGTAATCTGAATATTGTATTCTTCTTGTTGAATATGAAGAATTAAATCTACGACTTGTTCATGGTACTCATTAGAGTATTCTTTAACAATGGGACTGTTGCTCATAAAACTACACCGCCTATATAATAAGTTCGCTTTACTATTTCAGTATAATACAAATTTTTGAATAATCCTCGTTCTTTCACTAAACGATCCGTTCCTTTAGTGAAAGAAGCTTATTGTCTTAAATTGTTTATTAATTGCTCTGTTGTAAGTATTGTGGCAAATTCTTCGTGCAATGTAGCAAGGGAAATATTATGAATAGTTGCTGCATCATAGTATGTATCATCTTGGTCCTTCATACCAAAGGCTGCTGTTGCATCTGAAATCAGGTATGTATCAAAACCTAAATTACCACTCATCCTTGTCGTTGTTGATACACAATGAGGTGTTGTTAAACCAGTAATTACAACTGTTGATACTTTATTTATTTTTAGAACCTCTTCTAAATTTGTACCTATAAAACTACTGTTTACTTTCTTTTTTATTATTACTTCTCTATCAATAGGTTCAACGACTTCTTTTATTGCGAACCCTTCATTTTGGGGATGGAATATTGAATTAGGATTATCGGAAGTATGCTGTATATGTATTACGATCCATCCTTTATTTCTCCAAAGTTGTAGGATCTTACTAATGTTTTCTTCTGCATTAAGGTTATTTCGTTTTCCCCATTTTTTATCATCGAAAGCTTTTTGTACATCGATTATTATTAACGCTTTATTCTTGTCTTCCATAAGATTTCTCCCTAGCTTTTATTTCCTATTACTACATTTTAAGTCCAATTTTTACTTTTGTACAATTCTAGATTCCATAGCGGTAATGCTTCTTCAACTTAAAATGCATCTTTAGTTGAATAGCTTCAACAAAAAAAGTGCATTAAACCTTCTTGGATCAATGCACATGTTCAAGAATACCCATCGTTTTTAAAAAATGGCTGTGTTAAATAACTATGTTGAAATTTTTTTCTTATCTAACTGATTCCGTTTGACATTTACTACTTAGATCCGTTGTAGTACAAACCTATTGCTTAAACACGTTCAAGCTTTTTATATGGTTTGTTAGGCAATTCCACACGGATGGTGTCACCTGGTTTTACTTCTCCACTCTGTAATATAACTCCCATTATTCCAGCTTTTCTTATTAGATTTCCATCTGAATCCTTATCCAGAACCTGTTTTAATAGACCCGGTTTAAAATGTTCAATTTGAGCACAAGGATTTCGTAACCCTGTTACTTTAATAATTGCAGACTCACCAATAAATAGTATCGTATCAGCTGGTAAGTCTAGAAGATTTATTCCGACAGTTGTAATATTTTCACCCAATTGTCCTGGTTTTATATTAAAACGGTCTGCTAACTCTTCGAATAACTCTTTTTGAATTAAATGCACTTGTCTTAGGTTCGGTTGGTTTGGATTTTGTGCCACTCTCGATCGATGTTTAACCGTTGAACCAAAGTGTGCATCGCCTTCGACCCCTAATCCCTTCACTAATTTAATAAAATCTTGATTTTCTTTACTAAACTTATGCTTCTCACTTAAACTAACCGCTATGACTTTTCCTAAAATTGAACTTTCTTTTTTTTCATCAAACATTCAATCATCACAGCCTTCCATTTTTAAACTACCTGTTTGTTCATATTCAATAAAGGTTCAATTATTCCTTCGAACAAGAAAAAAGCTGCCCCGATGGCAGCTATGATCATAAACTTTTGTAACCTTATTGCTTAAAATAAGAATGGAATTTTTATCATATACGAGCTTTTCTACTTACTTTACAAACCATTCGCATCAACATATTGTGTGCTGACGGGAATATTGTAAAGATGACATCCATTGTTTTACGCATCGGCATTGGACAGATTACAGGTTTATTTTTATGAACTCCTTCTAAAGTGATTTTGGCAAGTTGTTGTGGGGAAATCATCTTTTGTTTTTTCAATTGTTGTGTAATGATAGATTTATTGATATTAATTGCTTTCGCTACATCAAAAATAGGTGTGTCAACAAAAGTTGGACAAAGTGTACTTACTTTAATGCTAAATTCCTCAGCTTCATAATGAAGAGATGTGGTTAAGCCAACAACAGCATGTTTCGTTGCCGAGTAGGCTGAAGATACGGGAGAAGGTCCAAGCCCTGCTGCTGAAGCTGTATTTATTAAATGCCCGAATCCCTGTTCTTTCATTATTTTATATCCAATTTGTGTCCCATTAATGACTCCCCACAAATTAATGTTCACAATTTCTTCCCAGTCTTCTATCGACATATCATATAATTCTCCGTACATGGCAATACCAGCATTGTTAAACAGATAATCTAACCGACCAAATTCTTTATATATATCTGTGATTACAATTTCAACACTTTTGAATTCAATTACATTTAAATAGACGAATTTAGAATTTATTCCTCTTTTATTAAGTTCAGCTTCAACAATCTTACCCTCATTCTCATTAATATCTGCAATAACTACAAAAACATTGTTACATACTAATTCATTGCAAATTGCTCGACCTATCCCTGATGCACCACCCGTTACAATAGCAACCTTCCTATCCTCTTCCACTAATAATTCCCCCCAATGAATGAAATAAATATGAAGCTATTAATTTCTACTGTATAGCATCATTTTTATCGAATAATAGTTGAGTTATCATCGATGCATATTCATCCGCCACAATCTCAGCTCCTGTACTATTTAAATGAATGCCATCTAATGTGAAATAAAGTCCTCGCTTTTTTGATAGCTGATCAATTCGATTTGGATTCTTATAAAACAAGACATCAACCATAACTCTCATCACTTTTGTGCTAATGTAATCCGAACTAGTTACAGTGGCAAGATTTTTTTCAAATACAGATTGCAAATCTAGAAAGCTAACATTTGGATATTTACTAGAAATTGAGTGAATGATTGTAGATAATTCTTTAAGTTCTTTATTTGATACATTTGTTATTTTTTCACCCACTAATGCTGGAGAAACTGTAACAACATGTTTGGATGAAGCTAGAACAATTTCTAGAACTTTTTGGTAATAATCTCTAAACTCTTTATGGTCTTTTGAAACAGGCTGCGCTTGAACATTTAGCAATTTGGAATATACATCATTTACTCCAATCCAAAGGAAAGTAACGTCATAATTTGTGTCAATTTGTGATTTAGTTAATCGTGTATATAAACTCTTTACTGATTCACCTGGTTTTCCAAGATTATCGAATGGGACGGTTGTAATCTTTTCTTGTAGGATTTTCACGAAAGATACACCTGGTCGTCCTTCAGTTAAACTGTCACCAATTAATCCGATTTTCAAATTAATTTCCCCCTTTTTTTATTGACCCTAAAAAAATTGTAATTGCTTGTTTAAAAAGAGGCTCAAGTGCACTCAAATCTTGAGTGTTCGTGAGCTGGCATAAGCCACCAAGCCACGTTCCTAGTAATACCGTCCATTCGTCCACATCCCCAGCTTCAAATTCCCCCATATCTACCCCTTCCTGTAAAATAGCACGGTAAGAACTCATTGGAATAACAGCTAAATTGTATAATTCTTTTACTGATTCTGGGCTTGATTTAGGACTGGCTGCCAATTCCTGACCTGATTTTAATAGAGGAGTTTGGTAATTGTAGAGAACATGTATTGCCATTCCATACAATTTTTCCGTTGCGGATGCGTAAGTAGATTCTTTCTTCAGCCACTTTTCATGCCATTCTTGCATTGTTTTTTTAGCCAAAATGACAAAAAGCATTTCTTTGTTTTGAAAATGATAATAAATATGCCCTTTACTGAAACCAGAAGCTTTCGATATATCTCCAACTGATGTTTGATTATAGCCCTTCTGTGAAAATAACAATAATGCCTTTTCCATGATTTCCTTTTTCACATACTCGCTGTCATAACGTCTTTTATTCAAATAATTACACCTTCTTAAAATTGAACAATCGTTCTAATTATTATATAGAATTATCAAAAAGAATTGAACGACTGTTCTAATTTAATATTAAATTATTCACACTTATTTGTAAATTGACACAATTGAACATTTTGTGAAACATTTTTTAAAAAATAACCATGATGCAAAACCAAGTTAGTCCCCAAGACTTGTTGGAACGTGCGAACTGAATGAGGTAAAAGATAACCCAAATTTCAAACGAAGCCCCAATTGCAAACCAACTCTAGAAACCTACTCCACCTTCGCTCAACCCTGCTCCGAATAAGGCTCAGAGATCAAATGACAATTTTTAGTATTTTTTTCACAACTCTGCCTCGTCAATATATTCAACAAAAATACGCGATAATCCATTATGGGTACGCTCTTCTGAATACGTTCATCCTTGGTCAAGTAGTTGTATTCGTTCGGAGCGACGGATTCGTCTAGTGAGCATGAGAGTCAATGAAAAAAGGAGATGCGTATTAGTAAACTAATTGCATCTCCAAAAATGTTGCTATTTATCTTTTTCTCACTCTCAAACGAACCCATTTCTCTTAAGTTCAATGGGTTCTCTTTGATACTTTTTACTTAAATAAATCACCTTGGACATCCGAAACTACAATATCACCTGATTTAATTTTTTCATATACCTCTTTAACCTTAGTAATTGTATCATCACTTAGGTTAGGGTTTTCCTCAGGGATACCAACACCATCGTTTTCAACGCTGTATGTGAGAGTTTCCCCGCCAGGGAATTCTCCATCTAGCTCTTGTTTAATTAAATCTTTAGTTGCGTTAGCTAAATTCTTCATAGCTGATGTCAGAATTACAGACTTACCATCTTCATATTCACCGTCTGCATATTGATCGACATCAACACCAACGATCCAAACATCTTCACCCTTTGAAACTCGTGTTTTGGCTTCGTTGATCGCACCAACACCAACACCACCAGCTGCAGCGAAAATTACATTAATTCCCTTATTATACATTTGAGCAGCAATTTGCTGTCCAGCAGCAACGTCATCAAACGAACCTTGATAAATAACATTCTCCGCTTTAATAGTTATATTTGTACCTAAATTTTCATTAGCGTACTTAAGACCTTGTTGGAATCCCCAATTAAACTTCTGAACAGCAGGGATTTCCATTCCACCGATAAATCCAGCTTCACCTTCTTTTAATTCTAAGGCTGCAGCAATACCAGCCAGGTATCCAGATTCATGTTCCGCAAAGAAAATAGAAACAGTGTTATCGGCTACTACTGGAGCGAAGTCACCCTTATGTGGATTACCATCTAAAATAACAAATTTAGCATCTTCATATTTTGATTGCGCTTGGAATATTGCTGTTTCGAATTTGAAACCAGGTGTAACAATGAACTTGTAACCTGCATCATATAGGTTTCCAATTTCTTTTAGGTACTCTGCCTCAACTTCACCGGTTGGCTTTAGATATTTTTCTTGAATACCAAGCTCCTCTTTCGCTGCTAGAATACCTTCCCAAGTACCTTGATTGAACGATTTATCATCAATTGTACCCGCGTCCGTAACCATACCAACCTTCAAATCAGACTTTTCAGCATTTCCTCCACTTTTTTCTTTTTCATCTGTACCGCATGCAGCAAGTAAAGTACTCGCAGCAAGTAAAGATGCAAGACCCAAAGCAAATTTCTTTTTTAACATTTCTATACCCCCTAATTTTTAAGTTAACTAGTTGTGTACTTCAAATCTACCTTTTTGGATAACCACCCCCTTTTATTATTTGGCACCCAAGGCTATACTCAACAGTCTGCCACCGATACACGCTTTATTTCTCCTTCTTCAACTGATTTGCTTTGTTGAATAAAGAATTAAAGTTTTATATTAAAAAAACATAACCAAACTGTAAGCGTATAATAAATTCGACAAAAAAAACAAAAATCCTTCTTAAATCTACATATTTTAAAAGTTGTTTTTTATGTGATTTGTTTTTTGGATAAAATGATTTTATGCAAAAAAACAAGCGGAATCATGACTATCCTCCTAGGAACTTTACAGTCTAATATAAACATATTATCCCAAAATATGCCCAAAAAATAAAGACCATCTTTGATGATCTTTGCGAAAAACGAAGTCAATGGGTGATTCTACTCGATTCTACTCTCTATATTTAAAGCAAACTCTAAAAGTGTGATTTGGATTTCCCATTATAAACTTCAAAACTTCTATAAGTATTCATTTTGATAACCCAATACTCACATTACAATATTGTCTTGAGTTTTTGTTTGTTCAATCTTTACTGCTTTGTCCCATGATCTATGTAAATATATTGTTGCGATGGCTGTTACTATTCCTACCACAAGTAAAATCCAGAACGGTATGATATATTGACCTGTAATTTCACGAACAAAGCCAAATATTTCTGGGCCAATTAGGATTCCCGTATTTTCACCGATAATCACAATGGACATTGCGATTCCGATCGTTTCTTTTCTTGTGGCTAACAGTGGAGCTGAAGCAAATACGATTGTGGGAAGAAATCCCCCAACCAGCCCCAAAATTACTGCATTAATATAGTACCACTCTATTGAATTTAGTAGAAACATTGGCCATAAAAGGGCCATTAAAAGCGGAGGTAAGAAAAACAAAATGAGATGATGGTTAAACTTCTTTAACAAAAAGCCAGCATACAAATTACTCGCCACCATAATGATAGCGATTATACTTGGAATGATAGCTGCATCAATTAGTGACATGGATGAGGTTTCTACTAAATAAGTCGAAATCCAAGTATTAAAAGAAAATAACATAAACGTAAATCCTGCAAATGCTGTCGCCGCAGTCCAAACATGACGATTTTTCAATTCTTCCTTTATCGCCTCCTTTGGAAGTCTGGGAACTTCTTCTTTGCTTGTTAGCATTCTTTCTATACGCAAGCCCGGAATGAACTTTCCATATAGAAAAAGACTTAAAAAAAGGATTACAAGTATACTAATCCAATAAACATGTATCGGAAAGCTAGTGACGATTACTGGTGCTAACAAAAACATGATAAAGCTCCCGAGCGGTATCCATGTAGACCAAATTCCCATCGCAATACTCATCATTTTTGGTGTGATAAATTGTCCAATCGCTGACGGAGCAGCAACTGAGACTAGCCCAAACCCCAGCCCTTGAAGAAGACGTGAGAACAATATAAACGCAAAAGAATCCGCAAACAATATACAGACAACCCCACCAAACAAAATTCCAAGGCCCAAAAGACCAATTATGCGCACTCCAAATCGCTGCACAATAAACCCACCAAATACAGCCGACAGCAAAGTCATCAGTGCAAACAACGACATTAACGATGCACTGCCTGTATATGAAACATTATAAGTAGATTGTATCAATGGCAGGACAGGCGGAATCGAAAATTGAACGAAAGTTGCCACAACGCCGGCAATAAAAGCAACCCACAGTATGCCCCAATTAGATTTTTGCATCATTTCCTCCTCAACAGCCATACTTCTGGCTACTGCCTTGAGTTTTCGATTCGTTTTTTTACTGATTCTCCCGCTATCCCCCAATGTTCAGGAGGCATTTCATTTATCATAATGCGGACATTTTCGACTGGAGACTCTAATACTTCAGCTACTAACATAGACACTTCTCGAATTAATCGTTCCTTTTTCTCAGGGGATCGCCCTTCGAGAATATTTATCTGTACAAATGGCATAATTGAAACTCCTTTCTTCAATTTAAGGTAGCAAAAATTAGACAGATGCCCAATATCAAAAAAGGGCATCCGATATGAAAATAAATATTAGTTTATTGTTTCTTTAGTAGACTGTAGTGATTGATATTGACCTTTAAAGAATAGGAGGGGATCATGTTCATCCAAATGTATATCTGTCACTTTTCCGATAATAAGGGAGTGATCTCCTTCTACATGGATATTTGCAACATCACAAGTTATCTGGGTAAGTGCTCCCTCTATTACAGGTAAACCATTTAACCTATTAAAGGTTACTTCCCTTTTTTCTTTTATCTGACCAGCAAAAATCATCGATAACTCCTGTTGCTCAGTAGATAAAATATTTACCGCATATTTATTACTTTTTTTAATTTTTTCGAGCATCTGTGCCTTCTCGCCAATTGACACTACGATCAGTTTAGGATTAAGAGAAACTGACATAATCGCATTGGCTGTCATACCGTGAACAATACCATCTACTTCAGTCGTAATAATGGTTACCCCTGTTGCAAAATTCCCCATTGCATTTCGAAATGTACGATCATCCATGGCAGTACTCACCCCTTTTTTGTAAGGTTTGCTATATTACCAATTTAATAATGACACACATTTTTCCTATGGAAATTACCTCTCTTATTCTAGTCGATGAAATGACACTGTCTTCATCACAGCTTGCACATTGTGCATCTTCTTGACCTTCTTAGTAATAAAGAAAAATCTTCACTTCACTTTAACTGTTGGTCTATCTGGAGTCCCGTAAAGGAAATATTCTTGTGGGAGTGGAGAACCATACCAAATGATACCCTTATCCAATTCTTCCTCTTTCCACGTAACCGTTTTCCAATCTGGATCCAATATTAAGTAACCGGAATCTCCAAATAACTCAACACGGTTTCCACCAGGCTCAAAAACATACATAAAGTAAGCCTGACTTATCCCATGCTTTCCAGGGCCAGCCTCAATTTTGATATCATTTTCAACTAGCAAATCTGCTAGATCCATTAAATGTTGAGGGTATCCATACCAATAAGCAACATGATGGAACCTTCCTTTTTCACCACTTTGGTCTCCCATGAGCGCAATTTCATGCACGAGTGGACTAACACTCATCCATGCACCAAGCTCGGCCCCATCATTCATAATAATATTTTCACGAAGCTTAAAGCCTAATTCATCTGCCATGAAATGTTTATTTTGCGTAACATTGCTACACATTAAATTAATATGATCTAAGCGTCTTGCTGGAACCCCGATATTTGGCCTCTTTTGTGGGCGACTCTTAAGCATGGTCTTTTGATCATCTGGAGCTTGATAATACTCAACATTCCAAAGAATCTCCATATTATGACCATCCGGTGTTTGGAATTGATATGCGGCACCATGGCCGAGGTCTCCTTCAATCCAGCCCTTCCCATATCCACTTTTTTCAAGGGATTGAACCCTTTGATATAATGCGGCTTCAGAACTAGCCCTCCAGGCAGCATGTGCCATACCTGCTTCCTTTGCTTCCGTAATTTTTAGAGTATGATGATAAAAATCTTCATATGCCCTTAGATATACAGACTGCCCTTCTCTCGCACTAATCTGCAATCCAAGATAATCTGTAAAAAACTTAAGCGTTTCTTCTGGCTTTGGAGAATATAGTTCTATATGTGCTAATTGTGCAACATCAAAATTTGACATTGTAAACCCCCCTGATTAGAAATATTTTTTATAAAATCCAATTAAACGAATGCTCTATAAGTTAATAGAACTATAAAGATTTAAAACTATCACTTTTAAAATAACTTACATCGTCAGGATTAATCCAAGTTGAGTTCGTCCAACCATCTAGATCGTAATCATCCATACATTGTTGGGCAAATGCTTCAAGTTCATCTGCTTTTCCAGTTCCTTTTGCAGCGAACAATGTTTCTAACCTAATCCCTTCATGATTTCCAGCATAGTTTCTTTCATATAATTCATGTCTTCCACCATACTCAGTACCAATTGCATCCCATAATAGCTTGATGATTTTTATTTTTTCAAGCGCCTCCATTCCATAAGATCCTCTATAAAATTTATCAATAATCGGTCTTAATTCTGGATTTTTGAAGTCAAGGGCACTAGATGGTTGGACAATTAGGTTACCGCCAACAATTTGTTCAATGAGCCCTTTTATCCTTGGCCAAGCTTCAGTCATAAATACCCGATAAGCCATCCCACCTTCCAATCGTGGCAGGACACTATTACTTGGTCCAGGGTCAGGGTTAAGAGCCATAGAATCTGTTATGCTCCAAAATAAATTTCGCCATGCGATAATCTCCCCGGCACTTGCCTGAACACCTCTAAAAGTGTCGGTTCCAGCAGTTCTTAGCGCTTTAAGTAAAATTCCAGAAATAAAATCAAGCTTTACAGAAAGTCTTGTTGCACCATGGAATGTAAATCGGTTCGCGAAACCACTCATAGTGAGAAAGTTATTTACTTTATCTATGTTTTTATAGATTAGAATATTTTCCCAAGGGATTAATGCACTTTCGAAGACAAGAACGGCATCATTTTCATCAAATCGACTACTTAGAGGATAATCAAAAGGGCTACCCATAACAGCTGTAGTCATTTCGTAAGAGCTTCGACTAATTAGTTTTACTCCAGGGGTGTCCATAGGAGCAATAAAGACAACGGCAAATTCCTCACTATTGATTGGAACTCCATAATGCCCTACAAAATTATAATGTGTTAAAGCGGAGCCTGTAGCTACCATTTTTGAACCGCTTATGATGAGACCTTTATCAGTCTCTTCTTCCACTCTAATAAAAACATCACTAGCTTCACTTACTGGTTTGTTTCTATCAATTGGCGGATTAACAATAGCATGGTTGAAAAACCAATTTCTCTCTTGGGCTTCCTGATACCAAAACTTTGCGTTATTTTCGTATGGTGCATAAAATTCTGTATGTGTGCCTAATGTTGCTAAAAACGAAGCCTTATAATCTGGTGTTCTTCCCATTTGTCCGTACGTTAATTTTGCCCATTCTGCAATAGCGTCCCGATCCTCAAGTAAATCTTGTGGGCTTCTAGGTGCACGGAAAAATTTATGTGTGTAAGAACCAGATCCCGTATCGGTTATAGTTGTTAACACCGATTTAGTCTTTTCATCATGTAGTGCATCATACAACCTTGCAATTGAACGGGCAGCATTTCGAAACGCTGGATGAGTCGTAACGTCTTTGACCCTTTCACCATGAATCCAAATTTCTCGTCCATCCCTTATGCTCTCTAAATACTCCTCTCCTGTCAGTGGCTTCCTTACCTTCTGTTCAACTGTCAAAAAAAGCCCTCCTTTAAAATAAGATAAGTATTAAAACGCTTACATTTCATTGAAGTTCCAATCTAAAACTATCTTATATAATCTATGGAATATATATAATTATAAAAATAGATGGAGATTTCTAATTTTACTTTCAAATTTTAAAGTACCAAGAAAAGTTTGCAAAAAAAACGTGTATTAACCCGCTGCTCATATGTTTCAAATTTAGTTGTTAGAATTTCCTTCAATAACTATCAAACTGTAATAAATTTGAATAGCCAATTGACAATGAAAACAACCGATTCCTGATTTTAAATCCTCATCACATAATGTCTGTATTTTTTCCAACCTGTAGCGTAACCCAGGGATTGACAAATTTAGTTCTTTAGCTGTTTGGTTTACATTACTATTATTATCAAGATAAACCTTTAACGTCTGTATCAAATTTGATTCGTTAGTTTCGTCGCAATCGATTAATCTTCCAAGTATTTTTTTGCTAAAGGATAACAGTTCATTCGGATGCATTGCATTTAAAAATAACATGATATGGTCAAGCTCATCATATAAAGCTATTTTATTCCTACCCGGAAAGGATAGATTTAAGAAATCACAGATTCGAAAAGCGTCTTGATAGCTTTTTCCTATTTCAATTAATGAATTAGATGTCCTTCCCACACCAATATAGAATTTTATCATAGGGGAACTCTGTTCAATTAGATTTTGAAGGCTAACTAAAAAATCCCTTAGTTGTTCTTTATTTTCGAAATCCTGATGTAGAATCATCACGAGGAATCCCTTATTCATGAATGTATCAATTGTAGGAAAAGTAGAATTTAGTAAAATACGAATATCTTCATTTTTTTCTTCTGAGACACTCTTGATCACCACTATTCGGTTATTCATTTTGATGTCAAATTCAAAGATATGGCTTGCTTTTTGAAGGAGCGATTCTGAATCGAATTTTTCTTTTATTACCTCTTCAAAAAAGTCTACTTTTTTCTTCCATAAAGATTGAGCAATCATACGGTCAATGTGCATTTGAATAGAGATTACAGATAAAGAGCTTTCGATTATCATTTCATCTACTTTTTTAATTGGATCATTGGCTATTACAACCATTCTACCTAGGGGAATTTTGTTTACAGTTATAGGATAGACTTTTATATTTGGTTCAGGCTGGTGAATATTCCGTTTTTTCCATACTTGATAACGATCTATATCGGTTTGGTTACAAAATTTCGTTTCAAGATCCTTGTTCATACTACCTTTTTCAATAACGACACTTCTCTCAAGTAATCCACTAATATATTCAATTAATGTGGAGAGATTATTTCCTTCTAATAATAGATTTGTAAGGTGTTTTTGGACTTGATCGGACCGAAGCATGGCACTATTTAATCTACTGATTTCACTATACATTTTATCTAATTCAGTTATAAGTGATTCTTCTTTGAAATAACGTAAAATTTCACGATGTTCAGATTCACAGTGCTCAACTGTTTGGATTACAAAATAACATGATTGATCTCTTTTTCCAACACAGTTCTTTTCATATATACTGACTTCCTTACCATAGGTTTTTTCTATATAACCTTTCGCATAGCCAAGTAGCATCCAACATACCGATTCTTTGCTATATCCAAAATGACGGATGTGCTCCTCAGCTTCAAATGAATTTCTCCAGTAGCCAGTCATATAAAATTGATCACTATTAATTTCCAAAATGTCTGGCTCTACCGTAACTACTCCTTCTAAAGTATGTAATGCTGGGCCAGCAAGAATCAGCTCCTCTTTGGATTCCCAATTGAACATTTTCTCGATACTTTCCGCATCATTGTATCCACATGCCCATCCATAGCGAAGTAAAAAACCCTTTGCACGTTCCATGCTTAAGGTAGAGACCAAATCTCTGCGTAATAAACCTAATGCCTCAACAGACATCAACGCCATCCTTTTATCATTAAGCTTGATTGTCCCCATTCTTGGGTTAATATCGATTGAATTTTGGAATAATAAATGATGTGCTTTCATAATATCCACACTCCCTAAGTTCGAAAATAAACATAAACTTTTGATTACACTGTTATTTTCCAAGGTGAGGTGTCATTGAATTTTAAAACTGTTTCATACCGAAATAATGAAAAGTCCCTCCTTTTTACAATTATCTTCACTAAAAATTAGTAAGCGCTTACAATAATGTATTCCACTATATGGACAATGTTTATGATATATTGGAAATAATTATACCAAACCTTTTAGAAATAACAATAAGAAATTCTAGTGGCATTTTTTTATATTCAGAATATCGAAATAGATTATAAGTAAAAATAGCTCAGTAATGACCAAGCTATTTCTTTTGATTATTAATCCCTTTTTAAACTATAGCCTCGTCACTTGTTTTCTCATCGTCGCTGGCCGTAGCGTTATAATCATGCATCCATTGAACAAGATTGATCATTTGCTCCGTTTTATAAATGCTGCAATCAAGTGCGTACACGGTTAATTCTGCAGTACCTTTTCCATTTGAACTGATTAATTTGCTATCCGCCTCCAAAAAACCCTTCTAATACAAACACACGGACATGTTCATCTTTAATTTATGCTTCAAGTACATCTTTTTTCAACTTCTGAAGTTCTAAATTACCATGTGTTGCCTCACCAAGCCAATTATTCTTCCATCATCTGGAATATTATTTTTCTATTAACATTGAATACTTTCGATAAGCCTTATAATAACTTCTACTAAAAAAAACAACCATAAGTGTGGGAATCAACTTCAAAAGGACAAATGGAGTTTCAAATAAAAATGCTTTCCAAAATAATGCACCTTTCATACTCCAAAGACCTTCATGGTATAATCCCAAATCCTTGTCAAACATAAAAGCAAAAGCAAAATACAGCATTATCGACCCCAACCAAAATGAATAACCCATTAATCTTTTATAATAATTACCCTTTGATTGGCGGTCTGAGAAGATTTCATTTTGACCATCATCTTCTTTTTGCCAATATCGAATTCCACTAAGCCAGGGGCCATTTATATAAATCCAACCGAAGTCTTCATATATCCCTTTGTAATCTTTTAACTTATTCTTTGATAAATAATCTTGATAATCCAGTCGCATCACATATCTCTTGTCGGCTTTTTCGAAAGTGTAAATTCCTAATCGACTAATATTTGTACAACGATAGCCTTTTTGTAATTGCTCGTTCAGCCATTGCTCCTCTTTTTCAATATCAAAAAACATCTTAAATTTCTTCATTCGATTCACTTCCTTTGTACAGGGATAAAATATGCAATAACCTGTTTTGTTCCAACTTCAAGATTGCGCTTCCCTCCGCAGTTATCATATAAACTTTTCTCCGACCTGACTCTCCAACAGGTTCAATCCAGCCATGCTTATTCAAGTTTTCAATCGCACCGTATAATGTACCAGCTGCTAAAATAACGGTTCCATTACTCATTTCCTCGATTTTTTGCATCACAGCATAACCATGAAGTGGCTCACGCAAAGCTAATAAAATATAATGCATGGTTTCAGATAACGGTAATAATTGATGTTTCATATCTTCACCCTCTATTCAGTTCGACTATATAGTTCAACTTAACAATAACTTAATACAGTTCAACTGAATAGTCAACAACATTTTCAAAATTAGTCAAAGGAACTTAACGTAAAAAGCTTGATTACAAGGGAAAAATTAACTAAAAAGTCGCTTTCCTTATGTAAGGGAAAGCGACTTTTTGTGTAGTCTTATTCAATTAAATGGACTGAATGTTGACACAAGTTAAACATCTATCTTCAACCAGTTTCGTTAGCTGGTCGTCATCGAATAACACATTTTCCTTATCCTTAAGGTGTGGATAAGTTTTTAAATCTTTCTTTACTATTCAAATTTAAGTATTTCAGAAATAAATTGATTTATATTACCTTTTAAAACTATTCCATGCCCCGTACACAAATATTCTGCATCAAATTCGTTAATTGCCTTTAAACCTTCGATAAACAAACTAAAATTATGTTGTTTTCTCATTTCCTGGTTTTGAGACCAATCAGACACAAATTGTTTAATCTTTTCTCTTTCCAATTTACCTGTATCTACAACATTATTATCATTCAAAGGTTCTGCAAAGAAGCAAATATGATCACCACAAAATAACACTTTGCTATCACGATGATATAGTGAGACAGATCCTTTGGTATGGTGTCCAAGGAGTACACACTCAATATTACTTACAGTTGAACCGTTATCTGGGAGCTTCATCTTTATTTTGTTTCTAAGATTTTCTGGAATCAATTCTAAATCCTTATTATGAATAAAGCCTTCTATCTCTCCTAAATGTTGAATTCCCCCGATATGATCTTTATGTGCGTGTGTGGCAATAAAGTGAGTTATATCAGCCTTGGAAATCCCTTTACTTTTTAGTGAGGAAAACAGGAAGCGAGAATGTTCTTCCTTCCCTGAATCAATAAGGATAATATTATTGTTTTCGAGCAATAAGTAGCAGTTATTATATGAGTTCCAGGATTCATCCCACAATAAAAAAGCGTACACATTTTTCGTTATTTTTTCGAGATATGTTTTCATTCTATCCTCCCAATTACATTTCTTATTAAGTTATATTCACTCATTTTTTTGTTAATACCTTCCTCCACTGCTAAACTGCTTCGTAGCTGAAAAAGAAAAAGCCGCCAAAAATTTTTGGCAGCTAGATTTTCGATTTTTGCCCTCGTTAGTTCAAATTCAATCTTCTCTATTCCATCAGAAACATCCCTTGTTTCAGAACCCATATTCAGGATTGGGATGCCCATTCCATCACTTTTTTACTTTTATTTTCTCGGGTATGGTCGTCCAGTACATTGGGTCTTCTAAGCCAAGTCGCCAAATCCCGATTCCCCGTAAGTTATATTTCTCTACAAGGTCTAGCTTAAACCGCAGACTATGGCTATTCTCAAACCATACCTGGTGGCTATGTTGTTCGTTATCTACGTAACTGAAATGAGGTGTTTGCGAACTTGAGTCCCATATCACTTCAGCTTTATATTTCTTTTTCTGATCCATGATCTGTGCATAGGAACTATACACAGCTTTGTTTGCTGCTGTATCCCAGTCCCAGCCATAACCTGCGATACCGAGTAAAATTTTTGATGGTGGTACGCCCTGATTCAAAGCATAACGAATCGTTGCTTCTGTCCAATCGACTGATGCTGTTGCTCCTGGCGGTGTTCTTGGGTTATGTTCATCGTATGTCATGATCATTAACCCATCAGAATATAGACCAAGTTTTTCGTAATCAAACCACGGTGACCAGGGATTAGCACGGGAATCACCTGTGTTCGCCGGGACTGAAACCGTAACTTCTTTTCCATCACGATGTAGAGCATCAGACAATTTTTCAATCAGCAGACTAAAGGAATCTCGGTCAGTCAAATTCAAATTTTCCATGTCGATATTAATACCGTCATATTTAAACTGTGTTATTTCATTACGTAGGTTCTGAATGAAAACATTCCGGTTTTTATCGTTATTAAGTACATTACTCGCTACCTGCTTGCCTTTCTCCACGGTTTCATAGAAGAGATTATGTACAACCATATATACCTTCAGGTTTTTATCATGAGCGCTTTGAATGACCTTTCTTTTATGATCTGCTGTAACGGATTCTATAAGATTGCCTGGACGTTTATCATCAAGCTTATACCAAAAAGGTGCAATGATGCTTAAACTGGCGAATTCCGAGTCAACTGTAGGCTGAGACCCTGGTAACGGTCCTTCCTGTTCTGTGTAGAAACCTAAAACTTCACGAGGAGTTTTATCATTTTTGTGTTCCTCTTTTCTTTGTAACTGACTACACGATGACATTAGTAATAAAGCCATGCTTAAAGAAATAATGGTGATTGACCGATAACAATTCTTCGCCATAATACACCTTCTTCTAATTTGTATATTACTTAAGTTGATAAGAAAAGTTGAATCTTATTCACGAATTGACTTTCCTCACTTAAAGGATTTTGGGAAAATGACCATCACAACTTAATTTAAGTAGGTCGGTTTTGAAGTACAAAAAGCATTTAGAAGGCAAACCCAAACAGGTTTACAACCGAATTAACATTGTAAATTACATTAAAATCGGCATAAAAAAACGCTCAGATTAGCTCTGTAATTTCTTGTGTTTTAAAGGATTATTATAAATTTATAGATTTTAATCGCATGGTAAGTCCCTTCATATTTTGCTATTTTAAAGTCAAGAAATGTAAAAACGACAGTAAATTTCTGTCGTCAATAAGCGAATTCTTATCCAACTTAAGCAACCTAGTTTAAGTGATAGTATTCATAAACTTATATAAAAAAGCCGACTCCACATTAGGAAATTCGGCCATATTGATAAATTAAATCTGAACGTATTCAGCAATTACAATAATTTGATATACCCTTCGGTTCCATGCACGCGAATTCGTTGTCCATCTTTTATTATTTTGGTGGCATTTTCCACCCCGACAACTGCAGGTAAGCCATATTCACGTGCGATAACTGCTCCATGGGTCATCAGTCCACCAACTTCAGTGACTAGGCCTTTTATGGATACAAACAATGGTGTCCAGCTTGGGTCAGTAAAGGCGGTGACTAATATATCTCCATCTTCTAGATTAGCATCTTCCATGTTTAAGATGACACGTGCTCTTCCCTCTATAACTCCAGAAGAAACAGGTAGACCTACAATTGCTTCGGCTGGAAGATTTTCTCGTTTGTACTCACCTGCAATGATTTCACCATCAGATGTGATCACACGCGGGGGAGTCAATTTTTCATATAATTTGTAATCGTCTTTTTGCTTGTTGATAATCTGGTAGTCCAGTTTATTTGTGCCTACGACTTCGCGAAGTTCTTCAAAAGTGAGATAATATATATCTTCTTTTTCATGGATAACCCCCGCCTGTACGAGCTGTTCGGCTTCTTTCAGTAAAGCCTGCTTATAAACGAAATAGCGATTAACCATGCCGTATTTTGGATATTCCCGATAACCGATGAAATTTCGGATTAGGTCAATCATTCGTTTTGTTTCTTTTGCCTTTTGTTCACCATCCGGTAATTGCTTCAATCGATCTAATAACTCTTGTTCTTTTTTCAAAGCCTCCTGCCGCCCGTGCTCAAAAATCCGATTGCTTGTATTAGGCTCAAAGTTTTTGATGTTACCCAGAATCATGGGGACAAGTGTAATTGGTTTTTCACTCCATCGAGTTCTAGTAATATCGATTTCTCCGGCACATCGCATTCCGTATTTGCTGAGATAAGCTATTATTGCGTCTTGGGTTTCCTGTCCACCATCAAACTTAACCAGTTCATCCAAAAAGTTATCATCTTTTACATGTTGTAAATAATCAATTACTTCTGGATAAGGACGAATCACATCTGCGACATCCAATAGTGCCAAACCCATTTCCGAAGTAATATTGTTTGGTACAGATTGAGAAAGCGTGTCTGCTGCGTTTTTTTCACCTAACCACTTGTTCATTTTTTCATTGATCCATGATGAAGCATTTATAGCAGCCATAAATACAGCTGAACTTTGTGGGTCAAATAAAATCTTCTTTAATTGCTGGATATCTTCTAGAATAAAATCAATTAATTCTGATCCTGATTTTGTTTGGATGTTTTGTTTAAGCTCCTCTATGGATGTTTGACTGCGCTTAATCAAATCAGAAACGATTGTCGGGTCGTTTTCGATTTGTACTTGAGAATTCGCAGACGACACAGTTTTATTGCTTTTACCAAAACTCTGTTCTTGCTTATCATTTGTTAACGTTTTTATGAAATCTCTTCGCTCTATTATGGTTATAAGTGCGTCTTTCATGAGCGGATCGTGTTGTCCCATGGCATCTAATAACATTTTTCTGCTGTCAGGTGAAGCCAGTTGATGTGTGACATCCACAAACAACCTTCCACCGGCTTTAAACCTGGGTCCAAAAGATGTTAACTGGAATAAAGACATTCCCAATGGTTTCAAAGGGTCGGTCATCATTTGTTGATGTCCTACAGATACAAAAACGTGATTTTCTTCATCGTTCGCTTCAGGGATGGGGTATAAAGTTGTGATTGGTCGACTCTGGACAATGTAAATTGTATCATCAACCAAACACCATTCGATGTCCTGCGGGCATCCAAAATAAGCTTCAATCTGTCTTCCGATGCGTGCTAGTTGTAAAATTTGTTGATCAGTAAGTGTTTGAGTCTCTTGTTGTTCAGGTTCGATCTGCTGTGTTTCTGTTCCGCCTTCTTCTCGTCCATAGATAGCCAATTTTTTGGTTGCTATCCTCTTATCGACAATTTCCCCTTCCTGAACTTTATAACAATCGGCAGAGACCAAGCCAGAGACCAGCGCTTCTCCAAGTCCATAACTTGCATCGATTGATAGCAGCTTTCGGTTAGAAGTAATTGGATCAGCGGTAAATAAAATCCCTGAAGCTTGTGGGAAAATCATCCTTTGAACGATAACCGATAAATAAACTTGGCTGTGGTCAAATCTGTTTTGCATCCGGTAGATTACCGCACGATCCGTAAATAGGGAAGCCCAACATTTGCTAATATGCTGCAAAATTGCCTCTTTGCCGATGATATTTAAGTAGGTGTCTTGTTGACCAGCAAAAGAGGCATGTGGTAAATCTTCAGCAGTCGCACTAGAACGCACCGCATAAGCTTGTTCATCACCAAGTTGGGAGAGATAGTGAGTAACTGCTTTCAAAACATCGGAAGGAATTTCTACTTCCATAATGATTTGTCGAATCTTCCTGCTGATTTCACTAATTTGATCTCGATCATCAACTTTTAGCAATGTTAGTTGATCCAACAAAGCATGATACGTTTCGTTTTGTTCGATTGCTTTTTGATATCCCACTGTTGTAACACAAAATCCTTCTGGCACTTGTATTCCATGAATCTTCGATAGTTCCCCTAATTTCAACCCTTTTCCACCAACGAGCAAAACCTGTGTTTTTTCTATTTCCTGCAAACCAAGAACAAAGGAACTCATTTTATATCCCTCCAAGAAATCTCATTAAAGTTCTATTGCATTCTAACAGTAGTAAATGAGAATAAACAGTCTATTTTGACCTTATTTAATTTGCTATAATTAAGTTAGGAAGAGTTCAAAAAATCGCTAAACCTTATTCCACAGTTGTTAGCTGATGCCCCGGTACAACCACTCGAAAGCACATATGACTTTTAGCCCACAATGAATTTGGTTAAAAACATCTATTTTCCATTTAATCTGTTTATTTTCCCATACCTTATAATAATATGAGATATCAAGTTCTTAATTAACCTGCATTATTGTTTATAAAGAAAGATAATAACCTTTTTTTCGGCCAAAAATTAATTAAAAATTATTTAAAACGTTAAACTAATTCCTTGGAGAAAAGATCCATACAAAAAAAGGAGTAGCAACTACTCCTTTTGTCAAACTATATTACAGTAATTTTATTTTCCAGGATCTACATAGTCCGGATAATCAGTAACGATTGCGTCAACCTTCATTTCGAATAGAAAGTCAGCTACTTCTTGACTACGTACTGTCCAAGATCCAATTTGCATACCAAGAGAGTGAACTTGATTCACTAATTCATCTGTCACCATTCCATAATGGGGGTTAAACCAATCCGCATATGTTGAAAATTCTTGTAAAGCTTTCATTGTTGTATCTGCACGGTTAGAAGTTATTACACCAATCGGGACATTAGGAAGAAGCTTGTTCATTTTTTTCATGGATTCAAAGTTAAAAGATTGAATAAGGATTTTTTCATTTTGCGGTTTATCGAGATTTCGTTCTTTTAATGCTTCTGCTACTTGTTCTTCAATACCAGGGTATAGCTCCGGAGCCTTTAATTCTATGAAAATTCCAATTTTCCCACGGTAACGATCAAGAATCTCTTCAAATGTTGGGATTTGTTCTCCTGCAAATTGTTCCCCTTTCCAGCTACCTGCATCAAGACTTCTAAGGCTTCTAAACTGTTCAAATGTTAAATCTCCTACTTTTCCTGTTCCATTTGTTGTACGATCCACTGTTGTATCATGAATCAATACTAATTCACCATCTTTACTTCTTTGAACATCAATTTCAATATAATCGGCTTTCATATCAACTGCTAAATCATAACCAGAAACTGTGTTTTCAGGAGCATGACCTGATGCACCACGGTGTGCTACATTTTCCACTTGTTTTCTTTCGCCTACTGTCGGTCCTTCTGCAAACGCCTGACCAAATGGGCTTAATAACAACGAAAAGGCCATCCCTGTACCGATTAATAATTTTTTGCTCATATTCTCCATCTCCTATCTAAAATATGTATTCAAACATATTCTAGAAAAGGGATGTTAAGCTAGTATATAGATATGTTCATAGCTTGATAACAATTGTGTTAACAAAATTCAACCTTTTTCCTTACGTTTTTTTACAATTCTGCAAATTAATTTATAGAATAGGGATACTCTATTACTACATTTTACTTACGACACTCGATAATGTGATACTAAACATTATGACTAGTTCATTTCTAAAACCCATCTCTAGTGAGTGTGGATTTTCCCTCTAAAGTAGTAATCCTTCTTAAAGTAATGCACCCGCTTAAATAAATTTTTTCACAATATTGTCAGCGCGTCGGACCACCCGTCGTAAACGTACTGATCTCCGGGGTGACCGTCAAATCCGCGCAGGTAGAAAGTCATCTCGGTGCGGTAACTCACCTTCAAAAAGCTCAACTAAAACCTTTAATCAACACCCACCATAGAACCTCTAACCTGTTCATATGCTTTTTCAATATTCAACAATAAATCTTTCCGAAATATATCACTACATATAAAAACATTCGTAATTTCACTTTTTACCGATGAATAGGCAAATTCTATACTTTTACTTAAAGACAAATTTTGCAATTTTTCAGTAGACATTTGGTTCACTATTTCTTTTTCGAAATATTCAACAGTTCCAAATAACACGGTCAAGATAAACATCTCCTTATTATATGAAAATCATAGCTAGAACAGCCAATATCTGTTAAGCTAACTACCTTACTAATTTATATTTACAGACGGTGGATATGAATTTCAGATTATTCTTAAACATATTGTCTTGTTTGCTTCTCTTTATTTAATAATACTTCAAACGACTTTTTTCTATTGAATCTAGCACTGCGACATTCTGAACAATTCATAAAGCGATTTCCTTTATCATAAAAGTCATTAACGGATTTTAGTTCTTTACACTTAAAACAAACTTGTTCTTTACTGATAGTCTTCATCTTATTTCAACCTTCTTTCGTATTAATCAAGATTCATTTTATAGCCATTTATAGAAGCTCCTTTGTTTTTAAAATAAAAAAATCCACCAAAAAGATGGTGGATAAATTTGGATAAATGGTTATTTCTATAACCGATATATTTATTCACAAACTTTTTGGCAACTCGGCTATCATAGTTATCAGAACCTTAGACCCGCAGCTTTGCGTCCTTACCTTTCGATAAGTTTGCCTTTTTCAATTTTTGTCAATAGTTTAAATAAACCAATTTAACTATAAAACGAAAGTTGGAGTTTTTCAACAATTTTCAACAAAATACTGCAAAATCATCCCTAAAATAGATAATTATACCTGTATAACGAGTTGGGTCCTTTGGCGGCCTGCCAAAAGCTGATTCAGCAAATGACCTTCAATACAGGTGTATTATAATGAAGTCAACAATAGGTCACAATCTTAGAATGTTAAGATTCCAAAAAAAACTAACCAGTCACAAGTTGCTCAAGCTATTGGATTTAGTGAAAATTCTTTAATTAGATTTGAGATTGCCTAAAGGACCCTGAATGAAAAGTTAATTTATAAGTTTGAGGAGTTTTACGAAGTAAGTGTTTCAAAGATAAAAGTTGAATAAAATAGCCCACACAACTGTGAGGGCTATAATAATAATAATAATAAAAGTCCTACCTCTGAAGAAATAGATTGCTTACCCAATCCTTATTGTTTTGTAATTGCTCCCATACCTTCTAGCACAATTTTTGCATCCTTATTAAAATAAGGAATTATAGCCTCACGAAGCAATAGCTGAGAGTTTTCTTTTATTAATAATTTTATTCCTCTTAAATCAAACCTTGTAGAGTAAGTATTAATTGTATTTATTATAGCTAATTCATTTCTTTGTAACGGCTTGTAATTTGAATTATGCATGTCAATTAGGACTTTCAATAGATCTCGAGCATTTCTATTTAGGAAATTCCTTTTAGAATTTAGAAAATCGATATTTTCTTCAATGTATTTTCTTGCCGTGACTAGATCAAGTTCATCCACGCTGTTGTTAATTTCTTTAATTATCTGTTCGATATCCATATATAAGCTCCTTTAAAATATGTCGAATATTGTCTGCTAATATTGATATCGGTTAGAATCCCAAAGAGTTAAGATTGCCTCAAATAATAAAAAAGCCCTATCTTCGAGGAGACAGGGCACACTTGGGAAATATTAATTAATCTTGTTTAGCTTTTCTTTTATATTGTTGATAATAACATTGACGCTAACTTTTTCGGTGTCTATGTACTCTGCAAAGTCGTTTTCTATATAGGCTTTCAAGCATTTTTCAGTTTGTTGAAAACACCAATTTCCTTCTTCCTCACCACGTTTCCTCAGCCTTTCGTAAATGGTTTCTTTACTAGCCGTCAAACAAAAATGATACGTTTGCTCATCCATACTTTTGAAACCATTATATATGTAATGAAAGTATTCTAGTTTCCGAATAGTCATCGGTACAATAAGGTTCATTTTATAGGTTGTAATTAACCGTTTTGCCACCTCAACGGTTAATTCTTTCCATAAACGCAAATCTTGAAAATCGCCTGTTTCTGCTTCAAGTCTTTTTATTTCCTCTGGAACCACATTTCTCAACATAAAACCTATCTCTTCAGGATCATATATCATACTATTTTTTATTTCTTTTTGAAGCTCATTCGCAATAGTAGTTTTCCCTACTCCAAATGCTCCGTTTATCATAATGATCATATTACTATCCCCTACAAAGATATTTTTCTTCCCCTTGAGTCTATAAAACTGCGATTAATCTAAAAAATTTATGTAACGCCCTTTTTTATATTTCTTTGCTTTTTGATAAACATGCCAAGCACCTACTAAATCTTGAAAAGCTAATCCGACAGAACCATAAATTGTCGTTTGTTCATCTTTTTTTCTACCTAATTTATCGTTAGTCATAACCTCTCCTATTTCAGCATGAATGGCATCTGCTGATAATCCCACTCCTCCAATTGCACCCATTTGAACTGCAAATTGACGGTCATCGCAAACAAATAGTGATTGCTGGATTAATTCTGCACTAACTTCACATTTACCCGGTTCATCTGGTCCTAATGTTGTGATATGAACTCCTTCCTTAATCATATTTGAATATAAGAAAGGTACTCTTGACCATGTTGCAGTAATAATAATATCTGAATCTCTCACTGCCTCTTCTATACTATTGCAAATAACCATCGAAGTCTTACATTCCTCTTGCATTTCTTCAACAAAGGATCTAGCTTTTTCAATAGAAGTATCAAACACAAAGACTGTCGAATAATCTCTAAAATATTTAAGGGTACGAAGTTGTAGTTTACCTTGAACTCCTGCACCAATAATAGAAACATTCTTTGCGTTCTCTCTTGCTAAAATATGAGTTCCCATTGCACCTGATAAGCCTGTACGAACTGCTGTAATATAAGTAGAGTCCATAATCGCTAACAAACGTCCTGTTTCTAGATCATGAAGGTTAATTACACCTCTTATTGAAGGTGTTTCTGTTGGAAACTTGGAGTGATCTTTGACTGTGTATGCAGGGATATCTGAACTTAGACCAGGAAATAAAACTACTGCACTCGCATTGTCTTTAGGTAGGTCAGACCGTGATCTTTGGGCTGCAATCTTTCTATTCGATGAGTACGAACAGAATGCTTTTTTTAATGCTGGATATAAATCTATAGGGTCTAACAACGATTCTATTTCTTTTCGTGTAAGCAGTAATGTATCCATTTCAAAAAATCTCCTTCTAACTATTCTACAAAAATCTCATTAGAATTCATTAATGGTACCTTAAACAACTTTTTTCCAAGACGCCATACACCAGAATTATAAATCTTGTTTATACACTATTCCATGTTCGAGATATATCTTTAAAAGTGTTAATGCTTCTCCCCAACCTACTGCACATCCAATACAGGCTTTTACGTCTATTTCTGAATTTGTATAGCCTGTCTCATTAAGCACTACCAATGTTCCGTCTTTATAGGGTTCGAGTGTAAACGTTACTGTTGAATTTTGTTCTCCTGGTGACCATTGAAAAACAAATCTTTTGTTTGGTGTGGCCACAAGAATCTTCCCGCCATCTTCAATATTTACATTTTCTTCACCAAAATTTGTCCATCTCAATCGGATTTCACCAACCCCATCTGGTTTTATCTCCAAAGATGTGTCATCTGTAAACCATGCATTCCACCCTTGAGATGTTGAAATTGTATTATACACTTCTTCTAAAGGTACTTTGATGTAGGTTTTATGGTTTATTTCTGGCATTTTCACGTTCCTCCATTCCATTGATCTACCTTGTTCTAGAACCTCTACTATTCTATGTCTCTTAGTTACGTGTGCATCAGACTTGCTTTATTTGAATTATAGTTATTATAATAGTAATATACAAAATATTATAACTCCTTTAGCAAATATACTTCTAAGTCCGTTACATAAATTTTCTTTCCTCTATGATTTTACTTCTTTGTTTAGATTAATGTTTCTATCATATTTTACTTAACTTCTAAATATAATAGTCTTGATGCTCTAGAATGTTCAAAATCTAGATTTCTTTCAACCCAGACCTTCTTCTATTGTAAGAATCACATGATAATAAATATTATCATCCTAGTTTTTTAAAACTAGATGAATAAATTACTAAATTTCACAGAAGGAGAGATTTAAAAATGGATACTAAAGGCAATGAGAACATTGGAGGATGCCCGTTTCATGGGGGTGCAACTAGTAGCAAATCAAGTGGTACTACAACTCGGGACTGGTGGCCAAATGCGTTAAACTTGAATATTCTCCATCAACATGACAGAAAATCTAACCCTATGGGAGATGACTTTGATTACGCAGAAGAATTTAAAAAGCTAGATTACGATGCTTTAAAGCAAGATCTTCGTGATCTAATGAGAGACAGTCAAGACTGGTACCCTGCAGACTATGGCCATTATGGTCCTATGTTTATTCGGATGTCTTGGCATGCTGCTGGTACATATCGTATAGGTGATGGTCGAGGCGGCGGTGGAACGGGTAGCCAGCGTTTTGCACCATTAAATAGCTGGCCTGATAACGCTCTACTTGATAGAGCACGACGGATCCTATGGCCGATTAAGCAAAAGTATGGGAATAAAATTTCTTGGTCCGATCTACTTGTTCTAGCAGGTAATGTTGCTATTGAAGATATGGGTGGTCCAACAATTGGATTTGGAGCAGGACGCCCAGACATTTGGCATCCAGAAGAGGATATCTATTGGGGAGCTGAAACTGAATGGCTTGGTGATAATCGTTACACTGGCGAACGTGACCTTGAAAATCCGCTTGCTGCTGTTCAAATGGGGCTTATATATGTTAATCCAGAAGGTCCAAATGGGAAACCAGATCCGCTTGCAAGTGCGAAGGACATTCGTGAAACCTTTGCAAGAATGGGAATGAACGATGAAGAAACAGTTGCGCTTATAGCTGGAGGACATACTTTCGGTAAGGCACACGGTGCAGGTGATCCTTCTCAAGTTGGACCAGAGCCAGAGGCTGCTCCTATTGAAGCACAGGGCTTAGGGTGGCAAAGTTCTTACGGCAAAGGTTTTGGCCGTGACACCATAGGTAGCGGTATTGAAGGTGCTTGGACTGCTAATCCAACACAGTGGGACAATGGTTTCTTTGATCTGTTGTTTGGATATGAATGGTGGCTTACAAAGAGTCCTGCAGGTGCATGGCAATGGCTTGTTGTTGATCCTGCCGAAGAGCATCTCGCGCCAGATGTAGAGGATCCATCGATTAAAGTTCCAACGATGATGACTACTGCGGATATGGCATTGCGTCATGACCCAGAATACGAGAAAATTTCTCGTCGTTTCCATCAGAATCCAGAGGAGTTTGCAAATGTATTTGCTCGTGCATGGTTCAAGCTAATCCACCGTGACATGGGTCCTAAAACAAGATATCTTGGACCAGAGGTTCCAGAAGAAGATTTCACTTGGCAAGATCCTGTACCAGCTGGTAATTATGACTTAACAGATGCTGAGATAGCTGAGATAAAAGGTAAAATCCTAGACTCCGGACTTACAGTCAGTAAGCTTGTAACAACTGCTTGGGCTTCTGCAAGTACGTACCGTAGCTCAGATCATCGAGGTGGTGCAAATGGAGCACGTATCCGCCTAACACCACAGAAGGATTGGGAAGTCAACCAGCCAGAACAACTAGCACAAGTGCTCCAAGTATTAGAAGGCATTCAAGAAGATTTAAATATTAATATTAGCCTGGCTGATTTGATTGTACTTGGAGGTTCTGCTGCAATCGAAAAAGCTGCACAAGATGCAGGCTTTGATGTAACAGTTCCTTTTGCTCCTGGACGTGGCGATGCAACACTTGAGCAAACGGATGTAGATAGCTTTGAAGTGCTAGAGCCTGTTGCTGATGGCTTCCGCAACTATCAAAAGAAACAGTATCGTGTGAGCCCAGAAGAGCTCCTAGTTGATAAGGCTCAACTCCTAGGTCTTACTGCGCCAGAAATGACTGTTCTTATTGGTGGTATGCGTGTTCTCGGTACAAACTTTGGTGGCTCAGAGCATGGGGTATTCACTGATCGTGTAGGCCAACTCACGAATGATTTCTTTGTGAACCTACTCGACATGGGAGTACAATGGAAGCCTGTAGGAGAAAACGTCTATGAAGGCTGTGATCGCAAAACAGGCGAAGTCGTACGTACAGCAACTAGAGTAGACCTCGTATTCGGTTCAAACTCGGTTCTACGTTCCCTTGCAGAAGTTTACGCGCAGGATGACAACCAAGAGAAGTTTGTACGCGACTTTATCGCTGCATGGGTAAAGGTTATGAATGCAGATCGCTTTGATCTTAAAACGGTTGAAAATAAGAAAGCTCAACTAGCGGGTAAATAAACGTAGAATTAAGCGGCATCAAACCTAGTAGTAACCCTTCTGTGTGATCCAACATATGAGACAGCAAAAATTGTCCAATTTATAATAAAACATCTTCCGACTTGGAAGATGTTTTATTTGTAGTTGAATCATTGTTTGTGTTCTATTTAACTCTTTTTCTTCTCATCCATTGTGTTGCAGCCCATTTATCACCTACTATAACTGGTGCTCCACCATGTAAGGTTAATTCGTTTAAGGTTTGGTCATTATAAAAGTACTCAAAATACACTGCCATCCCCTTTTGTGGAGATACTGAAAAGTTAAGCTTAGGAAAATACGTTTCCCCACCATGCTCCACATCACTTAAATACATGACAAGTGTACTAATTCTAGGGTTGTTAATTTCATTATTAGTAGATGTAAAAGAGTCAAAATGAGCCTTATATTCTTCCCCAATCTGATAATTAAGAATTTGAAGACCTTCTCCATGATCAGTTGGTATATTCATAATCTGTGATATTCGATTTTCAATTCTATTTACAATGATATTTTCACTTTGATCTAAAAATGTACTACTACTAGTTCTCATGTTGTCTACATGTGCATTGCCAATCTTTGAACGATGCATTTTACCCTTTGACAACCTAATTAACTCATCACATTCTTCATTACTTAACATATTTCCTAAAATGAGGATTAATGGCTCTTCAAACCTAGCAATAATTTTTATTTCTCGATCCTCTGTTATGATTTTATTGCCAATATGATTAAAAATCGTTGGCTCTTTAATTGTTAAATCTGTAGCATCCATTGTCAACTTTCATCAACCTCTGCATTCAAGTAAATTTTATAATAATTGGATTGATCTAAAACAGAAAGCATTTATTTAGTAGTATTTTGTTATTGGGTCCCTCCTGTTTTTAGAATGGATGTCAACGCTTACACATTTCAACTGAACTAATTTGTATTTTTTATTTTATACTCTGAAAGATTATTTTTCTATTATTTTTTTGAAAAAAAATACAGTTTTCTATAATTTTCTACTAAAGTGATGATTACGTTTAATGAAAAGACTAATAGTAAAATTTTTGTTCTCCCCAGTGGATGTTTTTATACAGGTTTCTTTTTCACGATAGTTTCTACAGTGACATACTATACCACCGTAATAATTTTTTTTGAAAGGATGTACCGACATGGACCAAAACTATCCAGTATTCCCATACGTTGGTGTTAAAGAAAAAGTGGAGCTACAGCCAATTGCGTTTCCACCACAACACCAAGAACAGGCACCTGGCTTGGAATGGCCAATGGTACCAAAGCCAATCTTTGACTATGATTGCTATAAAGGTAGTGGAAAACTTAAAGGAAAAGTGGCACTCATCACAGGTGGCGATAGTGGGATTGGGCGTGCAGTAGCAGTAGCTTATGCCAAAGAAGGTGCCGACTTGGCGATTGTCTATCTAAATGAGGAATACGATGCGAATGAGACAAAACAATATGTGGAGAAATTTGAAGTCAACTGTCTTCTTATTCAAGGAGACTTACGAAACCCATCCACTTCAGAACTGGCGGTTACTCGCACGATCGAAAAATATGGTCGGTTAGATATAGTAGTAAATAATGCTGCCGTACAGCCATACACAAAGGATATTATGGACGTATCAAACGAACAACTTGAAGACACTTTTCAAACCAATGTTTTCTCACTGTTTTACATGACAAAAGCTGCCCTCCCCTATTTAAAACAAGGGAGTTCTATTATTAACACCACCTCGAGAGTTGCATACGAAGGCGATAAAAACGTAATTGACTATGCCACCTCGAAAGGAGCCGTCGTTTCTTTTACCCGAACAATGGCATTATCACTCGCTGACAAAGGGATCCGTGTAAATGCAGTCGCCCTAGGACCAACATGGACTCCTCTTACCGTAAGCACGTACTCAGCGGATCATGTTGCTACACTTGGCACTGACATTCCAATGGGAAGAGCAGCACAACCATTTGAAATTGCGCCTGCATTTGTATACCTATCAACCAATGACTCTTTTTACGTAACAGGGCAAGTGCTGCATGTCAATGGAGGGTTAATTCGATACTCATAATATCACCCCCCTTTTATCAAAAAGGGGGGCAAACTTTACTTTCTAACGTGACTTATCGCAATGATAAACCGAGCGTAAAATCAATTTTGTCAGCGTGTTGAGGAAAGTCGATTAACGGATTTCTGTTTTTTTGAATATGGAAAATCTCTTTGTTTCGATGTTTTTCATATAAAGATACTTTATGTTCACGATGCCAATCTAGCAGCATTTCAATGTCTTCATAACTGTATCGGCTAATTTCTCCAGGATATCTTAACAAGAAATACAATGTTGCTCGTGCAACTTCACCCTTTCCGCTTTCAGGCTCAAACCTACCATCTTCATATTTCCCACAATGAGCTCTAATCGCTTCCGTCACCATTTTAGGAGCATAGTCAACAAAATCAAAATAAGGATAATTGGATCTTGCTGAATTACAATCTTTTTCACATGTAAAAAGGTGATGCAAATCCCCTCTCATAGGATTATCCTCATCAAACCATGACTGTGGTACTACATGTTCGCAATTAAACATATTTTCACTATTAATTGACGCCATTGCCAACTGAAAGCCATAATCATTTTTCGAGTTACTGTTTAATAACATGTCATAAGCTTCTTTTCTTTTCCTGTCCGATTCATAATCCTCTTTCATGACTTGTTCAGGATCCTTATCTTTTCCGGAATAGATGCTCTTCAGGTTTCCATCCATTTGGAGGTCTACCCTTGTATAAAGATAATCCCGAGTTTTAGTATTATAAGGAAGCTGATTTACATGTGTTTTCGTTATTAACTCATTTAGTTGTTTATGCATTTCTTTTTTTTCCACTTGATTAAAATCAATTTTCCGATAATAATCCGTGATGATCTGCATATCCTCTTCCTCGTCATAATACTCTTTTTCAACTACAATTCTATCTTTATTATGCTTTAATTCTAGCAATGCAGCCTTTAATTCAGCAGATTCATGTGTATCTATACCTATCATGTTTTCCATTAGATTTCTCCTTTCCTGGTTTATTCTTTATTAAACCTGTCCAGGAATCGATTATTCCTAATTAGTAGCGCTCATATTGGTAGTCCTAATCATATCATGGAGCTTTTCTACAATGTTAAGCAGAAGAAATCCATTTCCTTCAGCGCTTTTTCTGTTACCAAGTGGGACAGTTCGTCTAATGAGCTGTGCGTAGACTTCTGCTTCACTAAGTGTTCGATCAAACTCTTTTTCACTTACATTGATAATTAAAGCGATAGCACCTGCAACATGCGGAGCCGCCATTGAAGTTCCTGTTAGTTTTGCATATTTATTTTCTGGATACGTTGAAACCACATCTACTCCTGGAGCAACAAGATCGATTTCCGTGTGGGTGTTAGAAAATGGAGCAAGCTCTAAATCCATGTTTACGGCTCCAACCGAAATCACTTCGTTATATGCTCCAGGATAGGCATACTCAAATGTATCCTCTTGCGAATCCCCTTCATTTCCCGCTGCAACAACAACGGATATATTTTGATTGACTGCATGTTGAATCGCCATATGCATTTCTGGTACGTCTTCAGGGCCACCTAGTGACATTGAAATCACACGAACTCTTTCGTTGTTAGGACCTCTCCAATCAACTGCATAGTTAATCGCAGCTATGATCCATTCATAATTACCTGCCCCTGTACCCGTCAAAGCTTTTAAACTTAAAATTTGAGCCTTCGGAGCAACCCCCACTACTCCTTCGTTGTTAAGACTAGCAGCAATGGTACCCGATACATGTGTACCGTGACCATTATTGTCTTCAAATACCTCAGAATCTCCATAATAATCCGTTGTAAAATTCCGTCCACCAATAACTCGTCCACTTAAATCCGAATGAGAAGTGTCGATCCCGGTATCAATCACTGCGATAATAATGTCCTCACCCTGATTGCCATCTTCCCATAATGAAGGTGCCTGTACCAATTGAACTCCCTCTGGTGTTTCATTTGTCTGATCCACAACTGACTGAATGGTAAACGGTAATAATTTGACTTGATTTTTCACGATGAATTTCCTCCCTCAAATCAATTTTCAAAACGAATTACCTGTGTTCCCTTCTGTCAAATCTAGGTTGAAAAGTTACCTTGTTGGACTTCCTTCATCTTGATGAGAACGTTTGTTTCATTATACTAAGCAATCAAGACTTTTACAAGATAAAATACTGAAAATTTAGAAAATGAATATTTTGTCCTACTAATGAATAGCGGACTTATTTCTTATTATTTGGTCTGAATTATGGGGATAGTAAAAAGGAAATGGAGGGTGAATGACATGGAGATTTTTACTCATTATAAAATCAACGAAACAGCACAGGGTATTGAAGTCATCTTATATCTTACTGAAAACGCAACAGAATTCTCGGCTGAATTAGGATCGCTTTCTAAAATGAATGAGTCCAGTATTACGAATGAAGCAACAAGCTTTATCAAAAGAAAGTTACCTTTATTAAAGATTAAAACCTGTAAAATTATGGCTGGCGGAATGCTGCTATCCGTATTAGGCATAGGTGCACTACCCTCACAAAAAACTGCTGCAGCAAAAAATACCGTTACACAATCACAGACTACCACTTTAACCTATAAGGTATCAGCCGGTGATACTCTTTATAGTATTGCCAAGCGGTACGGTACAACAGTCGATGCCCTTAAGCAAGCCAATCATTTATCTTCGGATGTGTTACAAATTGGTCAGTCATTAATTATACCTTCCAGCTTTACAGCTACTCCAAATCAAGCTACATATCAAGTTGTTTCTGGGGATACTTTATACAATATTGCTACCCGTAATGGCACAACGGTGGATGCTATTAAGTTGGAGAATAATCTATCTTCGGATTTTTTACAGATTGGGCAAACTTTGAAGATTCCTAATGGTGTTTCGTCAGCTCCAACTCAAACCAATGAAACTACTCATCAAGTTGTACCTGGGGATACGTTATACAG
>NZ_JBALOQ010000024.1:77458-204112 GCF_036962705.1 Bacillus sp. JJ1562
ATACGTTATACAGTATTGCAACACGTAATGGCACGACCGTAGATGGTATCAAAAAGGCCAATAATTTGTCTTCGGATTTATTAAATATTGGACAAACATTGACAATCCCTTCTGGCGGTACGACCGCAAAGCCTGAAAAGTCTATCGCCTCTGAGAAGCAGTCAGCGTATAACCAAGAAGAAGTAGAGTGGCTTGCAAAAATGATCTATAGTGAAGCAAGAGGTGAATCACTTGAAGGGCAAATTGCCGTTGGTGCTGTTATCATGAATCGGGTAAAAAGTCCTTTATTTCCAAATAACGTGAAGGATGTTTTGTTTGAGAAAAGCTACGGTTATTATCAATTTACACCAGCAGAAACCGGTGCAATCAATACTGCAACTCCTAATGCACAGCATCTAGAAGCAGCCAAACGAGCGATGAATGGTGAAGATCCAACAAATGGAGCATTATTTTTTTACAACCCTAATAAAACATCAAGCTCCTATCTTAGAAGTCGTACAGTCTCAACAACTATTGGGAACCATGTATTTGCTTTTTAGTGTATATATCTGCCGTAAAAAACTACTATTGGAGGTAAATAATATGTCAAAAAATAATAAAGAAACGCCAAATAATATTGAGTTTAGTATTTGGGACACAAATACAGAAAAAAGTCGATCAATACCAACTTCTAATTCTTCTGAAACAGTAAAGCAAAAACCTCTCGGAATAGAAAAACTGAAGAGTATCACATGATAAAAGAGAACAACTTATAGAAGGGATGAACGACATTGAACTTTAAAAGCAAATTACAAGAAGCTCAAGATATTATTCATAAAGCACATCATCATTTAAAACAAGTTAATTCAAATAGTAGTGAATCAGAGGCATGTCATTTCGCCCAAAGTGAACTAGAAAAAGCGCAACAGATCATTCAACAGGTTCAACAACAAATACATAATTAGATTATTAAGTACAAAATGGCTAAGAAATTCAGCCATTTTCTTTATTTATTTATATTAAAAAAATAAATAAATGACACCATTGCCGATAAACGGTGTCATTGATTTATAGGATTTTGTAGATTATTTGTGAAATTATAAATAAATGATCAATCTTTTTGATGATGCATAGATTTTTGCTCGTTCAATCTACAGTTCTGTCCGTTAAAATGAAAGTAATGCCCCTTTCATAACATTCGTTTAATTCCTCATCAATCCCCTATACTAGCGATTTACTGCATCCAATCAGGTCTATGGAAGCCTTGGAATTTTTCATCAATTACTTTCTTGAAGGCATCTGATTCTATTGCTTCTACAATATCCTTCACAAATTGCTTATCGATATTTTCTGTTTTTACAACAACCCGATTGATGATATTTTCAGGCAGTTTATCTCTAACAAGAGCAGTGTTTAAGTCTAATCCCGCTGATATAGCAAAGTTACCATTTATGGCAGCAAGATCGACTGATTCTAGGGTTCGTGGTAATTGCGCTGCTTCAATTGGCTGAAATTTTAACTCTTTTGGATTGATTGTGATGTCTTTCTCGGTAGCTCTGAGCGGATCCACATTACTATCAAAGTCAATAACTCCGTTTTCCTTTAACACGGTAAGTCCTCTGGCTAGATTCGCAGGATCATTAGCTATTGCGACGGTACTGCCCTTTTCTATTTCACCCAATGAATCATATTTATTCGAATAGATACCTATTGGCGCTGTTGGAACCGTAATCACACTGGATAATTCCATATTATTTTCCTCAGCGAATGCATCCATATACACTTTGTGCTGAAACAAGTTTGCATCTAATGACCCATTGTTTAGTGCTGTATTTGGTTGTACGTAATCATTGAACTCTTTCACTGTAACCGTATACCCTTTTTCTTCTAAATAAGGTTTTACACCCTCTTCAAGCATGTCACTATATGGAACCGTTGCACCTAACACCAACTCTTTCTTTTCTCCATCAGTCGCCGAACTATTATTAGCCCCACAAGCAGTAAGTGCACTAACGACTAATACCGATAAAACTACAAAAAACATTTTTTTCATTTTTCACTATCACTCCTTTTTATTTACCTTTTATTAACGGCCTTTGCTATAAAGTCCCCAAAATACTGCACTCATTGTAATAACACAATTTAAAAAATAATCTTCAACACACTTATGATGGCTGTTTCCCTTACTTCCTATTTCAGGCATCTTCTACTGTTTAGCAGGCACACGTCTATATTTACTTCCAGGGTGATCTTCCGGCAAGGTACTTTTACCCTCTGGGAACAGCTTTTCTCGTAAAGTACCTTTCTTGTATTCTGTTTTATAAAACCCACGTTCCTGTAAAACAGGGATTACTAAATCAACGAAGTCTTCCAAGTCGCCAGGCGTGACTAAATGATTTAAATTAAAGCCATCAACCCCGGATTCTTCAAATTGGAATTGAATCGCATCCGCAACCTCTGTAGGACTTCCAAAAATAATACTGTTTCGGTCCAATGACTCAAAACGATTCAACACTTCACCTACCGTTAATTTTTTGGGTGCATCTTTGGTAAGAGTCGCAGCTTTATAATGCCCTCCTTCCGTCTTCTTTTTATATTCAAATGGCTCATTTGGATCCAAATCTTCGTACTCGGCAATGTCATATCCACTTGCCCCATACTGTGCTTTTGCAGCATCTGAGCTCCACAGCTTGTTATATTCCTCAAATTTCCGTTCCGCTTTTTCAGTTGTTTCAGCAACAATTACACTGAGAAATGAAAAGATCTTAATATTTTCTGGATTCCGACCATGTTTTTCTGCTCTTTTTCTAATATCATCTGCATAATATCGAATTCTTTGAGGCGTCGGACCGCCAACAAATATACACTCGGCATGCTTTGCAGCAAATTCCCGACCTTTTTCGGATGTACCTGCTTGATAAATAACAGGAGTTCGTTGTAAAGATGGCTCACTTAAATGCGGCCCTTCAACTTTAAAATAACGGCCTTCATGATTAATTTCATGTACCTTGTCTGGATCAACGAGCGTATTATTTTCAACATCTTCAACGACCGCATCATCTTCCCAGCTTCGCTCCCATAATTTATACGAAACATCAAGAAATTCATCTGCAATATCATATCGCTCATCGTGCTTAATCATATCTTGCAGACCAAAGTTTTTTGCAGCATTTGGCAGATAAGAAGTGACCACATTCCACGCGATTCTTCCCTTTGTCAAATGATCTAAAGTAGAAAAACGCCTAGCATTAGCAAATGGCGGTTCATATGTAGTACTTACCGTAACCGCAAAAGACAGATTTTTCGTTACATGAGCCATTGCAGAAATAAGCAAGGCAGGATCATTTAATGGCACCTGCAGCCCATCTCGGATTGAGGGTGCTTTACTCTTTTGATACACATCATAAATGCCAAGGACATCAGCGAAAAACACCGCATCAAACTTCCCTCTCTCTAAAAGCTTCGCTAAATCAACCCAATAGTCTAAATCCTTATATCTACGATGTCTTTTATTTTCTGGATGCTTCCAAAACCCGTGTGAATTATGCATGGAACTATTCATTTCAAACGCATTTAGAATAATTTGTTTTTGTTTACTCACTTTCAATCCTCCTATTGTTAAATTTTTTTAAAAAATAAAAAAGCCTCTCCTAAGAAAAGAAGAGGCTTTTACACAAATAAGCACAAATCCTTCCTTATCTTTCAAGCTTATCGCTTGCTGGAATTGGCACAGTACTTTTTAAAGCCTGTTGCCGAGGTATCAAAGGGCCAGTCCCTCCACCTCTCTAGATAAAGAAAATAGATTATTAAATTTAATCCAAAATATACATGAGGATGAAAATATTGTCAACATGTTTTTTGAACACTTTAATAATTCCTATTTGATAGTACTTTTTTAATATTGACAATAACAGAATCATCATATAAAGTGTAAACTAATTTAAATAGTTTAAGAAACTTATCAAGAGTCAGGGGAGGAAACTGGTCCTACGATCCTGCAGCAACCACTTATATTATTAAGCAAGGTGCTAATTCCAGCAGACATAAATGTCTGACAGATGAGAAAGGATAGAACAACCGAAGTCCTCTTTCGTCGCCTCGAAAGTGGGCTTTTTTTATGAGAAAAAATGATTGGAGGAATGAGTATGACAATTGCATATGATCAATTAACCAACAGCACGATACAACAAAACTTATTAAAACAAGCCAAAGATTTAGCTGAGATTTTTAGGGAAAGGTCTGCCAATATTGATGCAAACGGAGAATTCCCTTATGAAAATTTTGAGGATATAAAGCAACTTGGATTCTTAGCACTTACTGTCCCAATCGAGTATGGTGGCCTTGGTATTAACCTATATGATTTTCTCAAGATTCAGGAACAGATAGCCACAGGGGATGGACCAACTGCCCTATCACTCGGCTGGCAGCTCGGCCTTATCCTCGAGGTAGCTGAAAGTAGAAATTGGAAGGAAGAAAGCTTTGCCAAGGTATGTGATTTAATCGTAAAAGAGAATGCACTTATTAACCTTGCTCAAACAGAACGCGCTACAGGGAGCCCTTCTAGAGGTGGCGTTCCTACCTCTACCGCGATTAAAGAAAAGAATGGATGGCGGATAAATGGAGCTAAGGCCTTCACTTCAATGGCCGTTGCACTCGATTATTCAATTGTTACAGTGGATATTAATCTAACTGGAAGAAAAGGGTTTATTTTGGTTGACCATAAATTAGACGGAGTTCATATAAAAGAAACTTGGGATAGTGTTTCCATGAGGGGAACAAAAAGTGATGACCTTATTTTAGACCAGGTGCTTGTTGCTGAGGATGCTTTATTGGTAGAAGAGGATATCCAAAAACCATTCCCTAAAGCTTGGTATCTACAAGTCCCAGCTGTATACATAGGAATAGCTACATCTGCTAGAGATTATGCGATAAAATTCGCTTCTGAATACAGCCCTACCACATTACCAGGTCCGATTAAAGACGTACCAGAAGTAAGAAGAAAAATTGGAGAGATGGAACTAGAATTATTTAATGCACGTGAAGTACTCTATTCCGTCGCCAGAAAATGGGTAGAACATCCTGAACAGCGTGGTAGTATGGGATCAGAGCTAGCAGCGGTAAAACATATAGCAACAAACAGTGCAAACAAGATAGTAGATTTGGCAATGAGAATTGTTGGGGCTAGAAGCCTCTCCGCACAAAACCCTCTCCAACGCTATTTCCGTGATGTTCGTGCAGGGCTCCATAACCCTCCAACAGATGATGCAATTGTTTATACACTAGCAAAGGCAGTATTAGATGAATAAAAGATTAATATTTGCTATTACCTTGTCGAAAAGGACCTGTCCCGATGTCGATTGTTAAAATGAAATAAAAATGACACCATTTGAATGATAAATGGTGTCATTGGCTTTTAGGATTTTGGTTGATTATTTGTGAAATTAAAAAGTTAATCCACCTTTTCTGGTGAAAACACATGGAAGCCTCATGATCCTGAAGCTACAGCCCTTCTCTTTTTTATAGGTTCCACAATTATGGCATCTACTAAAATCAGGATTATGCCGAAATTGAGTGCATAGTCTGCGAGATTAAGAATACCTCCATTGTATTGAAAGTCGATAAAGTCTGTAACTTGATTGAAAAATATCCGATCTATAGCATTTCCAATCGCTCCACCAACATAAAGTCCGGCTCCTATTTCCATAATGAACCCATTTAAATGACCCTTCTTACGCATATAAAGGAAAATACCTACAACAATGATGGCAACAGGAACAAATAGACGACCATATCCTTCAAACATTCCAAAAGCCGCTCCGCTATTTTGATAGTGTGTGAAATGGAGAACCCCATTCCAAACTTCGAGAGTCTCTCCGACTTCTAAATGGGCACGAACCAAATATTTTGAAACTTGATCAATGAATATCGCAACTATAGCAACAGCATAGAACCAAATATGAATCACACTTTCTTTGTATTTTGATAGTAATTTTAATATATAGATTCAAGATATTAAAGGAATCTGCTTAACTAGCGTGCGTTCCTCTAAAAGCGTTGCAGCATTTTTTATTTCAGCTGTGCAATAGTCCTCCTTTAAAAAGGTGTAGTTTAATACACGTTATTTCGTCTAAACTATAACTATCTCATCCAATGGAGGTAAAAACATGCAAAAAATCGCAGGAAAAGTCGCAGTAATTACAGGAGCTGGCCGTGGAATAGGACGAGCAACAGCAATTGCCTTCGCGCAAGAAGGTATTCATGTAGGTCTTATTGGGCGTACACCTGAAAATTTACAAAAAGTAGCAGAAGAACTTAAAGAGTATGATGTGAGGACAGTAATAGCTGCAGCAAATGTAGCGGATTTAGACTCTATTACCTCAGCGGTTCAATCCATTCGTGGTGAACTTGGAGCAATCGATATATTAGTAAACAATGCCGGCATTTCAAAATTCGGTAACTTCATGGACTTAACGCCTGAAGAATGGACAAATATTATCGATGTTAATGTAAAAGGTGTGTATTACACAACACGTGCGGTATTACCGGAAATGATAGAGCGCAACACAGGCGACATCATTAACATTTCATCAACAGCCGGTCAAAAAGGTGCACCCATTACGAGTGCATACTCTGCTTCAAAGGCTGCAGTTATCGGACTAAGTGAATCATTAATGCTTGAAGTGCGCAAGAAAAATATTCGCGTAACAACGTTAACACCAAGTACGGTTGCAACAGATATGGCGGTTGAGTTAAACCTAACCGACGGCAACCCAGAAAAAGTGATGCAAGCAGAAGATTTAGCAGAATTAATGGTTGCACAGCTAAAACTTCATCCGCGTGTTGTATTAAAACATGCTGGACTTTGGTCGACAAACCCTTAATAGGGCTATTCGAAATAAAAAGACGCTATCCGATGTATTTTGGATGGCGTCTTCTTTTTATAGGATGTTATGCACTAAGGGGGAACTACTACCTTGTCATAACTATTCATTCCAATGTCATGAACGGTTTTATTAAAAGTATGGGACTCCTGCTGAATAAAGTTAAATTAACACGCCAGATACTTCAAGTGGAGTTAAAGCATTTGTGTTATTTACAAAAACAAACGCATCATATCGGTCTGCTATCACTGATGGAACATAGTTACCGTAATGCTCATATTGTGGATGATAGACAACGCCAATTGCGCGATGGCCAATAGGCCTAGTAAATAATTTTCTATTTTTATCCGTAAATACTAGGAGTTTATCGTAAGCACCTGCTTTATAGAGAAAATCTTCCCAACTTCCGGAAACCGCGGGAGGGGTATTCATTTTTTCAAAGTCTACACCCCACTTGGTAGCTGCAATAACCGTCCCATGATGTGTACCGAAACCAACAATAAACACGGTTTCCGAACCTACTTGTTCCCTTATGAGTTGTCCTACATTGACAATTCCTTCTTTTTCCATGTCCGTCGCTCTTGCATCCCCAACATGTGTATTGTGTTCCCATATAATCCCTTTGGAATGACTGTTATTAAACGAATCAATTTTATTTATGACTTCTACCATGTGACGATCTCTAATATTCCATGATTCATTATCGTTTGTAATCATGGTTGTATAATAGTTTTCAGCGTTAGCGGTAATAAGCGCGTTTACCTCGACGTTTAAACTGCTTTCCTCTGAATCATGATAGGTATGTTTGTTTAAACTCACTTCCATTAGAAGTTTTGTTACTTCTTCATGACATCCCTCAGAATAAAAAGATGAGGACAAAGCATACTTTTCCGCATCACGATTAAATGGTTCAAAACAGGCGAAAGCCTTTCTCGCGACCTCAAAATCTGGTGAGTTTCTTTTTTCTAAATACTTAAGTATTTCATCCATCGATTCCCATAGATTATAGATATCAATTCCATAAAAACCAACTTTTCTATCAAACGGTTTTCCTTCATTAAATTCTTTTAACCATTCGATTAATTCAATTATTTCTTCATTTGCCCACATCCAGGTTGGCCACTGTTTAAAAGACATTAGGACATCACGAGCATTATTATATTGAGTTGAATACCCTTTTATATAGCGATTCACCTCTTGACATGCTGGCCAATCACCTTCTACAGCTATAAAGGTGAACTCTTTTTCAACGATTAATCTTTTGGTGATGTCAGCACGTATTTTATAGAACTCAGACGTTCCGTGTGAGGCTTCCCCCAACAAAACATATTTCTGATTTTTAATAGAAGTAACAAGTGAATCAAGGTTATCTTTAGAATTGGTAATTGGAATTGCATGTTGTTTTATTGCTTGTATCATTTTATCTTCCATAATAACCCCTTCAGTTTTTGTATTCTGCATTATACGTATTCTCACCTGCATGAACTGAGAGAAGAGTATCCGCATATCCAACCAATCGGTTTACAAGCTCATCAGAAATAGCATAAACAAGGTGATGAAGTGATTCTTTATGTAAGGCAGGGTCGTCAAATAGTATTGTAGTATTGATGAATATCTCCTTTGTATCATATAGGTTATAGTGAATAATAACCTTGCCAGCTGCACCACCAGTATTCGGGTCTTTATAGCTCGGTAAAAAAACGTACCATTCCTCGGCAGAAGGCGATCGAAAGTTTTTTGTAAACGTCAAACCTTCTATTTCTTTTTCTATTTGATTCCTCATTTGATGATCAATAACATCTAGTATCTTCTTTTCCATTCAGAATTTTACTCCGCTGGATTAGCATCAATAGCTATCTCATATGCATCTAGAACCATATCACGTTCGGATGGATCGCTAATTCCTGTCAAAAACTGACCATCATCCGTATTCTCCACTTGCATGACAAATGTGTTATTTTGATCTTGTTCAGAGCGTAACAATGCAAATGTTTTGTCCTTCATATCAAATAAGGCTTCAATCGAAAATTCTTTTTCAACCCCATTCTGATCCAAAACAACAATTTTATCTCGATATACGTCACTGTTCATGTAGTACACCTCCTGTAATTTGCATTCATATCTTTACCTAAACCATCAAAATTACTTAAAAAACAAATTTTCATAAGTGATGACCGCATTTAAAAAGTGTCCTTTTTTCTGGTATTTCGTTTCATATTTAAATACAACAAAAAAACAACTCTTATTACATATTAAGGGTTGTTTTTTGTTGTATTACTTTTACTATAGTTTTAATTTCCTCATTAAAGATCAGTTTTGTAATATCGATCTTAAATGGCTATTTCTTTGTTCAAGTCTGTATTCATCTTCATTTTCTTTTGAAACAGATTCTAATCCGTATCCTGTCGAACTAATTTCTAATGTTTCACTTTCTTTTCTTTTTAAATTGGCATCTTCATTATAATGACCCTTTTCCATATTACCCTCCTGTATTTTATTATATTTCTCCTTTTTTGTTATATTTCCACTTTTTCTTAGAGGCATACAGAAAATTTCTACGTAAATGCTTTTTTCCATATCCATTTTAATACGCCTTTTGAATCGAACAATCGACAATATTCGAGCATTTTCTAAGTGTTAAAATTTTCTCTATGTTAGAATAATAATGTAAAGACAACAAAAGGAAATTACATAAGGGGTGTTAGGTATGACAAATTCAAAAGTAGCAGTTATCACTGGTGGTGGAAGCGGTTTAGGACAAGCTTCTGCTGTTCGACTAGCAAAAGAAGGTATTAACATCGTAGTGGTCGATATTAATGAACAAGGTGGGGCTGAAACGGTTAATCTTGTTAAAGAATTAGGCGTTGATGCCATCTTTGTAAAAGCGGACGTATCAAAAAAAGAAGATGTAAAAGCTTATGTAGATGCAGCTATTGAAAAATTTGGTACGATTGATTACTTTTTCAATAATGCAGGGATTTCTGGTAGTGGCGTACCTTTTGGCGAGGTCTCAACTGATGAAATTGAACAGATTGTTGGAATTAACTTAATGGGTGCATTATATGGAGTTAAATACGTATTAGACGTTATGTTGAAAAACGGTGGCGGTTCAATCGTTAACACTTCTTCAACCGCTGGTGTGATTGGTCAAGCAGGTGTTGTCACTTACTCTGCTACAAAACACGGCATTGTGGGATTAACCAAGAGTATCGTGATGGAGTATGCAAGCAAAGGTATTCGTTGTAACGCGATTGCTCCTGGTGGAACAGAAACACCGATGATCAAAGCTTATTTCGAATCTCAACCACCTGAAATTAAACAGGCTGCAATCCAATCGGTTCCTCAAAAACGCTATGGTCAACCAGAAGAAGTAGCAGAATTAGTTGCCTTCTTATTAACATCGCCTGCCCAATACATTAATGGCGAAGTTATCAGCATTGATGGTGGGTTTACAAATACACGTGGATAATAGAAAATAATTAGCGTATGTTGCACAACAAACGCTCAGAATTGTCTGAGCGTTTGGTTTATTCTAAATTACTAATGCCTTTTTAGGAACACGTTTTCGACTTCTAATAATTTTCTAGTAATATTGGAAAATAGAAAAAAACTTTACCTCCTTGTTATATATTTTTTTATTTTTATTGAGATAATAGGCTAATGACAGTATTCAAGACGACGTTTACTCCTTTTTCGCATTCCTCCAAGGTGGTCAGTTCTTCTTCGCAATGGCTTTTTCCATTTTTGCTCGGTACAAACAGCATGGTGGTAGGGATATAGCTTGCGATGAACTGCGCGTCATGCCCGGCACCGCTAACCATGCGTTTATGGGTGTAACCAAGTGATTTTGCGGATTGCTCTATAAGATTGCAGAGTTCGGGCTTGAACCAAACTGTATCTCGTTCCCATAATTTCGTTGCTTCTATCTCACATCCTTCATTCATTTCCAAATTCGAAAGACCTTCAACGAAATTTTTCACATCGTTGACGATATCCATATCCTTGTGACGAGCCTCAAGGGTAAAAACAACTTTATTCGGAATAACTGTATGAATGCTTGGATAGACATTTATCCTTCCTATTGTATAGACTAGATCCTTATCTAAAGAACCAAAGTATTTCCGTATCTCATTTATAAGGTTATTCGTTGCAAACAGTGCGTCCTTACGCATGTTCATCGGGGTGGTACCTGCATGATTGGATTCCCCAGTCACTTCAATTTCATAACAAGCCATACCTACAACACATTCTACAACACCAATCGAAAGCGCTTCAGATTCTAAAATTGGTCCTTGTTCTATATGTAATTCAAGTAAAGCGGTTGCTTCTTTAAGGCGGTTTTCCACATTCCCTTCGTATCCAATCGCCTTTAGTGCTTCGCCAAAAGTAATTCCTTCAGAATCCTGCTTTTGCATCATGACGGACTTTGTAAATTTACCTGCTAGAACACCAGATGCCATCATCGAAGGCTCGAATCTAGCACCTTCTTCATTGGTAAAATTCACAACAGTAATTGGAATTTTAGGTTTAATATTATGGTCTACGAGGGTTCTTACTACTTCTAAACCGGCTACTACCCCTAGTACACCATCAAACCTGCCTCCTTTTTTGACGGAATCTAAATGGGAGCCAATCAGGATAGGAGGTTTTTTCTCAGTGCCTTCAAGTGTAGCATACATACATCCCATATCATCAATCTTCACATCCATTCCTAATTCCTCACAACATGCTCGGAAATAATCCCTGGCGTGTCGGTCTTCATCTGTTAATGCTAGCCTTGTCACTCCATTTTTTTCTGTCCTGCCAAAGTCTGCAAATCGTTCCAATTCGTTCATTAATCTTTCCCTATTGATTAACAGTTTTTGTTTTTGCAACATTGTAGACTCCCCTTTAATTAGTGATAACCAAAGATCCTTCTTGCATTCTAGTATCTGATGGAGTTGAAACTAAACAATCAAAAGGACCTCGTCAGAAGCATCCCATGCCAAAAAGTCTTAATGTATTAATTACTTAAATATTCAGTTATTTAAAATTATAACTCTATTAACCATAATGTCATTATACAAAATGTAAAAAATATAAACGGATTATTTTATAGTATGTTAAATCATTATTGGCAGCATCATAGCCTAATTAAAAATGAGACCCAGTACACCTTTGCGTTTTTTCACTTAAATAGAATCAGATCAACGGCATTCCAATTAATTTGGAAATTGATGCAGCATCTTTCGTGTCTTTGCTCTCATTTCTGAAACTGTTTGTCCAGCCCCATCGAAAATTTGGATATTGGTTTCATTTAGCTGCCCAATTACTTCCACCCATCGATCCTTTTGACTTTGACTTAACATTTTCCCAGGGTCCCTCATTTTCAATCGATTAAACCCACAAGTTGACGCAATTAATCGAGAGGTGATCAGTTTTTAAGGCATCTCTAACGAAAAGACAATTAGCAGATAACCTGCCCATCCAGCTTCCTTTGCAAAATGCAGCATCACGTCGGTTTTTCTCATAAAAAAACGCGCCTTACTAGGGTAAGAGACGCTAAATTTATCATGTTTGCCTTTTAATTTTGATCAAATGAGAGTTACGAAAGAAGCAGGGCGAAAACAATTGCATAAACTATAAAAATAGATTGGGGAGGATTTCTAATGAATAATTTCAACACACTCTGCCAACAATTTGGCCAAATTCTAAACCAAAAACCAGAAGTAAAAAATGAAGTTTGTTCTGTAAGTATTAAACGGAATCTACATGTTACCATTCAAGGTCGTCCAAGCCCTGGAAAAATAGAGGCCGAAATATCATTTGCATCTTTGGATTATGAGGGCAATGCCCTTAATCTTGGGGAAACCGTTATACTCGAAGAAGAAATTCCAGCATTTACAAAAATTTTAATTAAAAATGGGATAATAGTGAGCGCCATTCATAATCATTGGCTGTTCACCAAACCGAATATTCTTTATATCCACTTTCAATCTGTTGAACCCCCATTACATTTTGCTCACAAAATTTCAGAAGCACTGAAGGTTCTTCGATAATTGTTTTCCGGAGATAGAAGCTTATTTTTGAATCGAGGATCCAGTCAAGTTGAATGAACCGTTTTCCGTGCTTTTTCAATCCCACAAAAAAATCACAGGCTTTACACCTGTGATTTTCATTTTATTATTAATATTTCAACCCATGACCAAGTTTATATACATTACCATCACTGTCTTTATACGCATAAGTCATTCCTGCTGGCATGTATTTGTCTTTGTCATATCCTGGTACGTCATTTGGTGATACGCAATCTCCATTTTGGTAAACGGCAATCACTCCTTCACTTGCTGGTAAAGTTATTGGTAAGACACCTGTTGGCTTATGATTCCCTGCAATCACTTCAAGCTGTGCATTGTGGAATGTATCGTAGCCCGCAATCAAAGCATCAGCCATTGGTTCTACATTTCCTAAAATCCATGGAAGGATAATATTTACACTCATCACGACTTTACCGCCGCGGCTATGGATGCTGTCAGCAACTTCTTTTAGGTGGTCAAGTCCACTTAAAGTAGATTCCTGATACAATGAACCATCAATCGCCGAGTTTACTTTATCCTCACAAATATCAAGCTCTAGTAGACCTGGTGTTGCATTAAAGTAAGAACCAGATTTTGGATGTAGGAACAGAATCGCTGTATCGGCTTCTTCATAGTTGCCTGTTAAGTTAAACAGTCCGAGTTCTTTTGCTTCATTTCTTGCTTTTTCTGTATAAGAAGTTGCTCTTTCCTGCTCCTTATGGAACACTTCAATATACACCTTTTTACCATCCAGCTTGTCCGATGTAAGTGGCAAGGTTTCGTTTGAATTTTTTAGTACGGTCACTGATTTTTTATGCGCTTCGTATGCAGCTTCCCAGTGCGCTTTCGTGCTGACAACCTCAGTTGCCTTTTCTGGATCATTGTATGTGCGGTCATCAAATAGACCTAAAGCGAACATTTCTGTTAAGAGTCGTACATTTGACTCATCGATTCGTTTTTCAGTGATCCATCTATTGCTAATAGCCAATTTCAGATTTTCAATATCATTCGTATCAGCAATCAAATCGGTACCCGCATTTATTGCTTTCGCAAAGCGTTCCGCTTCACTGCTGTTTTCCATACCCCAGCTCATGTTATTAATAATCCCGCTGTCACTATTCACATAGCCTTTGAATCCAAGCTTTCCACGAAGGATATGGTCGATGAAATAACGATTAAACGTAAATCCAACCTCTTCGAATGGGATTTCTTCCCCTTCAAACTCCTGGACCACACTCTTCTTAATACTTGGAATCGAGTAATATGGCATGATGGAAGATGTTCCATGATCTGCCGCTGCTTTAAATGGTGGTAGATGGTATTTTTCTAAGCTACCCGGAGTTGGGTATAGATTCCATTTTCCTTCTTCATAGTGAGGGTCAAAGCCATTTTCTCTCGCTCCCCCACCTGGGAAATGCTTCGTAGTCATCGCAATACTATCTTTTCCTAAGGTTTCGCCTTGGAATTCGTCAAGGATACGACCGATCACATCAGCAATAAACTCTGGATCTTCCCCAAATGTTCCATACGTACGCTGCCATCTCGGATCTGTCACCACATCTGCCATATACATATACCCTTTTCTTAAACCTGTGGCATTCCATTCTTTTTGGGCAATGTTTGCAAATTCACTAATAAGGGAGGCGTCACCACCATTTTGGATATCGCCCTTAGCCGCTGCTGCCAATCCTAATGTTCCTGGCCATGTAGAGAAGATACCGATTGCATCATTCATACCAAATACTGCTTCACCATTTTCATTTCTGGAGTTCGATGCAACGAGAACGGGAATTCCTAAGCGCGTACCCTCAGCTACTTCATTCAGCGCGTTAACCCATTCCGCCATTTCAGCTGGTGTGAAGTTATCTCTTAAAATGAAATGTCTTAGTTTCCTGTTAGCAATCGTATGAGTGGTTCCGTATACTTTGCTAGTAGCGAAAATGGTTTCTCCTCTTTCGATAATACTTTCATCTAAGACGCCATCATGGCTTGTCTTGCTTTTATCTTCCTGGGCAAGTCCCATTTTCCTAGAATTGATCAGCATCATCCCGATTTTTTCATCGATGTTCATCAAGGAAACAAGATTTTCTGCACGTTCTTTCGGGCTTAAACGCCAATCTTCATAAGGATCTAGTTTGCCATCATTATTTAAATCTTTAAATTTCAAACCATCTTGTTCAATCAGTTTCTTCGTTCTAACTTGTAAATCAGGTTGCTTTTGCATGTCAGTTCCTCCTAATAGGTTTCATTATTACGATTTCTAAGTGTTTACACCATTGTTTTTGTTTGCTATGCATCTAGTTTTAGTAATGTATCATCACCTGATTCAACATTACCCGTTTTTATTGGTTTTACTTCTAAATATTCTTCTGTATTGGTAATCACGACAGGAGATTTCAGATCGTATCCAGCTGCTTTAATATTCTCGATGTCAAATTCAATGAGTAGATCACCTTTTTTCACTTGAGACCATTGCTCTACATGGGAAGTAAAATATTTACCCTTCAACTTAACTGTATTAACCCCAACCGAGATTAAAATTTCAGCCCCGTCATTCGATGTGATTCCAATCGCATGTTTACTCTGGAATAATGTCGTTACGACTCCGTCCACTGGAGAAATGATGGCACCTTTTGTTGGTTCGATTGCAGTTCCCTTTCCTACAATTTCTTTTGAAAAAAGCGGATCGGCTATTTTACTTAATGGAACGATATGACCTGTTAATGGACTTGCGATCATTTCTTTCTTTACGTTTCCTAATCCAAATTCTTTGTTTGTCTTCTTAGCTGCTCTTAGGTCGTTCTTGCCTTCATATCCAAATACAATGGTAAGTACCATTGCGATTAGTAAGGAAGCAAACACACCGATTGCAAAGATTCCGATTGGTGTAAATACAGGAATGGACAAGAAACTTGGAAGTGCAAAGGCCGTTGCCGATACTCTAAACGCTCCGATGATTGCCCCACCGACTGCTCCAGCTATCCCAACGTATAACATTGTTCGCTTATATCGTACGAGAATACCATATGTGATAATTTCTGTTGTCCCTGCTAATGCACTTGGTAGTAGTCCTGATCCAGCAAGTGTTTTTAATTGTTTATCTCTTGTTTTAAAGAAAACGCCAAGCCCCATACCGATTTGTGCAAATGGTGCCGCGGCAGCCATCGCAATAATTGGATCAAGACCCGATGCACCAAGATTGGCAATCGCGATTGGAATAACCGCCCAATGAAGCCCTAAAATCGTAAGGAAAGACCATGCCGCACCCAATACGGCTCCTGTAACTAATCCACTTTGATCACTTAAAAACTGAATAACGAATGCTAAGCCCTGCCCCACATACGTCCCAAATGGACCAAAAATAAGGATGGTTAATGGCACAATTACGATTAAGGAAATCATCGGATTGATGAACATTTGTAAATCTTTATAAATCACTTTCTTTAAAAACTTATCTAATAAAGCATAGATGGATGCTGCGATTAAGATAGGAAACACGGTGGATGAATAACTGGCTAGTAGAACCGGAATCCCTAAGAACGATACATCCTGTGCCTGAGAGGTAACTAAATTCACATAATTTGGTTCTAATAACGCTGCTCCAATTGCTGCTCCAACAAATCCATTGGCTCCCAGCTTGTTTGCCATCGTAAATCCGAGGAAAATAGGAAAAAAGTAAAACACTGCATGTCCAGCAGCAGCAAGGATTGCATAGGTACCGCTTTCAGCGGATACCCAGCCTAATGACTTTAAAATAGATAATAAAGCCGTAATTAAGCCCGAACCGGCAAGTACCCCTAAAATGGGTGCAAAACTTCCACTAATGGCCCCTAATATTTTATTAAAGACTGTTTCCTTTTGCTCTGAAGTAGTATCATTGTTGTTCAAGATCATGTCCTCCTTGGTGTGAGTTCTTTTGATGTAAATGAAATTCTATTTCTAATTTATCTTAGAGGAATAAAAGGCCGTTGGTTCAGACTAACTAAACTAGATGTCAAGTGCATCTACTAAAAATCTCCACAAGACAAGGCTTTCATTTTCAAAACTTTTTACGCCTAGATAGGGCTTTCATTTACTCTGAGACTTCTTTTTTTAAAGATTATAGTGATATAATATCAAGGAAATACATGAAATAAATTGTTAATCTTGCTGATAACATTGTATATCTTGCTATATTAAAAGGAGCAAATTATGAAAGAATCTACATTTATGCCGGTATTAAATGAGAATTTTGAGGTTTATTATTGGAGCAAAAAATATCAGTCACATGATTGGGGCAGACCGCCTGACAAATCATCAGAGAATTATTCTGAAATCGAGCCCTTATTCCGCTTGCATAGTCACGACGCAATGGAGGTTCTCGTATTTTTAGGAGGTGAATGTGAGTTTTTTTGTGAAGGACAAGTATATTCACTAACCAAAGGGGATGTTGTCATCATTCCCCAATATGCGGTACATAAGGCAGAAGTAAGTGATTTCGACAACTATGAGAGAATTGTATCGACCATTAGCAAATCATTATTGGCTGAATTCTTATCGATTTCTCCCTATATGAGTGATAGGATAAATTATCATAAAACTCAGGGTTCTTATGTCGTCCATCTCCAATCCGAAAATATAAAGGAAATTCTCTCGCTTTTCCAAGATATAAGTAATCGTCTAAAAGTTAATAGTGGCCCTAATTCCTTTGCCTTACATTATCTATTATTTCAAGCTCTGCAAATTATCTTAAATCCAGCCAGTAGTGAGCCAACAAACAGTCTAAGCAGTGATGCAGATCAACGCTTAAATTCCATTATCGAATACATTGAAAACCATTTGACCGATCCAGAAATGAATTTAGACAACGTATCAAGTCATTTTCATTTAAATAAATATTATTTTTCTCATTATTTTAAAAATCACATGAAAGTACCATTTTATCGATATGTACTTTTGAAACGACTTGCAACCTCCGTTGCATTAATTAAGCAAAATGAACTCTCAATCGAGGAAATTGCTACGAAATGCGGTTTTCAAGATTACTCCAGCTTTTATCGACTCTTTAAAAAGGAATATAATCTGTCTCCCAAAAACTTACAAAAGGAGTTTAGAAGGTAGTCCAAATAGACACCTAGGAAGTCGCTGAACGAAGGATAATCGAAACTTTACTAATTAGCTACCAAATAAGTAATAGGCCTAACACCAAGTGCGGTGATGCTTTAACACACTTGCGGTCAGGCCCTTTTATCTGAAATGTTCTCGACAGGATGAACCCATAATGGTAAATAACTTTATTTCTCCTGATGATATCCTCAGTTGGAATGTCATATCCACCGCATTTTATATCTCCCCTACACTCTCCACAGTTTTAATGGAAAAATAGATACTAAGTGCTCCTAGTATGCAAAGTACTGCAAGAATGGTTTCCAGATCAAAATTAAAGTATATTGATAATTTCGGTGAATTCATTATGACTATTGAGCTTATAACAGTGGTAATTGTTCCTCTTTTCACAATCCCAAAGAGAAAGAGTGGTATGAAACTAATTAGAGTTATCATAAGCGAAACGAAAATCATATTTTTTAAATAGGCGATCATATCCGAATTCGTTGGCTGTCCGTTAATAAAAGGGAATGCCTGATCAAGCAAATAGGTTGTTAAACCCGTAAAAATATAGGAAAGAATTGTTGTAAGAAAGATAAAAAGAGAGATAAAAAGTACTTTTGCCATAAACAACTTTTTTCGGCTGATCGGGTATCCGAAAGAAAGCGAGATTGTTTTATTTTTATATTCATCAATGAAAACCTGACAGATAAGGGATCCCCCAAACAGGACGAGTCCCATTTGTATATTAAAATTAAGTTCCATGAATGCAGCATAGCTCTCACCAAAAAAGGGCGTAACCGTTTTTATAAAAATCATAGGCATTATCATTAGCACTAGCAAGTAAATGATTACTTCAGAAATAATAGAAACACGTTTTAATTTTTTCCACTCTAGCATCATTAATTTAAACAATTTTTTCACCGCCATTAATTTGCTCATAAAAATAATCTTCCAAGGAGCTCGTATGCTTTTGAATCTCCTCAATGCCAATATCATGGAGAATCAACAATTTTGAAATATCGCTTTGAGAATGAGTTAGATCATATATCCGGATCCTATTTCCTTGAATGACTTTCATATTGGAAATATGCAATTTATATTCAAGTAAATAAAGAGTTTTTTGTACATCTGTTGTCAATAACTCAATATAATCAGTTCGTTGGCTTTGAATATCTGCTAATGTCACTTCATTTAACAACCTTCCATTATCAATGACGCCAATTCTGTCTACAACCTGTTCCATTTCTCCTAAAATATGGCTTGATAGGATAAAGGTTATTCCGTACTCCTTGTTAAGCATTAAGATTAAATCCCTGGTATCTTTTATCCCAATCGGATCGAGACCATTTGTAGGCTCATCTAAAATAATCAGTTCAGGCTTAGTAATAATCGCTCTAGCTATCCCAAGTCGTTGCTTCATCCCTAGTGAGAATTCTTTCACAGATTTATTCTCAATCCCTTTTAGATAAACCATATCCAATGCTTGTTTTATTCCCTTATCATCATAGTATCCTAAATATTCGCAATGGAGCTTCAAATTTTCCATTGCAGTTAAGTGTTCAAAGAAGATGGGATATTCAATAATACTTCCGACTCTCTTTAACATAAATTTCGAACTTTCCGTAAGCCTCTTGCCAAATAATTCGATCTCTCCGCTCGTTGGCTTCAATATTCCGGTGAGCATTTTCATAATCGTTGTTTTTCCAGCACCATTTTGACCGAGTAAACCGTATATTTCTCCTTTATGAATATGAAGATCTATATTTGTTACCAGCTCTTTTCCTTTTCGCTTTTTTGTAAGCCCGGTTGTTCTTACCACACCATTCATTCTGATTTCTCCTTTCCTTCATCTATTTTCATCATAAACATCAAACATATCTTTTTTCTTTCTCAATCCTTACAAATTTCTTAAGTTATACATTAGTAGTAAAATGAGGCCGTTCTACCTCTAACGGATTCCGTTACTTTTGCAAGAACCTAATTTACACAAGAATATCAAACCCCAATCAGCGGTGCTTTTTGTATATAAAAATAGCTTAGTAGTTACCAAGCTATTTCTTGTGATTATTTATAATCCCTTATTAAACTATAGTACCCCGTAAGCCATCCATGAAACAGAACTCACCACAGAAAAAATGAAAGTTAATAACGTTCTTTCATGGTAGCTTAAGTGTAATTAATCACATTCATAATTTTTACAACACCTTATAAACGGCGATATTTATAAGACTTTACTCAAAATCTCTCCAGGCAAACCTCCTATTTCACACAACTTTTCTGAAATAAATTCTTGTCTAATTAAAATTTTTCTTGAAGGCAGATTTTTAGGGTCAATAGTAGCAGTTACCCGTTTTAAGTTTGATTTTTTAGCTTTTTGTATTAAAATCGCAGCAACTTCACTGCCATATCCTTTTCCCCAATGCTCTGGATGTATCATATAACCTAATTCAGCTTCTTCAAGATTTCCTTCATTCAATATCAAACTTCCAAGTCCTATAAATTCATTAGTTTCATTGTTATAAACTTTATATGTACCAAATTGCTCGAATTTTTCGTTTCGTTGTAATATTTTTTGGAAATTTGTGATTGCTTCTTCCATTGGTAAAGAACGTTCTGTAATCATTGCCATTACTGATTCATTTGATACGAGGCGAAAATAATCATTAAAATCATTGGATTGAAACTTTTTTAAAATAAGATTTATCATTTTTATAACCACCCTAATAACTCCTACAATGTAGTTTAGTATAGACCTGAGAAAACAACTATAGAATACATATTTGTAATTAAATTCTTCATAACGGCAAATAATCCTTTTTTTTCTAACCTGCCCCGGTTGTTCAATTAGGAATTGAGCAAAAAAGGTGGTTAATCCTTCTAAGATCAACACACCTGTGAGGTTAAGTACAATTCTTCACAATTAATTTTACGATTAATATTAGATATTATTCTTCAAAACGTTCCAACACTACATAAATCACATTTGAGTATATATCCTTAGAACGAACAATCGTTTCCCACGATCCTCCAACTGTAGCAACTACACTAACAGGAACTACATTCCAAATTAATGATCCTAAAGTTGTTAGTACTTGAAACATTCTAAAATAGTCTCCCAAGCCTTTTCCCCTTTAGTTGTAGAACGCATTTTTTACATCTTAAAAAATAGTGCTTTAATAATTGTTTTTATCGTTGATTCAGTTTCTTTATGGACCCTAACCTTATCTAAAAAAGGAAAATCAATTGGTGTAACGGTTAATTTCGCAAGCGGTTCCACTTCTTTTTTACAAACCCATTCGTCTCTAATTCCACCTTGTTTGAATAGGGTCTTTGAAAAGAAATATATCGTTCCGTCTGTCCAACGATTCGGAGCATCATTATTATTAGTCGAAAAATAATAATAACGTTTTTTTCCTTTATTTGAAGCAATAGAAAAGCACATATTTCTAATGGAACCAACATAATCTTTTCTTTTTAGAACTGCAAAAAATAATGACCATACTCCGTCAGATGAAGCAAAAACAGCTTTAATAGGTTTACCATTAAAGAGAGTACTATTTCTTGGCTCAAATTTATTTATTGAGGAATTATTAGAACCGTGTACTACTAGGCCCTTATTCTCAATTACATAATTCAAAAACATATATAATGGGTATCTACTGTTATATGTAAAAATACTACCATCACTTGATGATATATATCTGATGAACATTTTATCAAACTCTTCAATAGCTTGGTCAGACAAATTCAGTTCTTCTATTTTTAATAATCTGGTTTTATCTAAAATAAACTTTTTAATCGGGCTTAACATTCCTTGTTTATTAATATTGACCCCTCCTAGACGAAATGTAATACAGTGCTTTACTCTTCAACCCTGCTCCGTTACTTCAATAATTTTTTCTTACTTAGAATTGATGACACGCTCAAGTTTCTGTATCCATTTATAATCCAAAGGTGCACTCAATACCCTGTAAACTCTGTTTGATACAACAACATCCCGTTCAAATGTATATATTTCTATTTCCCCATTTTTGTATCCAAGGTAGAGTTCAAATCTTTCATTCTCATTATTGGAGATCCAACCATCCTTATTTGTTAGTTTTACTTTGTATTGATTTATAAAGTTAGCAAGTTTATTAATATTTTCTTGATCAACTTTTGAAATTTCAAATTCTTAAGAGTCTTTATACTCAGTAATAATATGAAACTTATCAACGTTATCCATATCTAATAACTCACCCAAGTTCTGCTCACGATACTTATAAAAATTAATTAAAACTACTCCAATTATTAGTACTATCAGAGAAAAGAACAAATATTTTTTCATTAATATCCCCCTAACAATCCTTACTAAAAAGTATGTAGATAAAATCTAACTTTCTTAATTAGTGTTGGGATATCCTATTTTCATAATTTAGTTAGCCTAGAATTATATCTTTTACCCAACTAATTCCCTCATTGACAAATATCTCTATTGAATTTATATGTGGTGTATGTTCAAAATTGAACTGGCAAAGTTATCGCTTTTTCAACTTTGTCTTGACCAAAAGAAAACCATAAATCGCTTATTCCACTGCCACTCCATTTGGTGTCGTGAAGTGTAAGCGTTTTTATTCAAAGTATACGTAAATACGAAGTTCCCTGACTTGGCCTCTTTAAGACCGCTAATGGTCATTTGGTCATATCGGGACTGTTCCCACACTTTGGGCCATATGGAGTGGTTATCTTGAATTTGTTTGACGGTGTTACGTGCTTTCAGTAATATTCTAGTCCCAATTACCACACTCTTGATATTCTTTTTAAGAGGGTGTTGCAATTTATGTAATCTATCAAATCGAAATTTTAAGCGTCCTAACCGATTTTTCAACTTTTTAATTTGAACATCCATATATTCAAGTTGTCTCCCATAGGATTTAAGCACTCCGTTAGCACAAGAACCAGCCATGCTTATTTTTCTTTACCTTGTTTTAATAGTTCTACGATTTCTTTGTTTTGTTCGCTTACTTTTCTTAATTTCCCATCTATTGACAAACAAGAAATTGCAATAACAACGATTGCTATTGTTATAATAAATTCCATAATACCAACCACTTCCCTCTCCATAAACCCAAATATTTATATATTCCTGTTTTTTAATTGAAAAAGTCACTACACGACCACTCAGCTATGTTAAAGCTACCCGTTTACTTTAAGTTTATAATTCACAATCTTTCTTCTGATTTAGTAAAAAGACAGGCTTCATCTAATGGCTTTCCATACCTCACTAAAACGTGCCACAATAGTTTTAATTCTTGAAGTACCTCCTTATAATCCCCACAATTGCTCCAAGATGCTGGATTGCGTTTTAAGTCCATTACAGCAGTTCCAATTATGCTCGCATCGATAACATTATTTTGTCCAATGCGTTTTGCTAAGGAGGGCATAGATGGGCCTCTAAAATCTTGTGGAACTTCGTCTATCATAAGTGCAAAACCCTTGTGCCAATACAGTTGAATGGAATATTTAAGGCATAGGTGCTCTAAGATTCTCCCTACATGAGTTTTCTTGAAAGAAGGGTCTGCAACAAGCAAATCCACGTCTTCTTTCAGTGAAATATCTCCATGAATCTGGGCTTCAATATAGTGATTAAGATTTCGATTTGGCTTTATCGATGCTGGGTCTGTAATCGATCGTTCAAGTTTAACTAGTAAATGATTTACTAATCTAACTGGAGTCAGATTTCTTTCACCAATGGCAAACTCTCTTACGAACGCCTCTTCTAAAAGTGCAGCCAAAATCATGTCAAATTCTTCATAAGTTCCCTTTTCTTTTGGGTCTTGATGCGAATCTAAATATGTATAGGTGGAACGATATGAAACCCTGGGAGATAGAAGAAAATAGCATGAACCAAAACGTGGAGCAGGTCCATCTGGGTGCAACATCAAATTTAATGCACCATATTTAGGACGTTGGTTATTGGTTGTGCCCTCCAGTTGATATGCACCTCCAAAAATTTTCTTCTCCCAAAGGTCTCGTTCACCACCAGGGTAAGCAGATACACTGCCGTTAGACAAACCTGTTTCAAACTGGCTCTTATATATTCCGGACTCTAACAATGCTTCAGCAACATTTTTCAAAGATGAATCTGGTCTATCTGGGTGAAAATGTAATCCTATCCTTGCATAGGCTTTTAATTTATCAACAGCATTTTCAAATGTTTTATCCGAAATATTTGACATTTTCAGTATGTGATTTATTGTCTTTTTAGCTTCATTGGTATAGTTCCTTGCATATTTTGTAATATTTTCCAAAGCTAATAATTGTGACCTTGATAATTCTATAAATATATGAATCTCTCCTTTCATCTGGTTAAATCAAAATTCAGAAAAGATACCTTATTTTCTTTCTTCAACAAACCCGCACCTTACTTCAATAAAAAAAATCATTACCATCGTTATGGTAGAGCAGCCGTTAAACAACTACTCATTATTCTTCTTTCCTAATAATCTTGTAATGAAATACGCAAAAACTAATTTCCAAGAATTTGGGTGCCGTACCACTCACATACATTGCATTGTCCATATTCGTTACCACCTACGGCCACCGCCGTGCCGTCAGATTTAATTCCAATGGTATGTGTGCAACCTGCCGCAACTGCTTCTATATCGCACCAGTCAATTACATTGCATTGACCATACTCATTCCAGCCCACAGCCAACACTGTTCCGTCAGATTTTAGTCCAACGGTATGATTACTCCCCACCGCTATCGCAACAATACCACCCCAACTACTTACATCGCATTGTCCTACATTATTTTTACCCACAGCAACCGTCGTACCATCCAATTTAAGACCAACAGTATGAAGATCTCCCGCTGCAATCGCTTCTATATCGTACCAGTCGCTTACATTACATTGACGATACCTATTATTACCAACTGCCGTAACTGTTCCATCCGATTTAAGACCGATGGTATGCCAGTCACCCGCAACGACTGCCACTATATCATGCCAACTACGCACATTACATTCACTTTCATTATTTCTTCCCACAGCAAACACCGAACCATCTTTTTGGGCTTTTCCATAACATTATCTCAAAGATAAGGATATCTTGTTGCAATAACTTGCACAGTTTGTTCAATAAGGAATTTAACAAAAAAGGGGGTTAATCCTTCTTAGATCAACGCACCCATTTGTTAAGATGATAGTTTTTTAAACATTACGATATGTAAACCAATAGGCGGATAATCAAAAACATCTCCATACGGCTTAAAACCCAATTTCTCGTAATACTTTTGAACTGTCGTCCTTCCTTTACACCACAGAAAATCATACCCACGTTCTTTTATAATATTCTCGGCGAAATTTACCACTGCTCTTCCAGCACCTAAATTTCGATATTCCTCAAGAGTAGCCATTTGCCTTAAACGATATTGTCTTTCAATTGTAAAATCAGGATTTTTTTCTCTAATAAATGATGCAACACTAATCAACTTTTCTTGTAAAAATGCCCCAACATGAAATGCATCTTTTTTATGGTCAGTGTCATATTTAGAGTCCTCAATACTTTGGTTCGGTCGCAAAACCGTATGTCTAAGACTGTATGTCATTTCTGGTTCAATAATTCTTATATCTAGCATGTTTTCCCCCTCTTATTATGAAAATCAACGGGAAAATAATTCTTCATATTAATATGGAATCCTCTTTAATGCTTTCTAAAATGTTTAAGGATTTAGTATGAAATTAATAAAAATAAAAAATGCCTTGCTATAATGAAGCAAAAGTTATCCTTTTGATGACTTAGAAAATCATTTAAATATTTTAGATTTAACTGGGAAATGTAATGAAAAACTCGCAACCTGTCGCTCTAATGCATTGTATTCCTCGGGATACATCTCAAATCCGAATGACCCCGCTTGTTCATACTCTGAATCATTAATCCATTCGAACAATTCTCCATATGCACTCCCAGCATTATCTATGTCTCCATGATATTCTAAAACTGCATAAGTTCCTTTTGGAATTACATATGAAATCATATCAATTGGGGGTTCTGCTTCATGAGATACTTCTACTCCTGCTATCCAAGTAAAAAGATCAGTATCAGGGTTGTAATTTGGAGGATCAATAAATATTCCATAAGTTGTTGGAAAACCAATAGCTCCAACTACCTCATTTACCCTTTTATTAAATGATTGTTGAAGCGTAGGTATAAGTTTTTGTTCTCTGGTATCTTGTAATAATGTTTCTAACTTCAAACCGATAATACGAACGGGTCCTCTTTCAACAATTGTTATTTTCATCTACTTATCCCCTTCTATTATTTTCTATAAATGAATTCTACTTTAATTTTCAAATTCCCTCTTTTTGCAGGAATTATTCCTTTGATAAATATCAACCTTCTTGAACTGCATCATTGGTAAAATTACTTCAACAAAAATGAGCGATAATCCTTTGTCTCTTGCATCGCACATTTTTGTTTAAGTACATTGTTTCACAATAATCCTATCGAAAAATTTTTTAGAAGGATCTTGATAAGCGATAGAATTAGCCAATGTAGTTCTCGAAACTTTTTCTTTTTTAGAGTTTCAAAATGCCGAAGCCATTAAACAATGTGCAATTACGGGAATCGGTATTGCCTTCTTCCTGAAAAAAAAGAAAACCGACGTTGAACTGAGTAAACTTGTTGCTCTTCCATGGCAAAATCCCGAATTGCACGTTTATACACATATTGCAAGGCATAAAGTCAAGTCGATTTCACCAATCATTTTATCTTTCATGGTAGCAGCAAAGGAGGTTATAGCTATAAAAGAGGAGAATAAAACGGTTTAGCCGATTCAGCGATATTTTCCTTATTTCTGCTGATTATCTATCAGGCTTACAAACAGTAGTAAGGCATCTTGGTATTGATAACTAAGGTTCCTTATTTATGCTCTTCTATAAATAGTGAGGTATTTTTTTACGTTGTTATTTAATAGAAGATTCTAACAGCCGTTTACTAAAGTTTCGTGAAAAGTTTCACTTAAACTATTCTTCTTCGTTTGTTCAATAAGGAAATGGTGGTTAATCCTTCTTAGATCAACGCAGCCGTAACTTTAGGTGAAGCACTTCATAAGTTAGCCTTTATCGAAAAAAAAGTGGCTGATAATCCATAGTCGTTTAATCATTTTTTATTAGTATTTTGTGCTTTTTTATTAAATAGATTGTTTGTAACAATAGAAACAATAAATATTGTTAAGCCTATTAGTACGGCTCTTAATATACTATGATCCATAAATATCGTTATTAGTACTGCGATAATAGCGCTTATTATTGCTGAATTAAATATACCTTTCATTTTTGATGACTTCATATAGATAATCCCTACCTTTTGATTGATTAATAGTATTTCTATAATCCTTTAATTCGTAAGGAAAAAGTGATTATTCGTTAAGCATTGCACCCTTTCGTATTAAGTGAAGTTATCCACATAGCATTGTCATATTATTATGGGCAGTAGCGATTTATAATCTCAATAAGTCTTTCTGAATTCTCCGATGAGACACTTTCAGATAATCTTGCCCCAGCAATGATCGGAGCCCATTGAAATACTTCAGATCTTAAAAGCCCACTCTTTTCACAATAAAGTCGTAAGTACATATCAGCTAATTTAGACGAAAATTGGGAGTATAAAAGATAGGTCCGATATATATCAGCATGAATATCTCCAGCACTCGAATCAACCCAATCGATAACTACTACTTGGTTATCTGTCATTATCAAATTAAATAAATGAAAGTCACCATGACAGAGCCTATCTTCGTAAGTAAATGATTCCAATTTCTTTAATAAATAATTTTTTTGCCTTTTATCTAATTTATTCACACTCTCAATTTGACGGTATAACTTATCATACATTGGTTCGATTGCATCTGGAATAACACTATGAATATCAAGTTGCATATCGACTGAAATATTCAAGTAATATTCTGCTTGTTCATTATCTTTGATAAATAAATCTCCCAATGTTTCTCCCTTAACATATTCCATTATGATTGCTTGTTTTCCGTTTATCTGAGTAACATCAAAAATCTTAGGTACAGGAAGTCCACATGAATAGGCATGTTTTTGTTTATTTGCTTCTTTTATGGATTCCGTATCTGGCAAATACTCGTTAAAAACTTTTACAATTTTGTTGTCAGAAAGATATATTTTTGCAGTATTTCCACTTGCTATTGGATTACCTAAAATCATTGGGTTATCTCCTTACATTATTAATTACCCTACTTCGTTAATACTATAATTTCAACAAAACAAGCGATAATCCTTCATGGATTACCGCACACTTTAGTTCAATAAAGATTTAATTCTGCTCAATTCATACAATAAACTTTTTATGTTGACTTTATTACAACTTCCCCATCTTGTGAAGGTACTTCAAATCCGTTTAGGTAAGAAATTAACGTATTTTCAGTGATTGGAAAGGATGCATTTGCATCAAATCTTTTACTCCTATGCTAACTGAACTCACCTTCAGCTATTTCCGACTCCATATGTTTCTACTCCCCCTATTACTTCATTACCGCTATACATTGAATCCCCAACATTTAGCGTTCAGTATGCAGGTAAGAGTCCGAGGGTAAACAATAGCATCGGGACCACTATAAAGATCAAACCAAGCACCACGGGTGCGCCGACCACCCCGAGAACGGCGTAGCCTCTTCGTGTGCCATGACGCCGTGAGTAGGAGACGGCCAGGAAGCCATAGCCAACCGCGGCCAACAGGAACATAAATACGTAGCCGACTCCTTTCAGATTGATTTGGTCGGCAGTACCCGCAAATCCGGAAATCATGCCTAGCGCTTGCGTCACGCTACCCAGGGCATATAAGCCGAGCGTGGCGAAAGCTCCCCACAACAATACGGTCATGAGAGCCGGTAGGTGAAGTTTGGGAATGTTCGCAACCGACAATAACGCCACAACCGCGCCCAATGCCTTAAAGCTAACGACAAGCCAGTTCATCACCGTGATGCCGGCCGTGTAATCGGCAAGTGGACCCCCTGCGAAATAGTCTGTGACCTCGAAGACGATATTTACCACCGCAAACGCCATGCACCACAGAGCCATCAGGACCCCGATCACAGTAACACCTGGCCCAGGGGATGTCTGTGACACCTGACTTGTTATTAAATGCGTTTTCATTATAAATATTCCAACTCCTTTGATTATCTTACCTTTGATGATACATGAGAAGTGTTTTATAATAACGGTTCCGGAGTTCTATTTATAACTACGTCTGGAGTACTATTTATAATGGTTTCCTGTCGTTTCACTCTACAATTGAATTGTTATCCTTTATTATTTTTGTGATTGTAATAAATAACAGGATTAATGTGGCACCAAAAAACGCTAATGTACCGAGAAAACTATATATAGCATAGGAAGTAACACTATTCATATCAGTAGTATTTTCTCTGCTAAAGAACCAGTTATCAGCCAAGTTATTAAGCAAATGATAAATAACGAGAATGAAATCATCAAGTATCTATGCTTTTTCAAGATTTATATCCCCTTATGTTTATATAAATAAAATTCACCATAAAAATCCATTATCATTGGAAGTTTTTAATTTTAAATGACATAAAATGAATAATTCACCACCAATATATTGTTTTTATATATGAATTATCTCTTCCTACTTCAACTATACGCAACGTTAGCACAATAACTTCAACAAAAATAAGCGATAATCCTTCATCTATCGCTATCCGATAGCCATCTATGAAGCTGAGTTTCAGCACATAAAATGAAAGTTAATTACATTCTTTCAAGCTAGTTTAAGTGTAATTCTTCACATTTACAATTATTTATCTGGTAATCTTTTGTTTCGTAAAACAGTTATAAATCCATTCAAAATATTGTGGCTAACAGCAAAACCTTTACGTGTATAAAATTCTAATGCATCATTACCGTTTGAAACAAAAATAAAATAATCCTCTATATCATCAAATTGATTCAACCATTTCATTGAAATATCAAAGAGCACTGAACCAATCCCATATCGTCTATATTCTTCTTTTATATAAAACTGAGATAAACACCCTACATTGTTTCTATTCACTGAAGAAAGGTCAAAAAAAGTTGCGAAATCATTTGAGTAGGCTTCTTTAGGAGAGATATTTGAATAAACATAACCAACTATTTTGTCACCATCTCTTACAACTACAATTTGATTGTCTATTGCACTTTTTATAGAAGAAAGCATCCTTGTCTCAAAATTCATATCATCAAACAATTCAGGTGTAATTTTTGCCTTTGATTTTTGAAAAACCATAAGTTCATTACACAACTCTTTACAAGAGTAAGCTTTTTCAATTGGTATAATTTCATATTTTATATTCATCTTTTATTTCACACCTTTTGATATCATAATAATAATAATCATACCTTCCTTATCTAACAATCCTGTTTCTTTAGTTTAATAACTTCAACAAAAAAGTGCATTAATCCTTCTTGAATCAATGCACCAGTTTGTTTAAGTACAATTCTTCACAATGTTTGCTTTTAATGCAATCATCATTATCATTCATCATCTGCCCTTGTTATACAAAGGCTTAAACTAAAAGTGCGTTAATTCTCTTTGGATCAACACACTATAACTTTGAAGTAAAAAGGCTTCATACTATTTAGTAGTATTCAATATTTCAGTTCCAGTTCGGACTTTTTCGATGGTTAGTGGCCTGTTCAAATGCATATGCTAACTTAATTAATTTTCCTTCACTATAAGCTGTTCCTGCAAAGGTAACTCCAAAAGGCTGGCCATTCTGCTTATAACCAGCAGGTATGGCAACGGATGGATACCCTGCTTTTGCACTAATTGTTGAACCTATATAAGAAGGGAAAAGAATTGAATCTAGATTGTACTTTTCCAAAGCAAGATCGATACCTTGATCCTGGGAAAAATAGAGGTCTTCCAATTTGCTTAATAAATAATCGGGATTCCTTAATGTATTTGAAAAGATGGCTCTTTGTTCCAGTTTATCCTGTCCATATTTTAATGCCTTTTCTTTGTTGATTTGATTATATTGAATTAAATCTCTAATTGAATGAATAGGTAAGTTTGTTGGGAGTTGTGAAAGAAAATTATCTAAACTGTGTTTCAATTCGTATAGATTTACCCCCCAACTCCATTTTCTATGAAAGGAAGGTATTTCTATCTCTTCTATAATGGCTCCCTGATTTTTAATAACTTGTATAGCTTTTTGAAACAAGGCCTCATCGTACTCATCCGAATTTAGAAAGTCATTGGATGCATTTTTAAATATGCCGACCCTAGCTCCTTTAAGGCCATCGGAATCAAGGAATATAGAATAATCCTGCTCTATCCTTCCTTCACTTTTTAATGTCGCAGCATCATTCTTATCAACACCAGCCATAACCCCGAGCAAAAGGGCTGCATCCGTAACATTCCTTGCCATTGGCCCAGCAGTATCTTGAGAATATGTAAAAGGAATAATACCGCTTCTGCTAATTAAGCCTACAGTTGGTTTGATTCCTACTACTGAATTTTGTATAGCAGGACTAAGAATTGAAGCATCTGTTTCTGTACCTACGGATAAAACCGTAAAGTTAGCAGCAACTGCCACAGCAGAACCAGAACTAGACCCACCCACAAAAAGGTCGGGGTCTCCATAAGGGTTTAGTACTTGCCCTCCTCTAGAGCTATAGCCGGCCCACATTGTCGTAGACATTGCATTAGCTAATTCAGTCATATTCGTCTTACCTAAAATAACCGCACCTGCTTTACGGAGCTTTTCAACAAGAAATGCATCTTTTTCCCCAATATAATGCTCCAATGCAATCGTACCTGCACTTGTATGCATTGAATCCGAGGTTTCAATATTATCCTTTAGAAGGACAGGAATTCCGTGCATAGGGCCTCTAACTCCCTTTGTGTTTCTTTCATTATCAAGGGCTTCGGCTATAAAGATAGCGTCAGGATTTATTTCAAGAACGGAATTTATTCCCGGCCCGTCCTGATCATATTTCGCTATCCGATATAAATAATACATCACTAATTCTTTTGAAGTAACTAACCCATCTCCCATTGCACTTTGAATCTCATTAATCGTTAATTCCTCTTTATAAAACTCATTAAATTTAATAGTCATAATAATACCCCTTATTGAATTGCGAATTTACAACATTTTAACACTTTTATAAATATTTAAGCACTATTTCTTTAAACCATTCTTCCACTATACTGCACCTTTAGTACAACAAGAAAAAACTGCCCCTTATGATAGCTCTAAACTTCAATTCTTGCACCCGATAGCCATCCATGAAGTAGTTTCATAAAAGAAAATGAAAAATGAAAATTGAAAAACGTTCTTTCAGGGTTGTTTAATACAACTTTAGGAAGTTTTTAAATGTCAATCTTATATAGTTTAATGAATTACTCTCTTTTTTCTTAAAGTTCCCGTCCAAATGCTTTTGTCTTAATATTTTTCTTATCAAGGAATTCTTCTATTTTTTTCTGTTCTCTTCCATTCACCACATTACTTTTATTCATAATTGATCCAATGTTTATTTTTGGAAAAACCCCTTTATTTGCGTCATCTGTAATATTACTAAGGATTTCATCTAGTTCATAAAGAATCTCATTGTAAGTTGTAGTGTACTGGCTAATTCTTTCAGACTCTTCTTGATAACCTGTAGGTAATGTATTATTTAAGATAAAGTTAGAAAAATTTTCATCATTTTCTTTTGTAAGCTTGGTAATTTGGGCGAACTTCTTTAATTCATTTTTATTTAATTCCTCTCCCTCATATATAATCTCTTGAAATGGGTAACTAGCATTAACTAATTCATCATGGCTGTCTAGATATGTTTTTATGCTTCCTTTTATCTCTTCTTCGTCAATTACACTATTCAGTTTTTCAGAGGTAAAAATAATACTTGGAACCTTTACATCCTGCGTAGAAAGAATTTCATTTTCTCCATTATCAATACTTTCTGTATTATCAGTATTTTCACCCTGCGAACATGCGCTTAATGCAAAAATAATTAAGAAGCTATAAATAATCCTTCTCATAATCATTTCTTCTCCTTTGCTTGATTTATTGCTTTTTTCTCTTTACCCCTTTATCAATAGCATAAACAGCGTTTAATTCTTTAGCGATCTCAACTTTAATACGATTAGCTCATGAATAAGTTCCAATTTCAATAAAATTTTCCATTTGAAATTACAATCCAATCTTATCAGTTAGCTTTTTTATCGCACTGACTACCACTTCGGGAACATCATTTTGTATATAATGAGCACTGTTTTCAACTATAACCAATTCATTATCAGAGGATATTTCAAGAATTGCCCTCTGCATTTCATTCCATAACTCTTGTGATTCCTTTGAATAATGAGCTTTTTTACCAGCTGAAAGAACAATTAGTGGGACATTTAATTTAAATTTAGTTTCTTTTACCTGCTTTAGGCTTTCCATAAATTCATCATAATTGCCTTCATAAACGAATTGCTTGTTGTATGCTTGTTGAAACTCTTTTGACATCGTTGGAAGAAATCTTTCTCTGTAATCTTCAGGCGTAGAGTCAACTAAGACAAGTCCACAAACTTCATTTTGATATTCAGTTGCAAACATTCGCATATTAACTCCACCAAATGAATGACCTACTAATATGTAGGGAGGTTTAATCTTGGCTTCAATAAGAAGTTCCTTCAATTCTCTTACCATCTCACGACTGGTTCTGGGATTCGAACTTTTTTCACTGTTCCCAAGTCCTGCTCTATCATAAATTAAAACGTTAGAGAGCATTGAAATATCTCCAATTACTGAATCCCAAGCCTTGGAAAAATCTCCATATCCAGCGTCCATTACAATTGTTGGTTTTCCTATATTTTCTCCCACTAATTTAGCATATAAATTACAATCACTTATTTGCACAAACATTTCTTTAGTCATTTAGTCCATTCCTCTCATTTTGCCAACTAATTAACAATCCTTAGTTGAAAAAATTCAACAAAAAGGTGCATTAATCCTTCTTGGATCAACGCACCCTTTAAGTACAATACTTCACAATCTTTTGTAGTTATAGAATCCCGTACTTTTTCAATGCAAAATATATCCCATCTTCACTTGATTTTTTTGTCACAAAATCTGCTACCATTTTCAATTTTTTATTTCCATTTCCCATCGCAATTCCAAGTCCTACTAATTCCAACATATCTATGTCGTTCTCTCCATCCCCAAACGCAAGCGCCTCAGACTTATCAATATTAAAATACTCTAATACTTTGTTGATTGCTAAAGATTTTGATATGTCTTTTTCTAATACATTTAATATATAGGGATGCCATCTTTTAAAGGTTAGGTGCGGGAATCTTTTAATATATTTCTCAACCATTTCGTCATTCGCGAATAGACACATTAAAAATATCTCACTATTATATACCTGTTGGTTTATGGTAGGATATTCCTCCAGTGATAAGGTTTCCCTTAATGCTTTTAATATATTGTCATTCTTTACACCATTCATACTGTAATCTTCAGTATAGAATGATAGTCCATTATTCTCCGCATACGCAAATTCAACCATTTCTTGAACTATTCTTTTATCCATCGGCACTTTATGAATAATTTTTTTATTTTGTTTTACATACGCTCCATTTGCTGTGATGAAAGTATCAATTCCTAACGCTTTTATTTCGTTACACATGGATAATGGTCTACCTGTTGCCACTACAACCTTTAGCCCTTTACCTATTAAAGCTTTAATTGCCTCTTTGGTGCTTTCTGAAATGCTACCATCCTCATGGTTCGTAATTGTTCCATCTACATCAAAAAATACAATTTTATACTTCATTTAAAACTCCTTTACTTTTTTGAAGAGAAGCAATATTAACCCAATTAAAATAAATTGTACCAAAATATTAGTATCTAAGGTTAATATAAATTCAGAGTGTTATTTCTATAGGAGTGAGTATGCTGTTAGATATGTTGTTATATAACTGGCAGGTAAAAGAGGACTGATAAAAACTTTGATACTAGAAGAGTAGAAATAAAGAGTGGAATGGGATTACATTTTCATTTACATATGGAATAATCATTCATCATATGATTTCACATGAAATTCATCATATTGGGCAATTATCAATTTGGGCAAGAGCAATGGATCTAAAACCAATTTCTTCGGATTTAATTATAGGCTGTTTTCGTAAACTTTGTTGCTTTTGTAAGTAAGGGATTTATGTTATACTTTATAAATCAATATAGTTCAGAATTATCAAAAAAAATATAAAGAGGGATGAAGATACTTTGAAGAGGAAATTTGGATTTTTATCTTTTATTTTAGCCATTGTAGGGATTTTGCTATTTTACTTGAGTTCTCAGGGCAGTAACGGAATTTTCAACCCTTATTTTTTCACAGGACTTGCTTCTTGGATAACAAGTTTTGTGCTAGGCGTTAAAGGAGTCAAAGCAAAAGAAAGTGGTTCTTTAAAATTTGTTGGTATGGGAATGATTTCTCTTATTATTATTGGTTATGGATTGTCAATAGTTCTAATGGGCATTCGTGGATTCGGAGCTTAAACACATTTTTGGACAGATTATCACTGTTTAAGGGTGAATTTTTTGTACTACTTATGCTATTCCTTTCAACATACAAGTTAAACAACACTCTTCAACTGAACCGTTAGCACAACAAGAAAGGATTACCACAGCAATCCCCTTTTTTCACTCTTGCACCCGTTCGTATTTAAGCTATAACGGTTTCCAATTAAAGTCTCTCTTATCATTTTCATTAGGTTTTCTTACATACTCGGTACAGCTTTCCTCACAAGCGCCAAATAGGATATAGTTTCTCTGTGCTTGTCTTAAAGATGGAATATTGGCTCCACCCTTATAATCAGGGTCAGCATATTGAATCCCATCATCTTCCCAAAAACAGATTCTACATATATCATAAGTTCCAGGAGGTTCTACATCTAATGTTTTATAACCGCAGCAAGGACAAGTGAATTTCATATAATCACCCCAATAAAGCATACCTCTTATCTCAATTATACTACCCTATAGCCATCCATGAAGCAGAAAAATCATTGCCTCATCACAGAGATTGAAAATACATTTGTATGACTATAATGGTGATTAATCCAGTCAACCAAGCAATATCAATGATTTGCAGCTCTCTCATTTTTAAAAAACACATGAGACGGGTTTCTTTTTTTGGATTTTAGAGAAGTTTATTTTCATGGTAATTTAAGTATATTCTTTCACAATCTCCATCTAATTTAACATAAAGCAAGCGTGCAATTCTTATTACAGAATTGCGCCCGTTAATTGAATAACGAAATAGTATTTATTACTTTTATTTGAAAATGTTTATTAATTTCATTTAATATTTATCTAAACTTTTCCAAGTTTGAATTAGCCATTCTTCAAAAACGGTCTCTTCTTCAAATTGTGGATAATGTGCAGATTTTTCAAAGACGATAAATTCCTTAATAGGAGCCTTTACGATATCATAATATGCTTTTGCTGAATTCGTAGATGTCATATAATCATATTTTCCCATGACAAAATAGAGAGGGATATCTAAGCTACTAACTATTGTTGTAATATCATTCTCCTTTTCTTCAGAAAGTAATATATCCTGTGTGGCTGAAATTCCATTTAAATAACGAATGACATCAAGTAAATTGTATTCGGGGTTCGTTAGAAATCCTATGTAATAATCCATATTATCATTAATTAACCTTGATGCCCCTCCATACTTCCGAACCAGATCTCTAGGGGTATTTGCTTCCCCTATTTCAATAGAATCTTCAAGAAGCTTGAGTTTATCTACATCCTTTTGATTTCCAGCTTGATTTGCTTGACTAATTGTATAGTTGAGGCTATCTACTTCACTATTAATATAATTAGAAACTTGACCAATCCCAATATATGCAGCAAATTTTTCAGGAGCCTTTTTTGCAGCCTTCATTCCTATGTATGTACCGTAAGAATGACCAATTAATAATACCTTTTCTTTAGAAAATTCATTTTTTACATAGTCTGTTAGAGCCAATAAATCCTCAACATGTTGATCTGAGGAAATATCAGAATAATCATCAAAGAACTGATATGATTTTCCACTTCCTCTTTGATCATAATGAACAATAGTAAAATGCTCTTCAAGTAAATCTTGATACTTTCTAACATAAGGAATTTCAGAGCACCCTGGTCCCCCATGTACGAAAATAATAATTGGATTGTTTCGATCAACACCTCTTATCATTACTTCAAGTTCTGTTCCGTTTATTTCTATGCTCTCTAATGTAGCAATGCTGTTTTCCCCATCTATCTTAGGTGTCCATGTTGGAAACAATAGAATAAGAAGTATGAACAGAGTTATAGATATGAAAAAAATGATTAACTTTCTTTTACTTTTCAAATAGAAAACTCCTTATCTACTTTTGGCCATAACTCTTGAATAGGGAAAATTATCAAAAATTGCGTTGAAGTTTATTCGTTGAAATTTTTTTTAGAAAGTAATTTTTTTAAGAAATTCACTTTAATGAAAGATATAAAATACGTAAAGTTTCGCTATTTCTTTCGCATACATTTTTCATCTTTCTTCCCCCAATAATCTACAGTTATTAAGGAATATTCATTCAACCTTTTATTATACCTTCTTCAAGTAATAATAACTTCAACAAAAAAAGCGATAATCCTTTATCTAGGATTATCGCACGCTTTTGATATGAATACCTGCTTATGACATTAGAAGAACATCATTATATAGTTTAACAAGTGTTCTTCCACGTACTTTTCCTTCTAAAATACCAGCTAATACTACCGGTAGTTCTTTTAAAGAGATTTCATTGACCATATCTTCATTTAACGCTGTTGGTTTCAAATCATCTCCTAGACGATTCCAAACTTCTAAACGCTTCTTCATTGGACATTCGACCGAGTCGATGCCCAGCCAATTGACACCTCGTGAAATATAAGGAAGAACAGTTGTGGAAACATCAATCCCACCTGTTAAACCACTTGTAGCTACAGATCCTCCATATTTCAATGTACTGAGTATGTACTGGAGGGTTTTCCCACCTACAGGGTCAATAGCTCCAGCCCATTTTTCTTCGCGTATTGGCGTTTGGTCGGTATCAATAATTTCATTACGATGAATAATCTGTTTGGCCCCTAATCCTTTCAAATATGCTTCTTCATTAGATTTGCCTGTACTAGCTACAACATCATAACCTCTTTTAGCGAGAATATTTACAGCAATACTACCAACTCCACCCGTAGCACCGGCTACCAAAACAGGTCCCTGACTAGTTTCTAATTGATTATCTTCAAGCCTTTGAACGGATAATGCTGCGGTAAAACCAGCTGTTCCAATAATCATCGATTCTTTTAAAGTCAATCCTTTTGGAAGAGGAACAACCCACTCTGCAGGTACACGAGCTATTTCACTAAATCCACCAAAATGTCCTGTTCCTAACTTATAGCTAGTCACGATGACTTCATCACCTGTTTTAAATCGGTCATCCGTTGAATCCACAACCGTTCCAGCTAAATCGATTCCTGGTACTAAAGGATAGGATTCTACTAATTGATTTTGGATGGCTACTAAACCGTCTTTAAAATTCACACTCGAATAAACAACTCGAATAGTTACTTCCCCTTTAGGAAGATCCTGTATATTTAATTGTTTGATTTCTAACTTTGTTTGATTATTCACTTTATCTAATACCATTGCTTGAAAAGTATTCATATATCGAATCATATCCTTTCTACACAATTACTTATTAATCTAATTTGAATTTATTTGTAGAGAGACATTTTCTTCTTAAAAGACCGAGTATGATCACTTTTCTTTTTGGTAAAATCGTCTTGCCTTGGCACGGTTGCCGCAATCGGCCATTGAACACCAGCGGCGGCTCCGGTTCCGACTCGTATCGAAGAATAACCATCCACAAGGGTCTCCCTCACATTGTTTAACTCGATTCAGGTCGTTTTTGGAAACGAGTAAATCTACAGCAGATTGCAAAATCGGAGGAAGCATAGTGTCTAAGTTTTTCTCGGTTTGCTTGAACTTTAAAGTAAAATGATCATTTTCATGGATTATTTGCAAAGATTGATAAAAGTGACTCACAGTTTCATTGAAACGTTCCAGATCTGGCGGGTGTGGCGATGTTTCCTTTGAAATGGACTTGAAGATTCGATACATGACTTCCCGCATTTCGATTGCCTGTTTCAGAACATCATCCGCTTCAGACGGTCTCTCCTCTGCTTTTAAAAGAAGAGCTTTTGCTTGTTCTCCGGCCAAGACTTCAGCATGGATGCACCAGTCGACCAATTTGGCGTAACTCGTAAACCAATCCCGCCTTTTCTCAGCACTTTCCCGCCAACTGACGGTATTGATGAAATCCATACACAAACGTTCTCCTACCATCATATAAGGGTTCGTTTCCGACATGTTCAAAACTCCTTTACTATAACCATCATAATACATATTGACAGTTAGAAGCAACTCGGTTAAGCTATAACCATCTAAAGTAGTTTTGATGGTTAAATACAAATTCAGGAGGTACTGAGATGAACAATCCGATGTTAGTAGCTGTTAGAACATTGTTGAAGGAAACATTTGATGGACCTGAAGAAAACGCAAGCTGGTACACAGAGGCGAAGCCTGGTAGTGGTTTATTCGGAACGCTCGTAGAATTATCAGCGGAAGATGCTTCGATACCTGTCAATGGTACGACAATCGCCGCACAAGCGGATCATACCCGCTATTACTTATGGGTTGTGAATTCCTACTTAAATGGAGAAGAACCCAGGAAGGATTGGGAAGCATCATGGAAAATCACAGAAGTTGATAAAATCACATGGGCACAATTTAATGTCGAACTTCAACAAGAATACACAACACTACTTAAAAAGATTGATTCACTTGACTCCTTAGACGAACAGACATCGAATGGTCTGTTGGGAGCTATTGCTCACTCCGCCTACCATCTCGGTTCGATACGACAGATGGTCAAAGCGATCAAAGTCCCAAACCAATCATAAGAGTAAAAAAGCTGCATGGAATCAGTCCTTGCAGCTTTCAGCTTGTAGAGAAAAACCTCGTTTTTCTACAAGCTTTTTTTGATGGTTTTAGAAAAATTCTTTTTTTATTTTTCTTTTCTCAAGAATAAGACTCTCTTCCAACTAGTGTGAACCCCTCTTTGGATTATATTTAATACGTAATTCTACGGAAAACACATGTAAAAACCGTTTTTTCAAAAGGTTGGCTACTTAAGGAAATGGAACCTTTCATTGCTTTCATTAGGTGTTTCGTTATACTTAATCCGAGCCCACTTCCTTGAAATTCTGGACCTCTCGCATCATCCAGGGTATATAACCGGTCAAAAACCTTCTCTTGGTGCACCTTAGCGATTCCTTTCCCTTTATCCCAAATATCAATTGCAATAAACTCTCCATCTTCTCGAACGTTTAAGCCAAATATTCCCCCATCACTTCCGTAGCGGATGGCATTTGAGATAAGATTGCTTAATACCCGATTTAATGCCTCCTCATTTCCAAGAATATAATAATATTGTTCTGGAATATTGACTTCCACCTGAAGATTTTTCGATTGCAGCAAATCATAAAACTCTAGCACATTTTTCCTGCATATTTCATTAATAGAAATCCTGCTTAAAGGAAATGTATAATCCCCGGAATCAAGTTTAACAAGGTCAAAAAATTGATTGAGCATCGTAACTACATATAGCATTTTTTGATGAAGGCGGGAAATGGTCTGGCTCCGTTCATCCACACTCATATTGTTGTCTACATGTAATTTTTCAACATAGCCTAAAATGACGGTCAATGGCGTTTTCAAATCGTGAGACATATTTGATAGCATTTTTCTTAAACTTTCCTTCGTTTTTACATACTCCGCAATGACTTGCTGATTGTAATCTAATAGTCGGTTAATTTGAATGAGAAATTGTTTAATAGTTTTCTGTTCTGTTTGTATTAACACTTTTTCAGTAGTCTTCTGCTCAATAATATCTGTAAGTTTATTTTGTATGTCGTTCAAGTCCCTATTCATTTTTCTCCTAGAATAGGATTGCACTGCAACAATCACGAGCAAAATAACTATGATTGTACTCAATAAAAGGACCATGCGTTAATCACCCAATTTATATCCGATTCCCCATATCGTCCGAATGTATTGCGGGTTGGACGGGTCCTCTTCTATTTTTTCCCGAAGTCTTCTAATATGGACGTTAATCACATTTTCATTACCATAATAGTCATCTTCCCAGATGAGTTGGTAAATTTGCTCCTTTGTAAACACCCTGTTCCGATTGGTCATAAATAGCTTTAAAATATGAAACTCCTTTGATGTAAGCTGCACGGTCTCCCCATTGACTAATGCCGAGAACGTTTTCAAATCAAGAGAAAGCTCTTTAAAATGTAGGATCGTTGAAGTAGATGTATTCTCTGTAGGAAGGTATTGTGTTGCTCTTCGAATAGCAGCATGTACCCTAGCGGTTAGTTCAAGCATAGAAAAAGGCTTACTGATGTAATCGTCTGCACCAAAACCTAGACCTAAGGCTTTATCTATATCACTCCCTTTTGCTGAAGTGATCAAGATAGGAACTAAACTTTTTGTTCTTATCTGCTTAAGAAAGTCCATGCCATTTAACTTAGGAAGCATTAAATCTAGTAAGATTACATCCACCTCATTTTTATGAAATTGTGCCAATGCCTCCTCCCCATCAAATGCAGTAACTACCGTAAAATTCTCCTGTTCCAAGTGACTTTTTACCAAATTACTAATATCTCTATCATCTTCAACTAGCAGAACATTTCTTTGCATATTTACACTTCCATTCTTTGTGCGAATGTCACCACATTTTTCAAACAATTGATATAGCAATTCTAAATCCGATATCATCTATGAAAAAATCAGGCATACTCTTTCTACGACTAGTAGCTCCACATCCACGTTCCTCTTCTGCCCAACTGCCTCCACGAATTATTCTGTAATTGCCAAATGTCTCTTCGTCGTATAGGTCCCAGCACCACTCCCAAACATTACCGATCATGTCATACAAGCCCCATTCATTAGGCAATTTCATACCAACTTCGTGTACTACTTTATTCGAATTATCTTTGTACCAAGCTATTTCATCTATTTCGGCATACCGATATCCTGTTGATTTCGCCTTACATGCATATTGCCATTCAGCATCTGTCGGTAAACGAAAACCATTAGCATGATAGTTGCAAATAACAGAATTACGTTCTTTATCAAAATCATAAAACTTGTCATAGCCCAATGCATCAGATAGTAAATTACAAAAATTCACTGCATCTATCCATGAAATATTAACAACAGGTTTTCGAGCATCAGTTGTTGTTAAAAATTTCTCCCCCATAATAATCGAATAAAGTTCCTCTGTCACCGTATATTTACCTAGAAAAAACGGCTTAATCTCAACATTCCAAATAATTTCCTTTAAATTTTTTCGAATACCAGGTATTCCTAATTTGTAATTTGAACTAATCCATTTTTGCTCGTTTCGAAAATCTCTTAGGCTGATTTCTCCTTCAGGAATATACACCATTAAATCTTTTAAGTAGTCATTTAAGTTAGCTAACATTGCCCTCTCCTAGCTCTCGACTTTATTGTTTTAGACACCACTCTTCAGTCAAGTTAGTGGAATATTCCACTTTACTAATTTTACCATATAATTACTCGATCCAATAATATATATAAGGCAAACGAATTGATCTGTTTGCCTCTCTTTTAACACACTAACAATCAAGCTAAATGAAATTACCACAGTAAGGTACCATTTTAGTTTGTTACAAAAGAACAAATGTTCTATAATGAAAAGTATGAAAAATTTGGAGGTATAATCTATGAGACCTAAACTATCGAAAGATATTAGTGTAGATAGTTTTGTAGATTTTTATTGGTTAAAGGAAGAATTACAATCTTTTTGTAAAGAAAATGGACTAAGTGCTTCTGGGTCTAAAATAGAGATTTCCAACCGGATTGAAGTATTTCTAAAGACTGGGGAGATAAAGAAGCCTGCTAGAAAAGAAAAAGCGATTAAAAAGAAGGAACCTCAAGTAGATTTGGGCCTTGAAACAGTCATTACAGAAAACCATCGTTGTAGTCAAAATATAAGAACATTTTTTAAGACAGTTATTCCAAAATTTCATTTCTCCACTTATATCCAAAATTATTTTAAAAACAATGTCGGAAAAACTTATCGTGATGTAATAGACGCTTGGTATGAGGAAGAAGAACGAAAGAAAGACCCTTCGTACAGGAAAAACATTTCACCACAATTCGAATATAATCAATTTATTCGTGATTTTTTTAATGACCCGATTAACCAAGGGAAAGGTCGTGAAGAAGCGATTAAAGCCTGGAATGAAATCAAGATACTTCCTGGAAGCAATAAATATAAGCCTGATAATTACTAAAGCACACTCTGATGTTGATAATGTTTAATTCAATAAGTAAAAAAGAGTTCCGATCATGTTTGATCGGTAACTCTTTTACCTATGGAACTTCTATGAATTTTAAGATCTGAAACGACTGAGGAACTGCTGGAGCCGTTCACTTTCCGTATTTTCTAATACCTCTTCGGGTGTCCCTTGCTCCGCGATTACACCATCCTCTAAGAAAATAATCCGATCGGCGACATCTCGAGCAAAATCCATCTCATGCGTCACAAGCACCATCGCCATTTCACCTTCTTTGGCGATTTCACGGATCACCTCAAGGACTTCACCAACAAGCTCAGGGTCAAGGGCAGAGGTTACCTCATCAAACAGCATAATCTTCGGACGCATCACAAGGGCACGTGCCATCGCTACCCGTTGTTTTTGACCACCAGAAAGCTGATTCGGATAGTTATCTAATTTATCTCCTAAACCCACCTTTTCTAACATTTCCATTGCATTTTTTCTAGCTATATCCTTTGATTCGCCCTTCACATTAATCGGACCTGTCATACAATTTTCTAGAATGGTCATATGAGGAAACAAATTAAAATGCTGAAATACCATCCCGATATCTCCTCTAATTTGCCTTAAATGCTTTTCATTTGCTTTCACTAGTTCACCATTTTTCTCCATTTGCCAAAGGTTTTGGCTATTCACCTCAATGACACCTGAACTAGGTTCCTCTAATGTCATTAATAACCGAATAATAGTTGTTTTACCAGACCCACTAGGTCCGATCAAAGCAATCTTTTCAGCCGGTGCGATTTCTAAGTTAATCCCTTTTAAGACATCCACCTCGTCGAAAGATTTTGTTACATTTTTATATTTTACAATTGGCTCAGCCATTGATTGCCACTCCCTTTTTTAATCTTCTAGCTCCTGTTGGATCATTCTTGTCGAATCGTCGGTTCAGTTTGATTTCTAATTTTTTTATCAGAACTGCTGATGGATAACTTAAAAGGAGGAAAAAGATCGCCACTAAAGTATATGGTTCTAAATAAGCCCAATTTCTCGCACCGAATCTATCAGCCATGAACATCATACCTGCAACACCAACTGTCGATGTCAACGGCACTTCCTTGAACATGATAATCAAATAATTCCCTAACATCGGGATCGTCGGAGGAATCGCTTGCGGAAGGATGACTTTTGTCCACCTATCCTTAATTGACATATTTAACGCAATGGAGGCTTCCCATTGTCCTTTATCCACAGCTTGAATTCCGGAACGATAGGTTTCAGAAATATATGTGCTATAGTGAACGCCAAGACCTAGCACAGCAACCGCCAATGGACTTAAGCTCACTCCTATATATGGAACCATTGGTAATCCAAAAAATAAGAAGAATAATTGTACAAGTGGTGGTGTGGATCGAATAAACTCAAGAACAAATGACACGACCCACTGAATAGGTTTAAATGGAATTCGTTTTAAAAAAACCCAGACGAAACCGAATACCATCGCAAACAGATAACAAACAATCGTCACCCCGAGGGTCACCCACATCCCTTTAAAAATCATCGGAAGTGATCCAAAAAACATATTCCAATCCCACATTATTCGCTAGCAACTCCCCTCGATGATTGTTTTTCCGCCCACTTCGTTAAACCGATTAGAGGTAAGGCGATAATAAAATAGAAAACAAGTATGATTAAGTAAACGGTAGGCGTCGAAGAAAGATTGGTATTTGTATATAGTTGCCCTCGATACACAATATCGGCCAAGCCCACGAGAGAGATAAGTGAAGTTGCCTTTAACATTTGAATCAGATAATTACCGAATTCCGGAAGCATCATCCTGACTGCTTGTGGCAAAATAATAAGTCTCATACGTTGAAAACGTGACATATTCAGCGCGATAGCTGCTTCTGTTTGTCCACGCGAAACAGAGAGAATCGATCCACGAACCGTTTCCGACATGTAGGCTCCATAGTTCATGGAAATCGCAATCACACACGCCCAAAATTCGGATCCTAAATCAATCCCAAACAAAATCGGCAGTGCATAGAAAAACCAAAACAACTGAATAATTAAAGAGGTTCCGCGAAAAACTTCTACGAAAAACCCAGTAAATTTTCGTAGAAAAATGTTCTTCGACAATCGACCAAACCCCGCTAAAAATGCGATTAGAAAAGAGAAAAATGCGGATGCACCTAAAATAAGAAGCGTAATATTAAGACCTCGTAGTAATATCGAAAAGATTTCACCTATTTGACTAATTTGACTCACCTCATTTTTATGAAAAAAACAGATCTCCCATTGGGAGACCTGTACAACCTTCCCCGTGTTATTTTAAACTTTTGATTACTTGTTCCGTTGTTATATCATTCGGAACAAGGTTCCCTTCACCAAAACCAGAAGGGGTAATGAGATCTAGAATTTCTCCGTTTTCTTTCAGCTTTTTGAGCTCTGCGTTATAAGCTTCCCTGAGTTCATCGTTGCCTTTAGCAAATCCAGCAGCACCATAACTAGGTACACCTTTGATATCTGGCTGCTCAAAATCCTCAACAAATTCTAATGACTTTTTATCAGAAGATTCCAAGGCCATCTTCACAGTCATTTCTGTCCCTGTAGTCGCATGAGCACGGCCTGATTGTACGGCTGAGAATGTAGCAGGAATATCAGCAACCTCAAGAATTTGATCTTCACTAACACCCATCTCTTTTAAAAACTCTATTTCTGTTGCACCAGACATTACTGCCACTATGGTCTTAGGATTGTTCGCAATATCTGTGTAGCTATGGAGATCTAATGGATTTCCTTTTTCAACAATTAAGCCTTCACCATATTGAATTTCTGGTTCACCAAAGTCCACTTGTTCAGCACGTTCTGGTAAAATCGCCATTCCCGCTGTGATTACATCGAATTTGCCAGCTTTTACGCCTGGAATAAGTTGATTCCACTCGGCAATCTGACCTTCAACATTTTCAATGCCCATATTTTGAAAAACCTTTGTCGCAATTTCAACGGCTGCTCCTTTTAATTCACCCGTTTTGGGATCTTGATAGGCATATGGTGCTTCGTTTGAAAAACCAATCGTAACCGTTCCTTTTTCTTTCAGTTCATCAAGACTTGATCCCCCTGAGGTAGCTCCCTTAGTCGTGCCACCCACTCCTTCACCTGTGCCACAAGCTGTCATGATTCCTATGACTAGTATTAAAAATAAAATCGATAATCGTTTTTTCATTAACTTATTCCCCCTTAAATTTGAAAACCAGCAAAATATTAAATGGCAATGCCTTTTAAAAAATAGAAATTTCATATTTACTTCGAAACACAGTCGTCTTTAAAATTGTATATCTTTTTAGACTATTTGCTCAAATGCCGTATTTTTGGATTTTTCGGGATATTTAGGGTTATTACATGTTGTGGTCTGTTGACTAGGCGGATATGCAAACATAGGCAAACATGCTCCCTTAGATTTGTGTATGCTCCAAATTTGAACCATGAAGGTGATTTTTGATGCAAGACTTATTCAGACTTTACTTTCGGATATAAATATTCAATAAAATACCAAAAAGCAGTGTCTTGTGAAAAACACTGCTTTTATACTAGATTCTATTAACGCTTTTTAGTTATGCAAGTACTTCAAAGAAAACGGCTCAATATTGAACAGGTGACTCTACAGAGATTTATTGGAATTATTTAATTTTAATTCCTTTCCCCCTGTCTCCACATACGAATCCATTATGTCCTTTGGAACCATGCTCCCGCCTGTTGCCCATGAAATATGAATGGCTTGCTTCATTTTTTCTGTTAATCGATTATTTTCGATATACTTTTTTCCTTCTGGTTCTACAAATAATCGAGCTGGACCGGCCATGCCTGCTAAGGCAGAGGGTTCTAAATAGAGGTTTTCCGTTTGAGCCAACATATTGAGATAAGCAAATAGATAATGATCATCTACCGTATAAACCCCACTAATCAGGTGTTTCAATGTTTTTCCAACAAAGCCCGATGGTCTTCCAACAGCTAATCCATCAGCGGCTGTTTTGTTATCAATGCCAAAATCTTGGACCGAAATTTTGTCATGCTGCTCGGTGAGTAATCCCAATAACATACAAGGTGAATGGGTCGGTTCAGCAAAAAAACAATGGACATGATCTTTGAAGATAAGCTTTAGTCCAAAAGCCACACCTCCTGGCCCTCCTCCAACTCCACAAGGAAGGTAGACAAACAATGGATGATGTTCATCGATGGTGATTTTCATTGCCTCTAATTGTTTTTGTATTCTTAATGCTGCTACGGCATAACCTAAAAACAAATTGGTGGAATTTTCATCATCTACGAAATAGCTTTTGAGATTTTCCTGAGACTGCTTTCTTCCTTGTTCAACTGCAACACTGTAGTCCAATTCATGTTCAATTACTGTTACTCCCTTACTTCTAAGCAGGGCTTTTTTCCATTGCTTTGCATCGGCTGACATATGAACCGTTACTTTAAATCCTAGCTTAGCACTTATAATTCCAATACTTAATCCTAAATTACCGGTTGAACCCACAACAATCGAATAATTGGAAAAGAACTGTCTAAATGAATCACTGTCGAGTTTGCTATAATCTTCATCCACAGATAAAAGTTTATTTTCAATTGCTAAGTCCTCAGCATGCTTTAAAACCTCATAAATACCACCTCTTGCTTTAATTGATCCAGAGATCGGTAGATGACTATCACATTTCAAGAGCATTTTTCCTTCTATCTTTTCAGTAAAAAAACTCTCAAGAAAACCCTGCATAGCTTGAATCTCAATTAATGGTGATTCGATGATTCCATTCGATTCCCTTGTCTCTGGGAAAGGACTAGCAATGTAAGGAGAAAACCTCTTTAATCTCTCTTCCGCATCTCTAACATCCTTGATTCCTAAAGAAACGTGTTGAATCGCTCTTTCAAAATCTTGGTACTTTGGATTATTCCAAAATACTTCCTCGGTTAACATAAGTTTTTTTAATAATGGAAAGGTTTGAATCCATGCATCTTTTGTTTTTCCTAAAATAGTTTCCATCCCCACACCCCTTTAAAAATGATAATACAAATTCGTTATTTCCATTTTATCTTTTTAAATTGTGTTCAGGCTACTCAGTCCATAAGCAAAACAAAAAGAGAGGATCTCCTCCTCTCCGCTCCAAACATTAGTTTATATTTGAACCTATTCTGAAATCAATCAGCTAAATTAGCAAATGGTCTTTTTCTATACCTTTTCTTAAAGCCTCTGATTAGATGGTTTTTTACTTCATTAGGATCTTCAACAGGTAGTTCCTTCCAACAAATGATCAAATCATTGTTATTTTCTAGTTGCCACATAATCCTCCCTCCATAGTGGCCAACATTTTTACCTCTACCGAATTTTAATAATTGATTTATTCTTGAATTCAATGTTGCAGAGCTTTTTCCACCACCGGCTTTGCCTATATATATCACTTTCGTATCAATCACCCAATTATCTTCTAACTCTTCTATTGGAACATTAGGATCCCGCCCCTTAAAAAAACCACCTGAACCTTCACTCAAAAATTCCGGAGATTCATCAGGAGTATAAAGTATCAGATAAACTCCTTTATTATGGGGAATTGTTGAATGATTATGCATTAATTGACTAACTGGAATATAACCTTCAAAGCCATAATCCTTAATTGATTTAAAATTGCTAAAATCCATATATTCACCTCAGATTTTAAAGTATAAAAGCCATGCGCTGTTATATCATCTTATTTTCTACATATCCATTAAATTACCAAAATAATATTTTTTGAAAAATCTTATTCACTAATTACAGTTAATTATGTTAAATTATGGATATATATGATATAGGAACTGAAAATGAATTTAGACTTTTTTACGTGATTCTTTAGGGGGGATTTGTTTGGTAAAAAGAAGCATCGGCATAACATTTATCGCCATTTCAACCATTGCTATTTTGGTTAAAAGTTTAAGTGAAGCCTTTGGTGGTGCGCTACTAGTTGGGGATACCATTATTAACTTAAGTTTAGTCTGTTTTTTAGCTGGATTATGCTATTTGTCCTGGGGTGAATATGACAAGTATAAGGATGGTAAGAGAATTTCAGGAAAATAAATTTTGCTATACTCAACTGTTGCTTTCATTCAATATTCTTTTAAAGAAATAGCTCGGTAATAACTGAGCTATTTTTATATACAAAAACATTGATTATTGAACACCGTTACATGGTAATGACAATTTTTCCTTGTGCATGCCCCTCTTCTAAATACTTGAGTGCATCAGGGGGACTTCACTCAGCACATAATTTCGATTAATCACTGGTTTTACTTTTCCCGACTCGAGCATTTCAGCCATCATAACCAAATCCTTTTGGTTTGGTCGATGCAAAAAGCTCCACATTTTCTTATCTTCTGACAGAGAATTTAATGGACCAAGTGCCATAGATTTAGGAATTGTTTGTAAGTTCCACATTTATAACAACATTTCCCCTCTTATGACCTTCCTCGACATATCTATGAGCTTCTACAATCTCATCAAATTCATAGTACCTATCAATGACCACTTTTAACTTCCCCATCTCAACAAGATCTTTAAGGAAGTTTAATGCTTCTGGAGTTTCAGGTGAATTTTGACTCAATACTAACTTCCGCTTGCTTGTCAGTTTAGTCCATAGCATTTGAACACTTGGTAACGGTTCAGTGATATTTATATAGGTACCGCCCTTCTTTAACACTTTCATACAAGCTGAAAAGGAACTTTTGTTTACCGCTTCAAATATCACATCATAAGTCTCTTCTGTCCTAGAAAAATCTTCAGTTGTATAATCAATTACCTTGTCGGCCCCTAGAGATTTTACCAATTCCAAATTTTTGGTACTGCATACCCCTGTAACATTTGCTCCGAAATATTTGGCAATCTGAACTGTATAACTTCCTACACTTCCTGATGCACCGTACACTAGAATCTTTTGTCCGTTCTGAATATTAGCTTTTCTAAGAAAATACAAAGCTGTGCGTGCTCCAATTGGAATCGCAGCAGCTTCTGCAAAAGTTATATTGGAAGGTTTAATTGATACTGGACCATCTTCCGGTAAACACATATATTCAGCGTAAGCGCCGAAACCGGAAAGAGTTGCTGCGAAAACCTGGTCACCTTCCTTAAACTTTTTGACATCTTTCCCAACTGACTCAATCACTCCAGCTAACTCCATCCCTAATATCTCTTTTTTGGGTTGTCTGAAACCAAGTGTAATTCGGGCAGGCAGCCAAAATGCGGGAGGAACTGTAAAACTCCGTGACCGGATATCAGCTACTGTTACCGTTGTCGCTTTTACCTTTACCAAAATTTCATTTTCTTTAGGAAGTGGTTTTTCTACTTCCTTCAATTGAAGAACGTCTGGGGGACCATAATTTGTATACACAATTGCTTTCATTTATCCACCTCTAATTCGTAATACCTACTACTATCATACGAATATTACGAATATATAGACCAAAGGTTTGACCTTCAAAGACAGTTCTTTAACTGGGAAGCATTCAATTTATAGATGTCAGACTAACTTATTTTTCTTTTTTTCTATGAACAAGATATTTAGAATGATGACCACAAACATCATTACAAAAGAAGCCATATTAATCATAAGGATTGATTCGACACTCCAGTTTGTAAATCGGGTAAAAACATCAGGAATAATAAGGAATGCTGGTATCCAAATGGAAACCCATGTTTTGCTCCAAATCGCAGTTCCGATAAAAATACTGCTACAAATCATAATCACAATAAGATCTGCTGTTGTGTCACCTCTATAAAACGGATTAACGAATATAGAACTAACAACAATTATTAGAATCGCTAAAGTTGTTACAATCGCACTCGCAACCATTCCCCCAAGAAAAAATTTCTTCTTTGAATATTGCTTTCGACCTGCATTTTGTAAAAAATAAACGTAGATCGCAAGCCCCAACACAGCTAATATGGGCATCCCAATGACTTGTATAATGTTTAGTTCAAACTCTCCTCTTATGGCTGGTCCTATTAGGAAGTAGGCAATAACCCCAAGAAAATAGACTGGAAGGAACTTTACAAGTCGTTTATAATCTGTCTTCATTTCCTGTTTCAGTGAAGCCATATACTGTTCGGGTGTTTGACCAATAATATCAGCTACGCTTCTCCCACTTTTCTCGGCTTCGGTGAGATGATCACTTAATTCCTCTATTAATTCCTTAATTTCTTGCTCGTTTTTTCCTGACATCATTAAGTACATCCTAAGATTGTCTATAAAAGCCTCACTTTTTATTGATAGCATATCCTTACCTTCCTTTCAGTAATTCGTTCACTGGTATTGAAATTTGTTCCCATTCTTCAGTAATACTCTCTAATGCCTCATACCCAGATTCTGTCAAAAAATAATATTTCCGATTTGGTCCTGATTCTGAGGGTCGCATTTCACCACGAATGAGCCCGTTCTTCTGAAGTCGCAATAAAATCGGGTAAATTGTTCCTTCACTCACATCCGCTAAGCCAATATTCAGTAGTTTTTGTGAAAGTTCATAGCCATAGATAGGCTCTTTTTCAATTACAGCTAAAACACATCCGTCTAAAATTCCTTTTAACAATTGGCTTCTTATCGACATTTCATCATACTTCCCCCTCTAGTTTGTTATACAAGATAGTGAACAAAAAAATTAATCTATCCTCAGGTAGTTGGTAAAACAAGATAGCGGTTAAAAAAACAACTATCTTGTAATACAAAATAGTTGTTTTAAGTTTAAAATTATTTCATTTATTTGTCAATAGGTTTTTTATGCTCATTTATTTTCTTTTAATCTACCATAAACTAAGACTTCGCTAAACATCACGTTTTTTAAAGCTATAAATGGAAAATATCACGATAAGTCCCCCATATAGCAACGCATACCAAATCATCAAATTACTAGGTGTGGAGACACTAGTGAACATCCCACCTTGTGCAAGTGACAATGGATTATCAGTCGTATCAAATAATAAAATGGTCATTTTACGATATACTGAATCAATAGGAAAAATAAGACTCATAATAATCCCGATATTTACTAGATTCGTTTTCTCGATTAAAGCTCCAAATTGTTCAATAAAGCCCCCAATAAAGGCCGCACCATACAAGACGATTGAAACAATTCCTGCATTTAAAGTGGTCATTCGAGTACTTAAAAATAATCCGAATGCTATCAAAACAAACGGCTGAATGGCAAACATACTTACGGCTTTGATCATTTGCAATGGTTTGATGTCCAACGCCATCCATTCCTCTCCAATCCCTTGATGAATCAGGATGATACTAAAAAATAGACCGACTGCATAGGTAATCAGGAGAAGAGCTAATCCTACAAACTTCCCCAATACAAATTGGGACCTAGATATTGGGCGCATCAACCATGTATCAATTTGATGACTTGACACTTCTCCTGAAATGGAACTAACACTAGACAAAATCGCAAGTAAAGCAATAATAAAAGATGAAAAATAAAGGCCGACACCTAATAACTGTGAGGCGATAAACTGCTGCAGTAATATAACTTCTGTTCCTTGAACAGCAGTAGCATCCGCCGGTGATTCCTTTCCAGCAAAATAAATAGCCGTTCCATACAGCGCCAGAAAAACGAGTGTCATAATGATCGTTATTAAAAAGATCCGCTTTGAGATCATTTCTTTAAAGGTTAGTTTACTGATTGTCCACATAATCGTTCTCCTTTTTCTGGTTCACCCAATACAAGAAAACATCCTCTAAGTGAGGAATGATTGGTTTCACTTCATAAATCGCAATCTGCTTTGAAGAGAAATATTGAATAACTCTTGGTATATCGGATTCATTTTCTAGCTGAATAATCGACCGCGTACGTCCTTCTTCCTCTTTTATTTTTTGATATCTTTTCACAAATGAAGGAACCGGCGTACTTATTGGCTGATCTGTTACAACTTCAACCTGTGTTTCAGTCATCATTAATTCTCGCCAAGGCCCTTGTGCAACCATTTCTCCTTGATGTACAATCGACACATGATCACACACTGACTCTACTTCATATAACAAATGACTATTCAAAAAAACTGTTTTTCCTTGGTCTCGAAGAAATACCATGAGATCTCGTACATCTTTGCGTCCAATTGGGTCAAGTGCAGAAGTAGGCTCATCAAGAAAAACGACCTTCGGATCATTTAAAATAGCACAAGCAAGACCAATTCGTTGGGACATTCCCTTTGAAAATCCACTAATCCGCCCATTTTCTCTTCCAGTCATTCCTACTAACTCGATTACTTCTTCAATTCGTTTGTTTCGTTGCCGAACCGGTATTTTACATAGTTCCGCATGACTATGTAACAATTGCTTACCAGTTAACCAATCTGGGTAACGAAATAACTCTGGAAGATACCCTACTTGTTCCCGTGACTTTGTAGTTCCAATCGGTTCTCCGAGAATATAACCTTCTCCACTTGTCGGTTGCAATAATCCAAGAAGTGTACGAACAAACGTACTTTTTCCAGAGCCATTAGGTCCTAAAAAACCATACACAATTCCCTCACCTACCGACAAGGTTAAATCTGAAATACCTCCTTTTCCATCATAAGTTTTCGTTAAAGAATTCGTCTGAATAACGTTCATCATCTACCTCCATGATGTGTATTAAGAAAAGTTCAGAGTACAATGAGACCTCTGGTGAACTTTTAATTTAGTTTAATTAATTTGTTTAATTAATTTGTTTACTTAACTGGATAAATTCATCTGCAGTCTTTTTACCTGTAGCAAAGAGCATCTGAATATCGCCATTTTCCTTCCAGACCATATAGGAGTCATTTTCACTTTCTATTACAAATCCCGGAGCATTACCTACACGCACCTCAGTCATTATAGATCCTTCTGTTTCTACAAGCGGAATGGGTAATGTCGTTTCAATATTATCAATGCCTGCAAGCTGCGACTTCACATTTTCAGGTATAAATGGAAGAGAAAGCAATGTTGCTCTTAACTGTTCGATCGATACTCCCTCAGGAACCTTGATTTCTGGAGATTTTGTGTGCCTATATGAGATGGATTGATCGTTCAGCTTGTATTCAGTTTGAATAGCTTCAAAGATTGATACTGAAAACGGCTTTTCATTTAATAATGCTTCAAATTGATGTTCTGAACCTAATTGAGTTAATAATTGATTCGTTTTTTCTACATTAAGGGTAAAGGTTATCGTTGATGCTGGAGTTACCCTTACTCTCTCAATATCAAATTCTCCTAATTTAGGTACTGGATAGCCAGCTTCAACAGCTGATTCGTATGTTTCATAGAATGTTGGTTCTCCTGATGTCTCTGACATTTCCAACTTTCCAATTCCCATTAGGTCCAAAGTTCCTTCTTTATTTTCACTTACCCAATTCTCAATCTCTCTTATATCACTTTGGGTCAGCTTCACCATTTCAAATTCATTAACTCTGAATAATGATAAAAATTGATTCGCTTCAACTCGAACCTGAGGAATCGCTAACGAGCTAAAAATAGCTGCTGCTGCAACTCCTGAAATAAGTAATTGTTTTGTTTTTGATTTCAAAGAACTACATCCCTTTCTCGTTTATATATCTTTTTGTTCTGTGATTTTCTGACTGCCAGCATGTTGAAGATTTTCTCAAATATCGTCCATAACTGATTAAGCGTCATATTGATTATAAGATATTATTTATTGAATATCAATAAATAATTTATCTTAGTTAATATATTATTATTGATTGATCAAATCGTTTTTGAAGAGGTAATTACAGCTATGAGAGGATTGTGGGAGTAAGTATATAATTAAAATATGAAAAAAGGAAACACAAACCTTTGGAGTAAAGTTTGTGTTTCCCATCAATTAGATTATTGTCAAATTACTTCTCATCATAGGCATTGAGTGCATTTACACTATGTGCCAACGCAGATCCTGCTTTTAATGCAACAGCAACGAAAATAGCTTCCGCGATTTCTTCCAAATCGGCACCCGCCTTCTTGGCATTTTTCGTATGAAGGTCGATGCAATACGCGCAGCCTGTTGTGTGTGCAGAAGCAACCGCAATCAACTCTTTATCCTTTTCTGTTAAATTTTGTACTTTGAGAGATTTTGTATCAAAATCAATAAATGCTTTAAATGCCTCACCATTTAAGTCAGCAAATTCTTTCAGTCTTGCAAAATAGGCTGCTTTATAAAGCTCCTCATCGCCGTTTCCATCATATGCATTTAGTGCATTCACGCCATGTGCCAAAGCAGAACCTGCCTTCAATGCTGTTGCTACAAAAATGGCCTCTGCCACTTCTTCTCTAGTAGAGTCATTCTTTTTCGCATTCCCAACATGTAAGTCAATGCAATATGGACAACCCGTGATATGGGCTACCGCCACTGCAATCAATTCCTTCTGCTTCACGGATAGTCTTCCAGCAGCTAAAGCTTGGCTATCAAACTTTATGAAAGATTGAAAGGCTTGCGGTGCATACTTTTTCAATTCCGGAAGTCTTCCGAAATATTCCTTTTTATACAAGCTATCAGTTTTTGCTATTGACATTAAAAATCTCTCCCTTTACTATTATTCACCAATTAAAATACGACTTTCCTTATGGATTTACTCACCTTAAATGAAAAAAACTGCGAAATTCAAAAAGCCCCTTCCGACGAGGAAGAGGCACTATGTACATCCAAACTCATCTTTCAAGCATTAGCTTGCTGGAATTAGCACCTTGTTACTCTCAGTAACGGTTGCTGCGGGATCAACGGACCAGGTTCCTTCCCCGACTCTTGATAAGAGAAAATCGTATTTAATTTAGTATTATTAATAACCTTACCTGAGTTGACAGAAGATTGTCAACGTAAATATCGGATTATTTCGAAAAATGTTTTTTTACTTTTAATCATAAGATCTAACACTTATAGTTTAATCGGCCACTCGTCTAGGTTTTCCGCCATATCCCAAAACATGTATTCAAACATGCTTGTCTTGACGACGATTTCTTCAAGTGCTGCTAAATCTCGTTCTGGTTTACCAGTTGCGATTTCATTGATTAGATTTTTACAATCTTCAGCTAACGCAGTAAATTCATCCGATGAATACATTTTCACCCATTCACCGTAAAATTCATGATCAATGGCTCCTGGCCATGTTACTAACTCTTTACCGATAAAGCTATAGCTCCATGCACAGGCAAGGACAGCTGCGACAACATTTTCAACCCCTCCAAGTTGTGCCACATTCAGCATGTAGCTTGTGTATGAAGTCGTAGTCGATGCGGGCTTGGTTGCCTCGAGCTCTTCATTAGATATACCAAATTTTGATGCATATTGGCGGTGAAGATCCATTTCTATCTCGAGTGTGCCATGCAAAAGATTTGCAAAAATAGACATCGTTTTTAGATCAGGAGCCTTTGCACTCCCTAATGCAAATAGACGGCTATACTCTATCAGGTATACATAATCCTGCTTCATATAATGCTTGAACTTTTCCTTTTCTAACCAACCCTCGCCAATCCCTTTCACAAAAGGATGCTCCAAATACGAACTCCAAATCGGCTCTACTCGATTCCATATACGGTCTGTAAATAAACTGCTCACTTTTATTTCCCCTTTCTATTTTCGACATCGGGGAGATAAAAAACAAAAACCCATCACTAGTGACTAGGAATGGGTTCGGCAATAAATATACGTTTATATTACCAACTCCACTTCCCTACGCTAGTGTTACCTAGATCAGGTTCAAAGGGTCGATATTTCTACCTCTCAGCACTTTCATGCACCCCTAGTCGAATTGTTAGATTATTAACTTATTAGATATAAGTTAAACATAGCAGGTGAAAAAAAGCAAATGTTCGGAACTTTCATTTATAATTTCATTCTTTTGGTTAGTGATTTACACACGTTTTCTTTACTCTCTGGACAAATTAATGTACTGACCAAAATCAGGAAATACGTTCTTGTTTCTCACTGATAATATTATTATTATTTGTATTGTAAAGAAGTTCTTCTAGAAAAACTATCTCTGTGTTACCCATCAAATATGTCTATTCTCCATACTTATTAAGTGTTTTCTTACTCATAATTTGTAGCAGTAATAAAATCAAAAGCATCAGTTGAAGTAATTTCATTGTTATACTCAAAATTGTATATCAGAATTACTGCATTATATGATTTTTTTAAGTCTATACTATTCTTAATTTTTGGGATGATAATTTCTTCATACGAACAACCGTCTAATAATGTGGAAATATCATTACTACTATTCTTATATACCGCTTTTTCTATAGTATCCTCATCTGTTTCATCCATATCAATATTAAAATCGATAAAAAATTTGGAAGGGACAGACTCGCCATCCTCATCATACGATAAATCTACATACTCTCCTATAGAGTCCTCTTCTTTAATATTACCTAACCAAATAGAAACCCATCCTTGTTTTTCCATTATAGTATCCTCCTATTTTAATCTAAGACCTTCGGGTAAAGACGAAACCCCACCCTCTAGTCTATAATTAGCCCAATTATTAAGTCTTCTTACAAATGTATTATAGTCGCTTGAAGTATCTATTATTGCTAACAATTCATTATGTGCTTTAGTTGATCCTAGCCCTCCATGTGCACCGTTTGGATTGACAAATTTAACATCAGATATTGCTGTTCGTAAATCTTTAATCTCTTCAGCGCTAATTTTCCAATACTTAAATTGCGGTGCCCTTGAAACTAGATGCCACTCATGTAAACCTCCAGGTTCTCTAAGCTGACGTTCAATTTTCTTTCTAATCTTTTTTATCTTTCCAAAGTTCCTCTAGTTCACTACTTTTAAGAGAATTGAAGAATTTATTAAAGTTCCCACTCTTTGCGGTTGGTATATCATCAACAGTTAATTTGGTTATATCTTTAGCATTATCAATACCCTTGGTCACATTCTCGGATACATTAACACCCTTAACATCCAACTCATTCAGCTTTGAACTCTTGATTAACTGAATAAAATCCTTTGCCTCTCCGAAAGCATCTTTAACGGTTTTATTTACTACTCCAACTCCTGCAAACGTCTCTTGCCTGATTTGTGGAATTGGAATGTCTCCAATCCCCTTCTTGATTTTATCAAACCAGACTTTTGTCGCTGCGATTGGACCTTTTACCACTTCATTATACACGGAGCGGAATGCTTGTTGTACCCTTTTCGGATCTAATACATTTCGGATTTCCATGAATGCTTCTGGTGATTTTGCTAGGGAAGGAAGACCAGCTTTAGCACCTTTTACCGCAACTTTCCCTCCAACCCCAACTGCTTTTGCAGGTGGAACAAATGTTAGAGCGAGAAATCCTAAAGCCAGTACCCGATCTCCTGCTGAAAGCTTTTCACCTGTAACAGGATCATACTCACTAAATACACGCTGGATGTCGTACCAGCCGACTAATTCTAGTAAAAACTCCCCTACTTTACCAGACATCTTTTGTTCATCGTTTTTCATATTAGCAGCTGTCAGCCTTACTAATTGTTGGGCTCATCGAGCTTACTTTTGTATTTTTTAATTGAATATTTTAAATCAGCCTCTAAATTATGTATAGAGCCAGGAACTACTCCTGGGAAATTCGATAACAACGAGGAAAAATGCCAGTTAATTGCATCCAAAGCATCATTACAATCCCGCTCCGCTTTTCCAATTTGATCTGCAAACTCCTCCAACTCATTCGCCTTGACCGTAATTTCGCTCATCTTAAAGCCTCCGCTTTAGCTAGTAATCTACGAATCTCCTTGTTGATTTCTTTTATTAGAAGCTCACCCTGATGATTTATTTTGTTCCCCGTACTATTGATCTCAGCAGCAATTTCTTCGTATGCATTTCTTGTTTGCCCTTTCCAATGAAAGGAATACCTACCATGAGCAGACCGATAAATTTGTTTACTATTGCCCATCCTGCTTAATGCCTGGTGAATATTGGACCGATATCCTTCTAAAATATCAACCATCATCAAACATTTACGGCGTTGCACCTTTCTTTCAATTTCATCTATAAGTTCCATTCGTCCTCTCCTCTTGGCAATATACCATATTGTAAATTTTACCAATTACTTACTGGTTTTTAATGGACCAAAAGTCATGAATTTCCGGCACAGAGGGGCAGGTCCAATGTCCCATACTCCTATCAAATCAGGTGATAGGCGCACAATGCTTAAAACTAAAAAAGGTATTACAAGATCAACAAGGAAATATTAATAAAAATACTCCAAAACTTAGGAGATTTACAATTGCAGTTTAGTTATGATGGTAATAAAGTTCCATTATCAATTCATTTTGTAGGAGGATTTATATGAAACCACGAATTTCAGTTATTACATTGGGTGTAGATGATTTAGAAAGATCATTGAAATTTTATCGTGATGGACTTGGGCTACCGACACAAGGAATAATAGGCCAGGAATTCGAGCATGGTGCTGTCGCATTTTTCGATTTACAATCAGGTTTAAAACTTGCAATTTGGAACCGTAAGGATATCGCTCATGATACAAAAATGATTCAGGCCGCACCGAGTCCAACTGAATTTACGATCGGTCATAATGTCGGGAGTAAAGAAGAAGTTGATATGGTTATGGAACAAGCAAAAGAGGCTGGTGCAAATATTACAGTTCAAGCACAAAGTACTTTTTGGGGTGGATACTCTGGATATTTTCAGGACCCTGATGGACATTTATGGGAAGTAGTTTGGAATCCAGATTGGGAGTTTTTAGAATAAGTCAAAGAAGTTTTTTTACAAATCGGTGTATTGATTATCTTGAAGGATTTGAGCTAAAGGGGCATTTTACATCATTTCTGTATCCGAAAATTAAAATAAATCTTCCAAGACGGAAGATTTATTTTAATTTGGGATATCCTTGCTGGCGCAATGCCTCATACACTAGTATTGTTGCCGTATTCGAAAGGTTGAGTGAACGAACATTTTGATTCATCGGTATTCTCAAAAAATGGTTTTTATTTTTTTCTAGTAAATCTTTTGGTAAACCCGTAGTTTCTTTTCCAAACATAAAATAATGATCCTTTGATCCATCACTGAAATCAAAGGCTGAATGTGTTTTTTTACCAAAAGTCTCAATATAGTAGAACTCACCTTCATTTTTCGAAAAAAAGTCATCCAGTGAGTCATAATATGTGATGTTTACAGAATGCCAGAAATCGAAACCTGCTCGTTTGATCATTTCTTCATCTGTTGAAAAGCCAAGTGGTCGGATTAAATGCAAGGCTGTATCCGTTGCTGCACAAGTAAGTGCAATATTTCCAGTATTAGCCGGAATATCTGGTTGATATAATACAACATGTATTGCCAAGAATGGTCACCCCTAATTAATTTTACCCTCCAAATTATAGCATACAGACGATGAATCCAGTTTAAACAATATCAGCCATTAATAAATAACTCCCGCCAGCACTTAAAGTAACACGCAATCTATTATTATCTATGTCTTTTTTTATGATAATTTTTCATATTTTGGGAATGTTATTTTATATAGGAAAATGACATGACAAAACAACAGCAATTTAAATTGTGTATATACTGATTACTTCATTACGAAACCAAACTCAGAACTAAAAATCGGAGGTACTTTCTTTGGGTATTTTTAAAGAAACAAAAAACAGCAATACTTTAACCGCTGCTGAAGTATCCGCACTTTGGCTACAGTATATGGGTGACAGTATGGCAATATGTGTATACAAATATTTTCTTAACATTGTTGAAAACAAAGAGATTAAGCCAATTTTAGAAGTGTCATTGCAATTAGCTGAGAGCCACGTTACGAAAATAAGCAAATTCTTAAAAAATGCTAATTTCAAAATTCCAATTGGATTTACAGGGAGTGACGTAAATGTTAACGCCCCTCGACTGTTTTCTGATCAATTTTTACTTTTTTATTCCTATATTATGACAATCCATGGATTAACCGCTTATAGTTTAGCTATCACAAATACGGAACGAAAAGACATTCAAAATTATTTTTTTGAATGCACAGAATCCTCTAAGGAACTATTCCAAAAAATAGTTGAATTAGCTAAAAATGAGCCGAAATTCACAAGTGTACCATCCGTTCCTTCACCAGATGAAACGGATTTTATCGAATCACCGGGGTTCATTTCAAATTTAATCGGTGACAAAAGACCACTTAATAGTTCGGAAATCAGCACTCTTTTCTTTAATTCAACGAAAACAGGATTTATTAAAACATTAAGTTTAGCTTTTAGTCAGGTGGCGGAGCTGGAAGATGTTCGTACTTTTATGATAAAAAACGTTAAATTAGCAGGAAAAGATGCCGAAAGTTTTGACTCAATCTTGCAACAGGATCATTTACCAATACCTGAGAAATGGGATGCTGAGGTTACTGACTCAACTGTCAGTCCGTTTTCTGACAAGTTGATTATGTTTCACGCTGGTTTTTTAGTACACGCTGGTCTTTCTTACTATGGTGCATCATTAGGCTCTAGTTGGAGATCGGATATCATCTTAAACTATTCTAAAGTATTTACCCATGCTATGGAGGCAGGTGCTTTTTCTTACAATATTATGGTTAAACAAGGATGGTTAGAAAAACAACCAGAAGCGATTGACAGAAAAACTTTAGCAAAAGGTTCAAAGTAATGATGCCTTTCCGTTATTCTATGGCTGCTTTCTTTTGTAGGCTATTGGAGGATTTGGATGATAAAATTAATGAAATATAAGAAAATACTACTACTATTTATGATGATCTTATCATGGCTTACAGTTCCCTTAATGAAGAAAAAAGAGATTAAACGTTATTTCCTAGCAGCTGTATTTATGTCTTTAGTTACAATGTTCGAAAATATTATAGCTAAAAAAAGGACTTGGTGGTGGTGGAATGTAAAACTCCATCCCAAGTTATCGGGCTCATTCCCTTTCGTTTGGGGACCGTTCATGATTGGTTCATTGTGGATTCTTAAATTGACATACGGAAAATTTTATCTTTATATGATCCTAAATTTGATAGTAGATTCTATTTTTACTTTTGTTTTAGTGGAAAAATGGCTGACAAAATGGGGAATCGCGTCATTGGTTCGAATGAAAAAATATCAATTATCCCTTCTATTATTCATTGATTCCTTGCTTTTATATGGATTTCAATACCTTATAGAGAATCAGAATAGGGAGAGATAGACTGGTCTCTCCTTTTTTCCATTTACAATATCCTTCCATTTTCCACTATCTCATTCACTCTTACAATGTGATAACGACGTTTCCTCTCTTGTGTCCTTTTTCTACATATGCGTGTGCTTCTGTAATTTTTTCTAAGTCATATAAAAAAGAGTTGAAGGATATTTTTCAATAGAACGTGCAGTTTTGTAGTTAAATTTACTCTGTTATATCTACTTTTTGTAGGTATACCTAGTAGTCGAGATATATGGGTCAAATTGATTGGATTATTACTAAGTGCGAGCTTTATTTGGTATCTAACAAGCTACATTTCGTTAAAACACTCTTATAAGAAAAATAAGGAATTGTTATAAAGAAGAGCTTATGAACAACAGTACTTACGATAACTCATTCCAAGTTTATCAATGTTCAGATATAATTCGATTCATTCATAAATGCAAAGGTCACCAAGTGGAGCCATTAAAACAAGTAAAAACGAGACAACTATCTTGCCCAAGAGACTAAATTGTATTCCCCTTTTTCTTAGCATCTGCATCTAAACCGGCACCAATTGCAATGCCCATACTCATTCCAATCGGTAGTCCTAAACCAATATTATCAAATATCGTTAATCCAAACACAATCCCCAAACTCACGCCTATCGACATGAATAATGTAAGGTACATACCCTCAGGTACCAACTTATGCTCCTTTTGGAGATGAGACACAATGTCATGGATTATTTTTTTATGTTGTTTTAGATCCGTCTCAATCCCATCTATATTCGCTTCTAGTTGAATAAAATAATCCCTCAAATCAAGCAGATATTGCTGACATTCCGCACAGCTGTCTGAAAAAGAAGCAAGCCTTTGAACCACTCGTTCACACTTATTTAGATCAAGCTTTTTACAACTTTCTTTACTGATGGTGCTTTTCAGCTTCCTTATAATCGATATTAATTCATCTACATGTTTATCCAACGTAATACCTCCTTACTAACTCCTTTATGTCAACTCTCATTCCGTCTACATTTATTTACGTAGATTTGACAACATCCATTTTACTTATATTTTATTTACGGATATAACATCATTTAGTTTCGCTTTTTCTTAAATTCCTTAAGATAACAGGCTCCAACCATTGCGAAAGTTTGTGATAGAAATAGAATACAGACCACAAAGAAACATCAAAAAAGCAGCCCCCATTAATCAGGACTACTTCCGAATTCCAATTCCTGTTTCGAGTATTACATTCACAAAACGGAACAGGCACATATTTATTTAAATATACTTTGCAGTTATCGATCGCTCACAATTCTTAAGACCTGCTGGTGTTCCTTCGTATAATATTTCTCCACCACCAGTACCACCATCCGGACCTAGATCAATGATCCAATCACTATTTCGAATGACGTCCAGGTTATGCTCGATGACAATGACTGTGTTGCCCTTCTCAACTAATTTTTCGATAATTAGCAGAATATTGGAGACATCTGAAAGATGCAATCCAGTTGTCGGTTCATCTAGAATATAGATATTACCCTTTTTATTTAGCTCTTTCGCAAGTTTCAGTCTTTGACTTTCCCCGCCAGATAATGTGTTCAATGGTTGTCCTAATGACAGGTATCCAAGTCCAACTGTCTCCATGCTTTTTAGTTGTCTCTGAATGTCTTTTGCTTCAAAAAATCCCACAGCCTCCGCGACGGACATCTCCATGATTTCTACAATGTTTTTTCCTTTGTAAAGATATTGAAGTACCTCCTGTTTGTAACGGTCGCCATGACATTCACTACATTCCATTTCCATTTTATCCATAAAAGATAAATTAAGCTCCACCGTACCAGTTCCACCACATGTTTCGCAGCCCCCTTTAGAGTTATAGCTGAATAACCCACTCTCCACATTATTCGCATCCGAAAAAGCTTTTCGTATCGAATTCATAATACCGGAGAAGGTTGCTGGATTTGAACGAATGTTACCGTGTACTTGGCTTTGATCAATACGAATGGAATCTGGGTAATCTTTTGCAAAAACCTCATTTACAAGCGTACTTTTACCAGAGCCCGCTACTCCTGTAACAACAGTAAAAACACCTATTGGCACGCGAAGGCTGACATTTTTCAAATTGTGAAGGCTGCTTTTTTGACTTTCCAAAAACTCGTTAACTGGTTTTGGGTTTGCCTTTATCTCCATTTTCTTGTTTAAAAACTTACCAGTGAGTGTATCAGATGACAATAACCCCTGGTAGCTTCCACTAAACATAATGTTTCCTCCACCAGCACCAGCTTTCGGACCAACATCGATGATATGGTCTGCAATCTGAATGACGTCTGGGTCATGCTCCACGACTAAAACCGTATTTCCCTTATCACGTAATTTAACGAGTAAATCATTTAAACGATAGACATCGCGCGGATGAAGTCCAGTGCTTGGTTCATCAAATATGTACATTAGTCCAGTTAAGTTGCTGGACAAATATTTTACCATTTTAACCCGTTGTGACTCACCACCTGATAAGGTAGGTGTTTCGCGTGTTAAGGTCAAATAACTCAGACCAATGTCACAAAGATTTTTCACACGTTCTAAAATCCCGTCTACAATCGGTTTCATATTTGGATCATCAAATTGAACAAGCACATCACATAATTCATCCAGCTGCATCGCTGTCAGGTCATAAATGGAATAGCCTTTAATTTTAGAAGACAAGACCTTCTCATTGTAACGTGCTCCTTGGCAGCTAGGACATGTGCCAGTAGTAGTAAATTCTTTGATTTTCTTCTCGGCGGCTTTCGATGTATCTTTGTCTCTATTGATATTTTGTCGCATAAATCTTACTGCCAAGCCCGTATATGTGGTATTGATTTCACCATTCATGTAACTGATTGCGATTTTTTCCTCTTCGGCGTACACGAGCTTTTCATATTCTTCTTTTGTATAATCCTTGATTTTTTTATCATTGTCAAAGAAACCAGATTCAGCATATGCTTTCCATTGCCATGTGCCTGGTCCAAACCCTGGAAGTAAAATTGCGCCTTCATTTAAAGATTTCTCCTTATCGATCGCGGCATCAAGGTTTATCGTTATCGTTCTACCAATTCCTTCACAATGTGGGCACATTCCAATTGGATCATTGAAGGAATATGCATTACTCCAACCAATACTCGGTTCGGCGAAACGAGAAAAAAGAAGTCTGAAAAGTGGATGAATATCGGTAATCGTCCCAAGCGTAGATCTTGCGTTTCCACCAAGTCGTTTTTGATCCACGATGATTGCTGTGGACAGATTATTAATTTCATCAGCCTCAGGTCGGCTATATTTCGGCAGAAACTGACGAGCAAAACTACTAAAGGTCTCGTTTAACTGGCGACCCGCTTCCTGAGCAATCGTATCAAACACAATGGATGACTTACCAGAACCAGATACCCCTGTAAAAATCGTTATTTTCCCTTTTGGAATCTCTACATGAACATTTTTCAAATTGTTCTCTCTTCCATTAATAACCTCGATAAACTCCTGTTTCACTCATGATCATCTCCTTTATCATTTAGTACGTACTATGTAGCGGCTTGTCCATCTTATCATATAAGAATGTGAGAGGAAACAGGTTCTGGGACTGAGGGACAGGTCCTGCAAGTCAATCACCGGTCAATATTTTAACGTATATCTAGTTTGAATAATAGATTAATTGAACAACACCAGACGAAAATCTGTTTGTTTGAACCAATTTCAAATTCAATCTCTGCTTTACGTCGATAAACAAAGGTTTTCCTTCTCCCAATATTACAGGGTGAACAGATAATCTATATTCATCAACAAGTCCTAAATTTATTAAAGTGGTAATCAGACTAGCTCCTCCATAAAGCCATATGTCTTTACCCGGCTTTTTCTTCAATTCATTTACTTTTTCAAAAATATGATCATTTATATATTTCACCTTATGATCCTTACTGGTTTGCGTTCTCGAAAACACATATTTATCTTTACCATGGACGATATTCCACATTTTTTTTTCCGTATCCGGGGCATCAGTTGTTGGGGTATATTGCCCCCATAAATCATAGCTTTTTCTTCCGTATAAAATGGTATCAATACTATTTAAGAAGTCTTTAAAACCCATATCTGAGTCCATTACACACCAGTCAACTTCTCCGTTTCGACCCTCAATAAATCCATCTAAGGTAACCGCTAAATCTAAGATAACTCTTCTTGGTTTTATAATACCATTTGCCATTGTCCTACCTCCCCATTCTCTCACCTAGTTCATATAATAAGAGGCACATCACTTATTTAAGAAATGCGCCTAACTGTTTTAGGATACCAACAACAAAAGTTTATATCGATAATCCATTTGAATTTTGATAGTTAAAAGTAAATCTCACTACTGCATTTGCCAATTCGTCTGGAGCCATTATAACTGCGGAGTGATCTTGCTCATGAAGCGTTTCATATTTGGCTAGAGGTAAAAGTCCGGTAAGTGATTTTCATCATTGAATGAGTCTATATAGACTAATCTACTTGGTTCCATAACCTCTTGATATACGGCTCTACAATATGCCTCTTCTCCATCCCCGATATTAGGCCTTAAATTATAGCGCCAAACACCATTTGGTCTAACATTCATTTCGTATACGGTTGAGGTCCATTTTTTTGGTCCCTGCCAACGAGCAATATGTTCTGGTTTAGTCCTTCCCTCCCATGCAAGATTGGGAGGAATAGCAACGGTTCGTTCAACTGTAAGCTCTCTACGCACATTATCTTTGTAGATTTTTGTTTTGTTTCTCATTTCAAATTCACCTTTGCTAACAAATTAGTTCAAACCTCTAGATCTTTTATCAGTTCTAAATGAAGAAGATGTTAGGGCGATTTATCCTCCTTTCGATTTATGTCGAGTATATAGTCTTCAAAATTTTCTAGACGCTCCTCCCATAAGATGCTGTATGAATCGAACCAAGCATCTAATTCCTGAAATGGCTGTGATTCAAGGCTATATATTCGCAGTTGTCCTTTAGTCCGGGATCTTACCAAGCCAGCATCCCCCAAGATCCGTAAATGGCGTGACACCTGAGGTTGACCGATTTCGAGAGCCTGAACTATTTCACTTACAGAGCGTGGTCCTTTTTTCAATAGCTCCACAATATTAAACCGATTCGGCTCTGATATTATCTGTAATGTTAATTGCATCGTAGTTGTATTCATATTATAAATATACACCTAAATATATATACACATCAATGTATATATAAAAACTAAGAAATTGTTGTTATTTCTTTAAAAACGGAGTACGAAATTATTTACTAATTCATACTCCGTTTTAATGTTTTCCCCAGTCAGCAGGACCCGTTAGAAAAATAAATTTCTGTCTATTGATTCTAGATTTATCAAAGTTGTAAGATATCCCCCTTCAATAATAGATGGTAAAATAAAGAAATAATCTTTTGTTGAACTAATTTACTAGATTGAGGAGGAAAGGTAGATGACCAAAAAAGTACAACTAGGTAAAACCGATCTATACATAAACCCAATTGGTCTTGGTACAAATGCTGTTGGAGGGCATAATCTATACCCAAATCTTGATGAAGAAGCAGGAAAAGAGTTAGTTCGTGTTGCGTTTGATAACGGAATTAACTTCATCGATACTGCCTATAGGTATGGAAATGGACGTTCTGAAGAATTAATTGGAGAGGTTATTAAAGAAACCGGTAATCGCAGTGATGTCATAATTGCGACAAAAGGTGCGCAACGAGAAAATGGTAGTGAAATGTTAATAGTAATTCACCCGGATTTTTACGCCAAACAGTTGAGGAGAGTTTGAAACGGCTTCAAACAGATTATATCGATTTATTTTATATCCATTTCCCTGATGAAAAAACACCTAAAGATGAAGCGGTCGGTGCTTTACAACGCTTAAAAGAGGATGGGATCATTCGTGCGATTGGTATATCTAATTTTTCGGTGGAGCAAATAAGAGAAGCCAATAAAGATGGTTATGTGGATGTCTATCAAGGTGGTTATAACTTGATTGATCGTTCTGCAGAAGAAACATTGCTGCCATACGTAGCCGAACATAAGATTTCGTTTGTTCCCTACTTCCCTCTTGCATCCGGTTTGTTAGCTGGGAAATACAATAAAGACACCACCTTCAATGACTTACGCAAAAATAAGCCACATCTTCAAGGTGGCGCATTCCATCAGAACTTGGAAAAAGTAGAACAACTCCGAGAAATTGCACATGGCAAACAAATAGAAGTTGCACACCTCGTATTGGCATGGTATCTAATCCGAGACGAGATTGATGCTGTCATCCCTGGCGCCAAGCGTGCTGAACAAGTGCTAGATAATCTGAAAACGTTAGATGTCGTATTAACACCTGATGAAATTCAAGCAATTGACCGGATTTTCAAATAAGTATTGATTAGGAAAAGTGTAACGTTACTTCTCCTTTGTGGTAAAATGAAGTTCCTTGGCAGGGGCATTACAAAAGCGAGTTAGCCTTTAATAGCTGACTTGCTTTTTTTTTGGGGACAGAGGGACAGGTCCATCGTACCACTTGGGTCAACGACCTGTCGCACTCACTTTTATCTGCAAACCCTTTCAATAGACTAGTTAACTAAATATGGTATTCTATTACTATAAAGATAGAAAGGTAGAATGAGATGTACACAAAACAAGACTTACTAGATCATCTTAAACAATTAGGAATCGATGAAAATGGAACATTACTTGTTCATTCGTCTATGAAAAGTATTGGCTTAGTAGAGGATGGCGCGGATACCGTTCTTGATGCTTTGTCTGAATATATGAAAAATGGCCTTTTAGTTTTCCCTACCCACACTTGGTCGTATATTAATGCTGAGAATCCTCGGTTTTATGTAGATGAGTCACCATCATGTGTTGGTCTATTAACAGAACTTTTCCGGAAACGTCCGAATGTAGTTCGCTCATGGCATCCCACACATTCTGTAGCTGCATTAGGAAAAGGTGCTCGTGAATTTGTTGAAGGAAATGAAAAATTTGACACGCCCTGTGCGAGGAAATCGAGTTGGGGGAAATTACTAGATCAGAATGCGACCATTTTGTTAATAGGAGTAGATTTACGAAGATGCACCTATATTCATGGAGTTGAGGAATGGGTCAATATTCAAGGTCGATTAACCGATTCTTACGAAAAGCTATACACCGTATTACCTGATAAAACAGAAATTTCTGTACCACAAAGAAGGCATATTGGTCACACCTCTGAAAAATATGAGCGTGTTGACGAAGTTTTTCTAAATAATCAAGTTATGTACAAAGGTCATTTTGGCGATGCAACCGTAAGAGTCTGTGATACTGTAAAAATGACTGACTTGTTATATCAGATCCTAGAGGAAAACCCCGAAATATTTTCATGATATTGGATGCCGCAAGATATGGCCTGTCCCCCAGTGTGCAGCAATGCTTAGTACACTGGGGGACAGGCCCTTTTGTTGTTCAAATAAAAACTGTATTATATAAAATGTTTTAAAAAAACCTTTTTTCCTTTTACACACCCTTACTCTATATGGTTAATATTATGATTTTCACAAAACTCATTGGGATTTCCTTTTATCTATTAGTGCTATTGGGAAAGAGGACAGGTTCGTGTCCCATCAGTAATTTACGCTTAATTTTTCACCAATAAAATGTAACTAATTGGGAATTCCGTCGTCTAAGTCATTGGTAAAACAATTTAGATGATATAAGGAGTGTTCATAAATGAAAAATTTAATTGCTGTGGGTGTTCTTGGAATTACAATTGTAGGTGGAATATTGGGTGTATCAAAATTTAGTGCTGAAGACAATTCAAAAATTGGCGCTGAGCAAAAAATCATTGTTGAATATAAAAGGGAAATTGAATTTACGGAGCCTAAAGAAGAAAATGTAAAAACTACACTTCTCACAGTTGAAGGATCTTTTACAGGTTGGATTGATAATCAATCGTTTGAAGTAATGATGGATTCAGGAGCAATGGCTTTTAGATTCTTTGAAGCAAATATTAATGATTTTAAGGAAAATGATTTGATTGTAGTGAAATACCATGAAAATGATGATGGGCAGAATGTTGTGGAGTCAATTAATAAGAAATAATGGAAGATTGGTATTTTTGGTATGCATTTAATGCAGCATAAAAAGGTATGGTATTTATCTATTATGTACTAGTAAAAGCGACAAATAGTACCCCCCTTTCTATTAACATCTATCAGAATATCGCTCGTAAACGTTGGATTTTACAACGTTTACGAGAGTTCTCATGATTCCTATCAGTCTATAGTAGACTTTCCTCACCGTTCGCAAGTAGCGGAGTTTCAATTTCTACATCTAACTTTTTTAATAGTTTAGCAATGGTTTTCATACCACTTTCGGGATTAATTTTGGTTTCAAGGTAGTATGTCTCGCCCGTTTTAATAGATTCATACTCGTGGATGGAGGCAAATTTTTTTCTGTTTTTATGGATTGGTTGCAATGCTATTGCATAGCGCTGTCCTCTATCTCCTCCGCCAAGAATAAAACCTTCTTCTACAAGCTGATGAAGAGGAAGATTATGCTCTTCAACCCACAATAACGTCTTTTTCCAAAGTTCAGGTACATTGTTTGCATAAATAACTGTATCTTCACTCTCGTAATGAATGACGATTTTAAGCTCGTCCCATCTTTTATAGATGCTTCTTTGGAATGGTGTTGAAAAATTCCATATCTCTTCCACGTCATTCTCCTCGAGAAGAATCCATTTGATGGTTCTAAAAACTTCCCCGTAGGTTTCGTTCACTACTGTGTTCACATAGTTTCGTTCTTCGCTATCCTCTTCATTTGAGATTTTAGTAATTGCCTTAAAAACATCCTCAAAACGATCATATAAGGAGCGAACTAAGGTTCTTTCCTCTTCAATGGTAGCTAATTTCTCACGGTTTCCTTTATAAGGCATCCGTAATGCGTCTAAATATTGCTGTATGATGGGTTTGGCAAAAATACTTAAATCAGGATTATCTAGACAAGGCATTAAAACAATGTCCACTAATTGCTGATAGTCCATTCCAAACCATTTTGAACTGCCAAACGTTGCTTCATTTGAGTCTTTGATTTGGCTTTTTGGTACCAAGCCTACAAGCAGAAATGTTTCGTCCTTGAACTTCTCTTCGAACTTTCTTAAGTATTTATTACATTGATTTATATCAACTCTTGCATATACCTTTTGTTCTACAGCGAGAATAAGCCTTTTTTCCATACTGGGGTCTTTTTCATCGACGATATTCACCTTAAAAAAGACATCTAGTCTTCCTTTATCATCATTTTTTTCTACGTCCTCGTTGGTTTCCTGCTCATCTATATCTAGTTTGTTAATATCCTTTTCGGCTATGACCTCAGGATTTCTAAATTGATTCACGTTCAGCATTGCTATATCGGTAAGATTGTCTAAATTTTCATCTGCTGATTCGGCAACAGCCATTAAGAATCTCTGAAAAGGATAATACCCCAGCATATGCCTTTCTGTCGGATCCAATAGCCAGGATAAGAACCTTGAATGCCAGGTTTCTAAATGAGTAGCACCAACAACATGGAAGACATTCGGACGATCAATTAGGAATTTTAAGGCGACAAAGTCTTTATCCATCGTTAGTTCATAGAGCATTCGTTTTAGTGATTTCAAATTAAATTCCCCCGAGTTTTCTAGTTTCTTATATAATCACATATAAATAGTCACTCCCAGTGAACCCTACTTATACAGTTCATTCATTTTCTGGATTTCTTCTTTCATCTGTTGGACCAAAGATGGCGGTGAAAGAAGCTTTGCTTTACTGCCCCAACCACGAAGCCAATTAAAAAATCCTTCACCAACAATTGCTTTTGTTTTTAAAATAAAGGTATCCTCATCGACCTTTTTGATGTCAGCATCCAATCCGAATTTATTAATAATTGGATTCATGAGTCCTTTACCTGTAAAGACTACCTCCACCCATTCCCCTTCTCCAGAAAACATGTGAAAATTGGTATGTAGATATTCATCAATATTGTAATCCTTGCTTTTGAAGTGCTGATCCAACACCATGACGTCTCTCATTTTATCAACTCGGTAATAACTCAGGCCTTCCTTATTATCCTTTTGACCAATTAAATAATAAAAACCTTGATCCCAAATTAATCCATAGGGATGGTAGAGGTATTCCTGGCCATTCCGATTCAGCTCAAACTTGAGTTCCATATTGAACTTTCCATATTTAAATGAAAGTACACGTTTTTCATCTATCGCTTGGTGTAGTTTATCAATGTACACTTTTGTTAGATGAAAAATGTGATTCATCGATTTGTTGTACTTGATTGCACTTGGAAGTGTTTTTGCGATATGTACACTAGTTAGTTGACCCAGCTTCTTGATAATATTTGTAGCCTGTTCCTCTGTGACAAACTTTGCAGAAAGAATGGCATCGACTAACATTCTCAGTTCATATGTTTCAAATAACCTCGACTGATGACTGTAGACGATTTTCCCGTACTTCTCCTCTTCCTGCAGAATTTCAAAGCCACTTTCATTTAAAGATTCTATGTATCGTTTGATTCGTTTCTTATCGATTGGCTCATTCGTCATTAATTCCAGGTGTAATTTATCAATTAAATCGGCTACCGATAATTTATGTTCTTCATCTGTTTCTTCAAAAAAAATCTTCTTAAGCGCTAAAATTTTAGTTGTATTCGGTATCTCAGCCAAGCAGTGAACCCCTTTCAATATCAAATAAATGTCTGCCACTTTTTTATCAAGGTGGCAGACAATCAATCTATATTAATTCGTCCTCGGTAAAATGAATCATCGTACCAACTACTGGCATATGAATCCAGGCTTCGCAAACTGGACGTCCAGTCGCCTTAGATAAGGCTTGCGCGTAGGTTCTAAGCTGCGGAAGGTAACTCATTCCGCGTGACAGCCAATCTGCTTCTTTACCTGGGAATGATTTATGGTCAATAATCACCCAACCACTTGGTGTATCGAGCAGTAAATCAATCCAACCAGATGCCTTTTGCAATCCTTTCCGAAGATGAATTGGCCACTCAGGATGTAATGACACGAGTTCTTGGTACTTTTCATCAATAAAAAGCTGTAACCGATCAGACGCTTCCACCATAGCTTCTGCCGTTAATGCACTAATACCATACCTTCCTTGTATCGCTTGAGCCATTGACAATCGCTCTTCTCGAGGTCTTGTCCGTTCGTCTACGGCTAGAAAGGAGTGAACCATATCTCCGAGAAGTGCCATGTCTGGGTTGCCGGATAGTGGAAGTCGATTTCCGATACGATGAATCTTTAGAACATCCGATGCAACTTCGGTCAAATTCCTAGTTTCATGCTCAGTTTGATCATCCTTTATCTCGCTCGGAACAAATCTAGCCGGTACAAATGGTGGCGCATCAAGAGTTTCTCCAACATAAACATGTTCCTCTACTGAAGGATGTTGAACTATATGTTCCGTCTCCTCTTCAATTGTTAACACCCTGACCCTGCAATCAAATTCTTCTCCCTTAACGACAATTTTTCCGAAATTGTTATCAGATAGAATCTGCTCTTGGTTGTCTAATGTAACCCCAAGATTTTGAATCACAGGAACGCCATCATCATCTGTTAATTCATTAAGCCAACTCACTTTTGAAAAATCACGAGCTGTAAAAACTAGGTAATCTCTTGCTCGTGTCATTCCTACATACATCAGTCGTTGGTTTTCATCAATGAGCTGTTGTTGCCTATAGTGTAGTTCAGGTGCATCTAGTACATGGGCATCAAGGCTTACCTTGCTTGTTTGCTTGCCGTATGGCCATGGCCAATAATAAAGCTTGCGTCCGTGAAGTGGATCCTCTACATCAAAGCGAGTGGTGCTAACGGCCATTATTTGATCGAATACTGGCAGTTTGCTTCTTTCTGATGATTTCTCTAATGAATTTAAAATGACAAATGGCCATTCTAACCCTTTAGCCTTGTGGTACGTTAGTACGCGTACTGCATTCTCATCGTTGGATTCGGCGACAAGATTTAATTCCTTGTCCTTTTTTACAGCATCACTAAGAAATAAAAGAAATCCCGTTGCTGTTGCTGCTGTTCCATTAGTACCTGCAATGTCTTCATACTTGACCGATAACTTTCGAAGGGCGTCTAAGTTTGCTAGCCGTTGATCACCCTTTCCCCAGCTTAAGGAAATTTCATCTGCTCTTGATATGACTAATGCCAGGTCTAATACTTCAGATGGGCTCATTTGAACGATTTTTCCACGGGCCTTATCTAATTCTTGGATGATCGGCTCAGTTTCGATTATGTTTGCTCGTTTCTCTGAATCAAGCCAATCAGATAGCCAGCGTCCCTCTCCCCATAATTCGGAAGAAAAATGGATCAATTCCGCAAGCGCTAAAGTATCCCTAGGGTCTACTAAATATCTGAAAGCTGCTACTGCAAAAACCACTTCAGGTGTATCCAATAAACCGCTTTCCCCGACGGTTGCAGGGATTCCGAGTTTCGAAAGCGCTTCGGCAATCCTCACACAATCATCATTTACCCTACAAAGGATGGCGATATCCCCTCCCTTTAGCGGACGAAGATCTCGAGTTATTTTATCAACAATTTGATACTGATCTGTTTGGCTTAACACTTTTTCAACACCTAATGCAATATGGGCAGCATCCGATTTTACATTTTTCGAATAGGAGTATGACCAGGTTTCCACTGCCGATGCTTGTTCGAGCTTGTCCTCCCGCTTAGGGTTCAAAGCGATTCTGTCGGCAGACATCCCTCTTGCTTCAAAGACAGGAACAAAAATTGCGTTAACGAAATCAACGAGTGACTTGCGTGAACGATAAGATGCATCCAAAATTTCGATGTCTAAATCAGCGATGCTGGTCATCGCAGTTTGCATTAGCTCGGGATCCGTTCCTCTGAAGCCGTAAATGGCCTGCTTGACATCGCCTACCCATGTTGCATTTTCGGCTAACTCGCGAAGCTGCATATTTAATGCAATTTGCAGCGGACTTGAGTCTTGAAATTCGTCGATAAACACAGCGGAAATTCGATCCTTTAACACTTCAACATTTTGTTCATTCTTTAGTAAATCTAAAGCCATTGATTCCTGGTCGGTAAAATCAATTATGCCTCGTTTGCCTTTTTCCTCTTTATAGAGCTCCATTGCCTCCGATGCGCATAAAAATACAGCATACATCGCGTGTTTCATATCCTGATGTAGCCTTGGATGACGATCGTGAACCGCGGCTGCAGCATGTATCGGTGAAACAGCGTCCATACTTTTCTTTCCCGGTGATAGCTTGCTCATTTTCGCCCATTGCTGCCAGGAGAGGAATCCATTCCACTCCCACTCCCGAAGCGTTAGATCCAGCGCCTCGACTGCCTTTGCTGTTGTTTTCGTTGTATCGGCACCTGGTAGTTCTGACTTTGCTACGTTTAAAGCAGACCTTAATGCAATATCAAGCTTATCGGGATTCGGTAAAGGATCTGGCAACCAAGCAGCCATGATCTCCCATGAATAATCTGCACATGCTTGAACATCAACAGGACCCATGCCATTCTCCCTAGCAAGTTTTAACACCTGAAGGACTTTTTTCCGCCAGTTATTTTCATCAGCTAGGTCATCTAAACCGAGACGGATGAATACTTCTCGATAGTCCCGGTAAAATTTCATTATTACCTCGTCTGCAATTGTATTGAACATTGCGGAGGCTTCTGTTTCGGCCAGTACTTTTTGAACAGGTGAAAGTCCCATTTCGAGAGCAAATTCACGTAATAGTCTACCGAATACGCTATTCATGGTGCCAACATATCCGTCAAGAATACGGGCAGCAGAATCGGCATCCCCCGATTCCAGCAATCTAAGACGAACTCGCTCAATCAGTTCATCAGCCGCTTTTGTTGTAAAGGTGGTTGCCATAATATTTTCAGGTGGCACCCCGTTCTGGATGGATTTTAAGATTTCACCGGAAAGACGATAAGTCTTACCAGCCCCTGCTCCAGCACTCAACATGGTTAACTTTCCAGTCATTCCTTCACCCTCCTAAATCCACATAGATTCTGATATTCACAATATTTGCAAGGTGGATCAATCACCGACACAAATGGATTCTCCTCAGCTAGATCCTCTGAAACTTGTTCCGATACTGATGGAACCCCAGGTGCGATTGCCGTCCCGTTTGCGAGCTGTGACCAAACATCAGCAACCGATTTTTGTAAAACCTTCTGTGATTCAATGAGGGATGGTCCCTCAACATGGTAATCAGAAGGAAATTCCTCATGTGGCACGCTATAAAAGTGCCCTGTTCGAAGCATGAAATAAGCGACTGGAAGTTCTTCATCTTCATGTTCCGTTAATAGCCAATGATAAAGCGTCAATTGCACGGATAGGTTTTGTAAACGCTCTTTGTAGTTTGTTGGTCTTTTTGACCATTTCGAATCGAACAGGATCTTTTTCCCAGTCGATGTTTCGCCCACCAGGTCTAATCGACCTTTGAATTCTACCCCGTCCTTCCAGTTTTTTTGTAGCTCTAATTCCGTATGTTTAATTTGGATACCTTCTTGATTCAACACTTTAAAAAATTGCTGTAGTGAATTTTGTAATTTATACCGAGTTTCGTTTCGAAGAATACCGTTTTGCGGCTCAAGCAGAGTAGCCGCCAACTTAGGAGTCAGGTCATCAAAAAGATCCCCAACGCGGATTCTTACCTCATCTTCCTGCCAACTCGATTTTTCTGTAAGTAATGTTTCCAAAATGACATGTCCAAGATTCCCAAGCATTAATGACTCGTTCGGCAAGGACAAAATCGTTCCAGGTTTTACATTTGCCGCATATCTAAAGGTCCACTTAACCGGACAGCCTATCAACCCTTCGAAACTTGTGGCAGATTCTTCTGCCCGAGGCAAAACGACATTTTCAGGTATCTTCCAGTTTCTAATTGGCGCAGATATCGTGTGCTTCTTTAAAGCGGTACGCTCAAAAACGGTTCCGAACAGGACAGGGTTCTGTTGTTTACGAAGTTCCACCGCTTCAAAGCTGATTTTATTTACAGTACTGCTATCTCTCGCTACAGCAAAACGAATTTCGTCCCAAAAAGGGTGAATTGGATATTCCTCCCCTTTTACTTTTGCTGGAGCAATTAAAATTAACCGACGATTGGCTAATCGTGCTGCCCGCTGCCAAGAAGCCGCTTCTCTCCTACGGCGTACATCTTCTCCTGATAGGTTGACACCATGGTCCTTTAACCAAGACCTCTCTGCCTTTGTCCACGTACGAATGCTTGGCCCTTCCATACTTTTATGAAATCCCCACCAAACAATCGTATCGGCTATCCCCCAAATTTGGCCGGGATGATCAACAACATGCCACTTTGATGCTTCTTGTCTGTAACTTTCTAATTTTGACCCTTCACCCAACACAGAGTCTAGGATACGGGCAACTTGTAAATGGGTTACGTTACTAACACCAAGCGTTTTTGCGCCTTCCAGAAAATCCTGGGCAAGCTGAGAGGCATGTAAATAAATCAAGTCATTTGTCATATGATATTTTGTCGCCGCCCACTGACTGACTTTTTGACAGATGTGAGCCAATTTTTCAAAAGGCATTCCATCGTTCGGATTATAATACTCATGACGAACCCATAAATCAAGTTTCTCAACTATGTTTTTCCGACGCTTCTTTACCTCTGATTCATCGCAGCCCTCTTGTATCCATGCTTCCTCATAATCCTGTTTCCCATCTTCTATCGCCTTCATCCATTGCGGTCCGCCAATTCCAGGATTTGAAGCCAACACACTAGCTAATCGATAGCGAATTTCCCCTGGAATCGGAGAGGTAGGAATCGTCAATAACTCCATCATTCGGTCGACCCGTACCGGCTCCCAATAAGTATCAATCGTTAGGGGTAACACTTGTAGAACAGCACGCCATTTAGATGTGGCGTCAACCCCGGATCCTGGAACTCCACGTCTGTGAAGAAGCTCATCAAGGAAAGTAGATCCTTCCCCTTTAATTAAGACTTTTTTTTCCAAGTCATGAACTTGTAGCAAGCTAGTTAAAAAGTCTGCCGCTTCCCATTCCTGTTCTGAACGAACTAAGAACAAGCTTCCATCACCGTGAGCCTCACCAGCCGATTTTTCACCATAAATTACTGACTGCAGTAAAGCTAGATCTGTTATTGCAGGTTGCTCTGTTATACTTTGGAGATGTGTGTTTTCTTTATGAACTTGTATCCCTTGAAATTTTAATAAATCGATTAACTGAATACACCATGGGTCCCATAGCGATTCTTCTTCGTCCACAATCGTAACAGATTCAATATCTAACCGGACCTGGCCATGCAATTTATTGACCAAGGCTCTTACTCGATCTGGTAATCCCCGTGTCATATTGTGATTGGATAGCTCCAATTGAGCTAACGTTTCAAGCCATCTGCTGCCTCCACCGTTATGAATCGTCGGATCCCAGCCCGCTAGTATTAGCTCATCTCGGCGGCGCAGCAATTCTTTAGCTGTATTCCATGGGTCGGTTGCGAATGAATTTGAGAATGGCTTATTTCCTGTATCCTGTTTGCGTATAAGTTCCTGCCATTCTGCGATTCGAATGTTATCGGATGCCTTCGGGGCAGTAAGTCCTAGCTGAGTTTCCAGAATGCCGATCAAGCCATTGAAACCGGTTACTACAGTGCCAACCGCTGCCTCTTTTTCTCCAAGAGCATCAGGATAGGTAGCTGAATCGAGCCAGTAGCCTAGTGNNGCCTAGTGTGATCTTCAAAGCAATGTCCTCCTCCTAATATCATTACAAAATCTCTTTTTCGATTTAATAGAAAGAAATGAATCCAAATTATAATAATCCTAATTTTATTGTACACAAAAAGGTGTACCAAAAATAGTACACCTTTCAATCATGGACAGAGGGATAAGAGACCTCCCCTGTCCCATATATTCATCTTAAATAAATTTACTCAAATCTGGGTAACCACTTACTGCCCATGCTCCATCCACAATTAGGCTTGCTCCGTTTACGTAAGATGCATTATCACTCACTAGGAATAATGCAGGTCCTGCCATTTCATCTGGTGAGCCAGCACGTCTCATTGGGATACGTTCCATATACGCTTCGTTAATTGCTTCAACATCTGTTAATCCTTTAGTTAGTGGTGTTGAAACTAATCCTGGTAGAATGGCATTTACACGGATATTATGCTGAGCTAGTTCTAAGGCTGCATTCTTTGTTAACATTTCTACTCCCGCTTTTGCAGATGAATAAGCAGCTCCATAAAACATTGGTACATGCGCATTCAATGACGCAACGTTGACTATTGCTCCTCCGCCATGTTCCTTCATATATTTCGCTTCATGCTTAACGGATAAAAATACACCTTTTAAACAAAGATCAACCGTGAAGTCCCAATCTTCTTCACTTTGGTCTACAATTGCACCTGCTTTAGAAGCACCTGCAACATTAAATGCGTAATCTAGTCCACCAAATGTTTCAACCGTTTGGCTCACTAGTGCTTCGATATCACTCTCTTTTATCACATTGGTGACACAACCAATTACATTCCCCTTATGGTTTTCTTCTAACTCTTTTAGCTTATCTGCATTTAAATCAGCAACGGCTACTTTTACATTTGCTTCTAATAATCGTTGAACTATAGCTAATCCAATACCAGAAGCTCCTCCAGTTACAATCGCTACTTTACCTGATAAGTTTGTCATCGTAATCCCCTCTCCTTATGTAAAATTGATATATTACTTACTTGACGGTCTTACTAAAATTTTGGCTTGCTTTTTATCATTAATTAGCTGATTAAAACCTTCTTCAACAATATCTTCTAATTCAATTTTCTTTGTAATAACAGATTTCACATCTAATCTACCAGTCGCAATCATCTCAATTACTTCTGGAAATACATGTCTATATGCAAGTGTAGATGTGATATCAGCTGCCTTAAACATAAGTTGTCCCATATCAATTGCAACAGGTTTGGCATACACAGCTATTGCCATTACTTGTCCACCTTGCTTCACAGAAGATACTGCACTTGTCATGGTTTGCTGTGCACCAGCACACTCATAAGCAACACTAACTCCACCATTTGTTAACCCAAGAATCGTTTCAACAATATCATCACGAGTTCCATCAATAACAGTAGTCGCCCCTAGTTCTTTTGCCTTTTCTAAGCGTTCTTGAGACAAATCAATTACAATAATTTGAGTCGCACCAGCTGCTTTAACGGAAAGTAATGTTAATAATCCGATGGGTCCAGCACCAAAAATAGCGACAGCGTCACCCGGCTTTAGTTTACTTTCTCTTACTGCATAGAAAGAAACCGCAGTCGGTTCAACTAATGCCCCTTCCTCAAATGAAACATTGTCAGGCAGAACATGCACCATTGTTTCATCAACAATTACATATTCAGCAAAACCGCCATCACGGTTTAATCCAACAAAGCCAACCTTGCTACACTGATTATAATAGCCTCTTTTACATGCATAACATTCTCCGCAATAAAGGAGTGGTTCGATTGCAACTCTTTCACCAACTTGATAACGTGTTACATCACCCGCAACCTCTACAATTGTTCCAGAAAATTCATGACCTAACGTAAGCGGTGGCTTTTGACCACTTATTGGATGCGTTTCCATCGATAAACCATGTAAATACGCATGTAGATCACTTCCGCAAATACCTGCCCACTCTACTTTCACCTTGATTTTTCCCGATGAAATGACTGGTTCTGCTATCTCCTCAACACGTAGGTCTTTTACATCATGCCAAACTGCTGCTTGCATGGTATCCCCTCCCTATTCTTATAAACTACTATTCTTATAAACTACTACTCTTTTAGTATAACCCTTTGATTCCTTTTGCAAAAGTTAATATAATTAATCTTATGTTAAGTATTACTTAAGGAAGTGAAACTATGAATTTAGAGCAATTATCCTACATTGTAGAGGTTGCAAAAGTAAAATCGTTGGCTGAGGCTTCGAAAACATTAAATATAAGTCAGTCTGCATTAAGTCAAGCTATTACGAAATTAGAAGCGGAACTAAATCTATTACTTTTTCATCGTAGTCGAGCAGGTGCATCTCCAACAAAGGAAGGCCTTATTATTGTAGAAAAAGCACAACAAGCGTTACATGCTATTTATCAAGTTAAAGAGGAAGCCAGAAATCAAATAAACAATAGTAATGATTTACTAAGGATTTCTGTCATACCAGGTTTAACAGGCCCAATCGTAGATACCTATTTAACTTTTAAAAGGAGCACTACTACCCTAAAGATAGAAGTTAACGAGAAAGCCAGCATGGAAATAGTAGATGATATACGTAATGATAAAATTGATATTGGTTTCATCGCCCTTAATAAAACAAATATTGACTCGATAACCGATCTTCATTTCACACCAGTTGTTAGGGGGGAAATTTTAGCTTATGTCTCTAAACATTCGCCTTTGGCTAAAAACATAGAAGAAATTACACCAGAATTATTAAGACAACAAACATTTGTCATATACAAAGATGAATATGTCGAAAATTTTATAGCAAACTTCCAAAGATTATATGGTCCAATTGATATTTTCTTAAAAACAACAAATTTAGATGTAATTTATAAAGGGATTCTAGAGCTAGGAGCAGTCACGATTGGACATGATATATCTACTAAATTTACGATGAACGATGCAACTGACCAAATGTCAGCGATAAAATTAGCAGATTTTATCGACACCTCCTTTCGATTTGGGTGGATCAAGAAAAATGATAATATTCTTTCGAAGGAAGCAAACCGGTATGTTAACGAGGTTAATCAAATGCTAAATTAAGTTAGAATACTTATGACCTTTTGAAAAGGACAGGTTCAATTGACCCAATAGGGTAAATGAACCTAGTCCTCTGTTTCAAACTCTATGTCAACTGCTGCTCCGCAAAACTCCGATACAATTCGTGCTCCGCAATCAATTCCTGGTGCGTTCCCTTTCCAGTAACCATTCCTTTTTCAATGAAAATGATTTGATCGGCATCCACGATTGTTGATAAGCGATGGGCAATAACGAAAGTGGTGCGTCCTTCCATTAGGCGGGATAATGCTTCTTGAACGATGCTTTCTGATTGGCTATCAAGGCTTGCGGTTGCTTCGTCCATCATAAGTATTTTTGGATCTCGCAGAAACGCCCTTGCAATTGCAATTCGTTGTCTTTGACCACCTGACAATTTTACACCGCGCTCGCCTACTTCTGTGTCTAATCCATGTGAGAAATCTCGAATAAATTCATCCGCATAGGCCATTTTTGCGACTTCCCATAGTCGTTCATCCGAAATTAGTTCTGCATTTTTTAGTCCATAGCACAAATTATCACGGATGGTTCCGGCCATCATCGCACTTTCTTGTGATACATAGCCAATTTGACTTCGCCAAGACTCTAATGATAGTTCTTGAATTGGGGTGTCCCCAATACGAATTTCACCAGTTGTAGGCTCGTAATAACGTTCTAACAAACCAAACATCGTCGTTTTCCCACCACCACTCGGACCTGCAAATGCAATCATTTGACCTGGCTTCGCTTCGAACGATACATCTTGGATGACTGGTTCTTCTTCACTATAGGCGAAGGAAACATGTTCAACTTGAATTGGTAAATTTGAAATATCGATGTCATTTCCATTTTGCCCTTCCTCTAACGGAAGCTCGATGATATCAATAATTCGCTCGGTGGCTCCTTTTGCTTTTTGAAGCTGAGTGAAGAACATTGCAAATGATGTGATTGGAAAAATGATTTGAAACAAATAAAGCAAGAATGCAACAAGTGAACCTGTTGTCATGGAACCATTTGCGACACGAATTCCCCCATACCCGATAATGATAACAATGACAATCATGACCATCGTGTACATAATTGGGCCAATTAGCGCAAAAATCCTTGCCTCTTTTAACCCATATGTAAGTAGGTTACGTACACCGCTTACTCCTTTTTCTTGTTCAAATCCTTCAGCTGTTGATGATTTCATTAAGCGAATCTCACTGAACGTTTGTTGAATTTTCCCTGAAAATGTCGCGGTTTCATCCTGTAACCCGCGTGAGATTTTCGCCATCTTTTTACCAAGTGGCATCATAATCATCATTGTGAGCGGAACCGAAATGAGCATAAGTAGCGTCATTTTCCAGTCCATAACCAGGAGGATGATGATCGCACCGATGATTGAAATGACCCCTGTGATAAATTGCGGGAAATGCTGTGAGATTAAATCCTTTACGATTCCCGTATCATTAACTACTCGGCTCACAGACTCCCCGCTTTGTTGCTTATCAAAATAGCTGACTGGCAATCGAATAAGCTTCTCCCACATTTTCTCCCGCAATCTGGCAACAATCCGTTGACCAACCGCAGCAAGCATGTAGGTCGACACTCCGTCAATAACAGCCTGTAAAATAAACACGGCCGCAATCACCGCAACGAGTGTGACATTAAGGGATATCCCAGAGAACCCATCCACAAGCTCCCGTGTTAATAACGGAATCGAAAGACCTACAAACGTCGTAATAATACTCCCTACTAACCCAATGGTTAAAGCAGCCTTTGGAATATTCGTCGACAAAATCAACCTAAAAAACGGTTTCAACCCATTTTCTTCATTTTTCATCTGCATTACTCCTTCATAAAAATCCTACCCCATTACCTACGAATCAAACCGAAAAAAGTTACACATTTGGGTCAGAGGAACAGGTCCATTGTCCCCATGTGCAACACCAATCCTAGTCCAAAGCACATTTTTCATTAACCACCCATAAGATGTGTAAAATGGGGTGTTCTTATGAAAAGATGGATAAAGATCCTGATATTAGCATACCTTTCCTTTTTATTTTTCGGGAGTTTTTTAGCAGTAGGTGCATTATGGGTTGGAGTGTTTGAAGAAACCTATCCCAAGCTATCAGAAATTGAACCCTTCTTGTATTATTTTTTCGCCGGCGCCATTGGTGGCTCGCTTAGGCATCTATATATGTTTTGTTCGCATTATATGAACGATGAATTTATCGATCCTCGGCATTGGATAATGTATATTTTCTTTCCACTGTTTGCAACAGGTACGGCTGTCATCGCCGTCAATTTAATCCAAAGCGGCATTTTAATGATTGATTTCGCCGACAATCTTAAAGGTCCATATGCACAGGTCGGTGTCGCCTTTTTTGTCGGATTTGGCTTTAACCGATTTCTCAATAAATTGAATGAGATTTCAACAGGCATGTTTGATATGAAAAAACAAGAACAAAAACAGGACTGAGTCTATCAGTCCTGTTCAGATAAAAAGTGGGACGGAGGGACAGGTCCCGTGATCCATCTATTTGACCCTCAACCCATTATCCTTTCAAGATTATCTAATAAAAACTGCTTACCAACTTCGTTAAAAACGATTTGTTGATATTCTCTATTATTAAAATGCCTTGTCACTGATTCAATACCATACCCCTCAGATTGATCATTTGTAATCGTTCTCGTATTCCCTTTTTCAGTTGTTTCTTCGCTTAAAATCCCTAAAGCCTTTAACCTTTTATTTATTACGGTACCATTTACCTTCTTGCTATTATTTTCATCAATTACTTCATTTACTGCTTTCGCAAATACATTAATTCCTATGTTTCCAGAAGGCAAAACGATAAGATTTTTTTCATCAGCAGTTATATAAAATTCCTTGGGTTTCTTTATAAAAATTAGAACAAGTTAAAATCCCGCTAGAATAAACTCAACTTTTCAAGGAAAAATAAAGGGAAATCAAATCTGCTTTAGGAGGTAGCTTGAATGTTGAGGGATTCAAAAGTAGATGCAAAAGGTCATATAAAAAATAGCCAAAAGAATTCAAAAAAGCAAGTAAACAATTCTGTCGAACCTAATGAAAAAAGATAAACATTGAAGACCGTCGTGGGACACTGAACCTCTGTCCCACCGAATCTCTTCTCAACAGTTTTCTTTTTCGTTAATACCCTTTACGATATCCTCTAAGGTTACATTTGCTAGGACCTTCTCCATTGCAAATTGGGCTTGTGCAAACAGAGGTTCAATTGTGTTTTGAATGTTTTTTCCGACAGTGCATTCTGGATTTGGGTTGTCATGGATACTAAAAAGCTCACCGTCTCGTACCACATCAACCGCCTTATAAATATCCAACAGTGTAATTTCTGCAGGTCTATTTACTAATTTTGCTCCAGCAACACCTGGATGCACATCAATTAACTTTGCTTTTTTAAGCATTCCCATAATTTTTCTAATTACTACCGGATTCGTATTCACACTAGATGCTAAAAATCCTGAAGAACATTCACCCTCTTTAGCTAAGTTAATGAGGGTTAGTATATGAATTCCAACAGAAAATCGACTACTTATGGACATCGTTCGTCACCTACTTTCGTACCTGTCACAAATGATATTTTTATTATACCTTAAAAAATGAATGTGTTGACATAGATAATACATGTAACTATAATAATTACATGTAATCGATATAATTACAAGTTAACCCATAGGAGGTCTATAAAATGAAAGTTGGAATTATTGGTGCAAGTGGTAAAGCAGGAAGTCTTATTTTAAAAGAAGCACTAGAAAAAGGTCATGAAGTAACTGCTATTGTTAGGGATGCTTCTAAAGTACAAAATGATCAGGTTACTGTAGTTGAAAGGAACATTTTAGATTTAAAATCCGAAGACGTTAATAATTTAGATGTAGTCGTTAATGCATTTGGTGCGCCACTAGGAGAAGAGCAAGGCCATGTTGATGCTGGTCATGCTTTAATTGAGGCTGTTAAAGGAACAAATACGAGAGTCATTGTTGTTGGTGGTGCGGGAAGCCTCTTTGTTAATGAAGCGAAAACTGTAAAAGTCATCGACACCCCAGATTTTCCAGACATGTTCAAACCAACAGCACAAGGTCAAGCAAGAAACCTTCAAGAATTACAAGAAACAGCTGATATCACTTGGACATTCATCAGCCCTTCAGCTATCTTCGACCCAGAAGGAAAAAGAACTGGTGCCTACCAATCAGGTAAAGACAACTTACTAGTAAATTCTACCGGACAAAGCTATATCAGTTACGCAGACTTCGCAATTGCAGTAGTCAATGAAATCGAAAATCCAAAACACATCAATGAAAGATTCACAGTTGTCGGAGAAGCTAACTAATTTGTGAAAGAGGGACAGGTTTTTTGACCCAACTTTGTGACAATGAACCTGTCCTCCTTTTTCTATTAAATATATGAGGTTAAAGTATGCGTTATAAAAAGAATATTGTATGGCTATCTACTATTCTATTGATAGTAATAGCGATCGTACTTATAGGATTTAAACCATGGGAAGCAAATAATGAGAAGCGATTAAATTATACTGGAGAGATGGAGCCTAGACTTGGCTACGTTGAATTACAGGTTTCTGATTTGGAGCAATCATTGAGCTTTTATCAAGAGATTATTGGTTTCAAGCTGTTAGAAAAGAACGGAAATAGTGCTAAATTAACGTCTGATGGAAAAACCCCTATTCTAACATTAATCGAAGAAAGTTCATTTGTGGAGCGGCCATTTGGAACGACAGGTTTGTTTCATTTTGCAATATTAGTGCCGAGTAGAGAAGAATTGGCTTCAATGTTAAATCATTTAATCGATTCAGAATACCCGCTTCAAGGGGTTTCCGACCATCAATATAGTGAGGCTATCTACCTTGCAGATCCTGATTTTAACGGGATCGAAATTTATGTAGATAGGGATCCCGACCTTTGGCTTGAAGACGAATCTGGCGGATATGTCGGAGGAACCTACCAGCTTGATGTCAAAGATTTACTTTCCGAAATTAGCGGTAAAGAATGGGATGGTTTAGCCGCTGACACGAGATTAGGACATATGCACTTACAAGTATCCAACATTGAGGAATCGGAAAAATTTTATGTTGATGCATTAGGTTTTAATGTTGTAGCAAGAGATTCCCAAATGTTATTCGTTTCGAAAGATGATTATCACCATCACATCGGGATGAATACATGGGCCGGTGAGGGTTTGCCTAAGCCCCCTGATAATGCTCTTGGTATGCGTTATTATACAACACATTTTACTCAAGAAGAATACGATCAAGCAATATCCCAACTTACGAAATTAGGATTCTCATTTACCGAAGAAAATAATGTCATTACTACCGAGGACCCTTCAGGAAATCAAATAAAGATTATTTTGTGGGACAGAATTTGACTGTCCCACAATAATTCATTCTAACCAATGATTAGGTCTTTTTAAGTAATTTGGTATTATTGTATCGACATTTCCTTTTGCTGAATTTATTTGAGATTGGGTTAAAAATATTGCGCCTGCTAAGTTTGCATTGCTTAGGTCTGCATCTCTGAGGTCAGCGCCAATAAAATCTGCCCTTCTTAAATCAGCATGATTTAAATTTGCTGCTATCATTAGTGTTCCTCGAAAACTAACCCCTTGTAAATTTGCCCCTTTTAGATTTGCTCCTACGTAATCTAAACTTTTCTTTACTTTTTTAGTTGGACCCTTACGATAGATCTCACTTGTTTTCACTAATAAAACATTAACCTTACTTCTATGTGAGACAATGTCTAATTTTAAAATTTCTTCAGGCTCTATATTTGTTAATGCTAACGTTTCATTATACAAATCTTGCAAACGTGATTGAAATGAATGTGTTTCCTTTAGGCTAAGAGCTTGGTTGAGATACCATAGCATTTCATGAAGTTGTTGAACAAGTGGAAATACCTCAAACATTTCTCTGGCACGCTCAGAATCTTTTCTCCAATCCCGACCGTTGTAAATTGTCTGTGAAACATGTTGTCCTGCTCCAAAGCACTCATAAGAAACGCATCCACGAAAGCCTTTTTCCCTTAATTGATCATGAATCCCGCAACGATGATCTGAAAATAAATTTCGACACGGGTCTCCACTTTCTTTGCTAAAAGGAAAGTCTGCTGATTTGGCATAAGGTAAGGCTACACAGCATAACCCGAAACAATTCGTACAATCTGACTTTAAAAAATCATTCATTCTTGACACTTCCAAACCCTAAGACTTAGTTCAAGTATAAATGATAGACTCTTAATTGAATACAGGTAAATTGTAATTTATAACCAAATCCCAGTTTGAGTTCAAGTACCTGACCCCGTGTACCCCAAAAAGGGAGTTGGTGTTTATAACACGAACTCCCCTTCCTTATGGGTTTGCCTTCGGTGAAAAAAATGTTGGCGCTACATCAACATTTTTAAGCCATATATGCTCCTGCCCATTTAAAGCATTTTTCACCCATATATCTCCCTTATTTTGTTCTGCCATCTTTCGAAACCAAGTGAGGTAAGATCCAACAACTTGAGGATCTTCGTCAAATTCATTCTTCCTTGGAAACGAAATTTGATTTTGCTCTCCTGTTCTAATGTTTATAGAGTAAAGTGAAGTAAACATTGTTGGTACGGGTCCTTCTTTCCACTCCTTATTTTCCTTCGCACGAGTCACAATGACCAAATCATTAGAGAACCATTCCAGATCAAGGTCTACAAATCCTTTAGGTGTGTACTCCTTTTGTTGTTTAGATATTGGGATATCAGCAATTGTCATTTTCTTGTTTTCAACAAAAAATCTTCCTTCTCCTGAAATATACGCCAATTGATTGGTTGAGGGAGCCCACTTAAACCAATCATTAAACCCTAACATTTTCCCTACCACTTGAAAGCGTTTTCCTTCTGATGATAGGACACATAAAGTATTACTATCCACGGACCAAGAAGCTGTAGGTATAAGTAAAAAGCTAACCCACTTCCCATCAAAACTCCATTTAAAATAATTGGCATCAATCCCAAACAACTCAGGCTCTTTAGTTTGAATCGTGTAAAATAGCTTTATTTTATCTTTCGCAAGATTTGCATTTACCGGAATTCTATAGAGTGGGATTGGACTCCACCCTGTAGGAAGTAAATTCGATTGAGAGGAAACAATAAATTCTTTCCCGTTCGGAAACCATTCGAAACCGTCAATTCCTAATGAGACATTATCAAATCCTTGTGGTCGGCCATCCTTTATTTTTGTTACATTTAATAGCCCTTGATCAGTGTAGGCCAACTGATTTTTGTTTGGGGACCATTTAAAATCAGAGGTTACGACCCTTACATAAGGTTGGTAGATCTCTTTTTCCTTTGAATCATAAATAAATAAATCCGATTTTTCTCCCTTTTCATCACCATCAATAAATCCTATAAAACGACCGTCATAAGACCATTTTGGAGAGTACACATATCGGTTCTTGGTGATTTGTATTTCTTGATCTCCCTCTTTGACCCACAACTGATGATCACGGATAAATGCAGCAGTTAGTGGTACCTCTGCACTTGCTAGCATCGAAAATTGAAAACAGATTAGAGTTAGTAGCAATAGAATTCGATTTCCCACACTCAATCCCTCCTACTACTAGATTCACCAATTCATAGTAAGGAATTCTCAGGGGAAAAATGGAAATTAAAAATAACAAAAAAAAATGGACTGCTGCTGCAGCCCATTACCTTGTATTCAGGTCAATGTACCTATCCCCGCGTCACCCTATTTTATAAACGTTGCATCTCCCACATCTACGTACATCGCTTTTCCAGTAACTGCGTCAATTGCTCGGACACTGCCAATTGTGTCAGGAAAATCTGGAACATAGGCAAGTGTGTATATGGACTTTCCGTCTTCATCGTACTCACGGGTAAACATTAGCTCCATTTTCACATACTTTTTATAGATTCCCTTCGCCTCATTGGTCGAAATCGTTGGAGTTGTAGGTAGCTTAAGGTAAAGATTCTGATCAGGCACATCCAAATTAACATGTGTAATTTTCCCCGTATACTTCCCTACTGAAATGAGTGTCACATGTTGATCCACTCGAATCCCCTTATGGTGTAAGTGGAAATAAAACGTATAGACATCTTCGTGCTCTATATATTTATCTACCCATTCATCTTCGTCAATATCATCCTCATCGAATTCTTCATCTATGAATTCCTCTTCTGTGAAATCCTCTTCATCAAACTCTTCCATTTCATCGTCAAAATCATCAATTTCATCTTCAGGAACCTCTAATCGATATCTCTCGTGTGTGTCAGAAAAAAACTTAAACATCACTTCCAATGCCCTTCCCTTAGCACTTTCTAACCCAATTTCCTCCTCTCCATGGTTTTCATACTCTTCACCACTTAAAACCTCAAGAAGCATATTTGTTTTTTCATCAAAACAAAGCTTTATCACATGGTCATCGGTCTCATCCTTCTCAAACGTATACTCATCAACATTATCATTTGTGGACCAGATTTCGATACGTCTACCTTCTTCGACCTGTTTGTCTAAAAGCTTATATTCAGCTGTTAAACCGATTAATTCATATACATTCTGCGTAGGAGTCTCCTGCTTTTGGATGGCCGACTCCAGTGCATAACCTTCATGAATACTCGTAGTATCAGATCCATCAACAGGAATATCCATAACTTGTTCAATAACGCTGTATGACAGATGGTACTGGTTATCACCATTCTTATAAACTTCTGAATTAAATTTCTGAATAATCACCTCAAAGTCTAACCCTTCGATGTATGTTTCTAAAGCTTTTTCTTCCGAAACTACAATATCAGAATAACGAACCTCATAATCTTCATCAGCACAATAAAAACTTGTAATTTGTCCAGAAGTCGAAACAGAAACCGTAAAGCCAGTACTATGGAGAAAGATACCGTATTTCTCATCCCTTTTTTCATAGGTAATCATATACGGATTATCTAAATCTAGGATGCCAGAAAGTTCAAATTCTTTTTGTTCTGGATAAAAAGTATCGACAAAATTTTGTGCAATTGCTGCCATTTGATCTTTTGAATGATTTCCCTCAGGTGGTTCGTCCCATAAAGAGAATCCAACAAGCTCCCCTTTTTCATTTAAAGAATAGCTACCGATTGTTTCATCTGTTTCTACTTCAATAATATCAAAACTATCTTCATCATATTCCGAAGCTTTTTCATATGCATTTACTGTTAGAAAAGGCTGCAATTTTTCTATCATTTTGCTCATCATGTTCCTCCGTAAATTTTCATTATATTGGTATTGTAGCATTTTGATAGGCTTTTGAAATATAGATTTTGCATATATCTTCCAAGATATATGGGTTATGACCATCTGTATAAATTTGATTCTCTTTCAGTAAAAGGATATTATCTGATTCTTAATGAAGAACAACCAAGAATAATCCATTATAAAGGGAATATAGTTTTAAAAGAATTAGAAATTAAGGAGTGATTGATTTTGGCGAAAATGATAATTATGTATGAGAAACCAAAGGATATAAAGGCTTTCGACAAACATTATTTTGAGGTACATGTTCCACTAGGTCGAAAAATCCCAAACATTGTAAAGGATTCCGTTCATCGTGTCATTGATTCTCAAAACACGAATTTAAACCTTTATCTAATTACCGTCTTAGAATTTGAAAATATGGAAAAGTTGACCGAGGCATTCGCAAGTTCAGAAGCAAGAGAGGCAGAAGCAGATGGTCCAAACCTATTTCAGTACTTAGAAAAGCCACCAATTATCACCGTTGTAGAATAACAAGTTGGTAAAAGAAGTAGATAACAAACAAGGATGTTTCAACTTTTGTAAGCTTTTTAGCTTTACATAAAATTGCACCTTGAAATTTTGTTAAAAATAGTTTCTTAATATGGTTTATAAATTGCGAAAAAAACACTCATAAACAATGTTATCACAATATTTACGAGTGTTTTTACGTTACTTTTGACGGATGAATAGTTTTATAGATAGCACAAAATCGACTTCTCGATCCAATAAGAAAATTCAGTAGTTGGACATGATTCATATTTTTTCATTTCTAAATACATGTCGATCCCGTCTGAAACATCATGCCATAAATCCGTAAACACGAAATTAAAGTTCCCTTTAGGCATCTGGTTTTGCGCAAATTCAAATGCATCTGATTTGATAATCTTAATTTTTTCGGCACTATTGAATTGAGGTAAAATGTGTTTCTTAAATAATTCAATCACATCTTCATTGCTGTCAACTATCGTGACACTATCAACATTATTTTTTTCCGAAACCATATAGGCATAATAGCCAAGTCCGAGACCATAAGTAAGTACGTTTCCTGAAGCCTTATCAACAGCTTCTTTCATTGTTTCAATTTCATTAGGTGTAATCGTCATCCAAATTCGCCCATTTTCTAGCACAGCCGGAAATGAAAATCCAGTTTCAAAAAAACCGATTTGTGGAATCTGTCTTCCCTCTTTTGTTCGAATAATATCATTACAAACAAATCCTTCAAAGGGTTTATACTTTTCATACTTCAATTCACTATTTCCTATTTTCATAGTGGGAATCTTGATATTTTTATAATAGAGATTATTCGAATACTCATTTACATCAAGCTGATGAAACATCTTATTAAAATAGTTGTTAAACAAATCCTTATCGTTAGGATTATCAACAATATCTAACCCAAAGGCAGCAGCCAATATCACACCAAACGCATATTCGAAAGATACACCACTTTTTGCAATTTCTTCGATTTCTTCTTTTTCAATAAAGTCAGGTGCGTTATTTAAGTAATTGCTGAGTAAAGAAAATACTTTGTAATTATCTACTTTTATTGTGTCTTCTAGTTGTTTATTGCGATTCAAGTCCTCACCTAGCTTTTTATTATTATCCAACCATAATTAAACCATAATAAAATTTTTTCCTCTAATGATTTGTTATGTGTTTTTTATATAGAAAAACCTCCAAATACGGAGATTTGGAGGTTCTTTTCTTTACTATATTAATAAGCTTCAAGCTGCACTTCATCAGAAACAATCAACTCGGCTTCAGTCGATTCAACAATATCTTGAATACTGAAGCCCTTAGCCACCTCAACTAATTTCAAGCCATCATTGGTAACATCGATTACAGCTCTGTCTGTAATAATGCGATCCACTACTTTTTGACCTGTAAGTGGCAAGCTGCACTCCTTCAATATTTTTGGTTGCCCATGCTTATTTACATGCTCCATGATGACAATCGTCTTTTTCGCACCGTGGACTAAGTCCATCGCGCCACCCATTCCTTTGATCATCTTCCCAGGAATCATCCAGTTGGCCAAATCACCATTCTCTGCTACTTCCATTCCACCTAAAATAGCAATGTCGATATGTCCTCCGCGAATCATGGCAAAGGATTCGGCACTACTAAAAAAGCTAGCCCCTGTCATCGCTGTGACTGTTTCTTTTCCCGCATTGATTAGGTCAGGATCTACCTCTTCCTTCGAAGGGTAAGGACCAATTCCCAATAAGCCGTTTTCAGATTGTAAAACCACATGTTTATTGTCAGAAATATAATTTGCCACCATCGTTGGCATTCCAATTCCCAGATTCACATAATTTCCGTCTTGAATTTCTTGCTCTGCTCTTCGTGCAATTTGCACTCTCACATTATTAGACATCGTTTTACCTCCTTAATCTCTAACGGTTAAACGCTCAATTCGTTTTTCATGCGTCCCTACAATCAACCCTTGAACATAAATGCTTGGAGTGTGTATTTCGTTAGGGTCGAGTTCTCCAACCTCGACAATTTCCTCTACCTCTGCAATCGTGTATTTTCCAGCTGCCGCCATCATCGGATTAAAGTTTTGCGCAGTTTTGCGATAGACTAAATTTCCGTGTTTATCCGCTTTCCATGCCTTTACTAAACTAAAATCAGCGGTTAATCCTTCTTCTAGTAAATATTCTTTTCCGTTAAACTCTCTTGTTTCACGTCCTTCAGCAATTGGAGTTCCTACCCCTGCAGGCGTGTAAAATGCAGGAATCCCTGATCCACCAGCACGAATCTTTTCCGCTAACGACCCTTGTGGTACCAATTGCACCTCTAATTCTCCGCTCAAAACCTGTCTTTCAAACTCTTTGTTTTCCCCCACATAAGAGGAAATCATCTTTTTAATCTGTTTATTTTGTAAAAGGATTCCAAGTCCCCAATCATCTACTCCACAGTTATTTGAAATGATCGTTAAATCTTTTACGTTCGATTTTCGTAAGCCCTGTATCAGATTTTCTGGAATTCCAACGAGTCCAAAGCCACCTACCATTAAAGTCATCCCATCTTTGATATCGCTTACAGCTTCTTCCAAGCTTGTAAATATTGTTTTCATTTGATTCCCTCCTAAAAATGAGACACCATGCCACTATTTCTAAATTTTCAATATCTTCTTAATAAAATTTTACAATAACTCCATTTATCCGTAAAATGAATAATAAGAATAAACTTTATTACCAAATGGAATATAAGGAGGATTCAATGGAGTTAAAAGATTTACGCTATTTTATAGAAGTTGTAGATTACGGTAGTTTTACAAAAGCAGCGGTTAACACCTATATTTCGCAACCAACCTTAAGTAAGTCCATCAAAAAATTAGAAACGGAACTTAAGGTTGAACTATTCGAACGCTCAACCCGGAAGCTGATATTGACTGATGCCGGTGAAATCGTTTATAAGCAAGCAACTAAAATACTAGGTGCCACCAATGAGCTTCATACCTTATTGGACGACTTAATGAACCTACCTACTGGAAATATTAAAATCGGGATTCCACCCTTAATTGGAACACTCTTCTTTCCAACGATTGCAGGGAAATTTGGGATGCAGCATGCGCAAGTTTCATTAGAATTAATCGAACTTGGAGCCAAACGGATTGAACATCTAGTCGATGAGGGTCAAGTCGACGTTGGTATTGTCGTAAATCCAACGGATTACAGTAAATTTATCGTCCATCCATTTGTCAAAGAAGAATTCATGCTTTTCACACATCCAACGCATCCATTGTCTAGAGATAAATCTGTTAAACTTGAAAAACTAGAAAATGAATCTTTTATTCTTTTTAATCAAGAATTTGCATTACATAATTTGATCATTCAACACTGTAATACAGCAGGCTTCTCACCTAAAATCGCTTATGTAAGTTCCCAATGGGACTTGATAACGGAGCTTGTCATCGCTCAACTCGGAATTACTCTTTTACCAAAATCCATCTATTCAAAAATGGATGAAACTCAAATTAACATGATCCCGCTTGAAACACCACCAATGTGGGAGCTTGTAGTCATTACAAAAAAAGACAGATACCAATCCTTCGCAGTACGGGCTTTGCTGGAGTTTCTTGCTGCGGAGATTCATGAAGAAAATTAAATTAAAGGGCCAGGGTTCATTTATTGGAATTTGCCTCCAATGACTCCCCAGCCTTTTTCAATTCCATTCTATTATTCTTCAATCATCGCAACTGCACGTACTGAGCCCGCCGTTCCACCCTTTACCTTTGTAGGGAATGCACAGAATTTAAAACCATGTCTTTTCGGAACTTTATCTAAGTTTGCTAATTTCTCAATATGATAATATTCCTTTTTTCTCCCCATAAAATGAGCCGGAAATAACGCACTCTTATCTCCTGCTTTTACAGACTCCACCATCGCCCCAAATGGACGATCAAATGTATAGGCATCAATTCCCATCAGTTTAACACCTTGGTCAATGATCCATTCAGTTGCTTCTCCTGTCATACCAGGTTGATCTTTTAAATACTTTTCTGTATAAATATGTCTATCGTAGCCCGTCATAATTAAGACAATATCTTTTGGTTTTAGGCTATAGTTCATTTCCTCAAGGGCTGCCTTTACATCCTCAACAGTAATCCCGCTTCTAGGCTCCTTATGTCTCATATCTAAAATAACCCCATCACCATAAAAATCCTCTAATGGTAATTCATCAATTGTTTTTGCACGTTCGCCTTCACAAATAGGTCCAAAGTGGAACGGTGCATCTACATGAGTACCAACATGAAAAAGGAATTCCCCACTAACATGTTCTCCTGACATCGCCATACGGTCTTGGAAATCATCTGTTTCGAGCCCTAATCTTTCTGCCATAAGTTCTGCTTGTTCAGCACTACTTGAAAATTCAACATTTAATGTCCACGGCTCAGCCATTGGATTTGCTTCCCAATACGAGCTTAAATCATACAACTTCATCTTGTTGTTCCTCCTTAGACACTTTTGGAAGCTTCTACTTTTTTAATTCCAAGCATTTCACGTGCTTCATTTGGAGTTGCAATTTCATAGCCTAAATCAGTAGCAATGCCTACGATTCTTTCAACTAGCTGTGCATTACTTGTTGCAAGCTCTCCTTTTCTAAAATAAATATTATCCTCAAGGCCAACGCGGACATTTCCTCCAAGAAGAAGTGATGAGATTGTTGCTTGGTGTTGCTGTGCGGCGATTCCCATTGCGCCGAAGTATACACCTTGAGGTAATTTTCGAACCATATGGGTTAAATTCTCCATACTGAATTGAATCGATCCTTGATTGATCTTCTGCATTCCGAATACGAAATTAAATGAAGCTGGAGCATCAATAATTCCCATCGGCATAAAGATGTTAATTACATCTTCAAGCTGTGCATGGTTAAAAATTTCTAATTCAGGTTTAATATTTTTTTCCTGCATTTTCTTTGCTGCATTTATCAGCCAGTCGCGATCCCATAAAGTAGGCTTTATAAATTTTGGTGTATAAGCCTGCATTAATCCACAATCAAGTGAAGCCATTTCTGGCTCTGCATCTAATACCTGCAAACCATCATCAATATGACTATCCGGTATCATCGCAGGAGCTGTACTAAATTGTGTAATAATATTGCTTTTGGCAGTAACTTCAGCCTTGATTTCTTTGAATACATTTACATCGTTGGTTGGAACACCTTTAGAATCCCTAGCATGGATATGAGCAACGGCTGCTCCAGCATTTAGACAGCGGTATACTTCTTCTGCGATTTCCTTTGGTTGTTCTGGTAATGCAGGATTTGCTTCCTTTCCGTGAAAATTACTAGTTGGTGCTACAGTTACAATGATTTTTCTTTTTGCCATGATTCAATTTCCTCCTTATTGTTTGAAATTATGAAAATAGTAAATGACCAGTAGAGAACTACTTCACACTTGACTCAGTTTCCGAGTTTGTAATAAGCAGTGTAAAGCACCAGAAAAAACTTGCGATGTAAATATGACGCTTATAACTCTTGATAAACTTCATATCATGCACCACCCTTTACATATTTGTTAGAAACTTTTTGAAAATGGACTATTTTGCAGTGACTGTTTCGAGATGTTTTTCAAGTTCAGTTCTGATAAAATCAGGGATTGCTACTTTCTTACCATCCGTAGTAATGAATACAATCGTCATGCTGCCTTTAATGGCTAACTGGTCCCCTTTGAAAAATTGGATGTAATACGTAAAGGATGAATTTCCAATTTTGGAGATTGAAATTTGTCCAACTAGTTCATCATCGTACACAATATTCCCCATGTAATTGCACTCTACATGTACTCTCGGTAATTCATACCCAAGTTCAAAGAGCTTGTTATAGGAATAACCGATTTCCTTAAAAAATTCATGATCGAGCGTTTCGAAAAAGCGAAAAATGGAGCTGTAATGAATTCGCTGTGTTAAATCGGTATCCACAAATTGAATTCGGATCTTCTTAGAAAACATATTGTTAACCTCCTTAACTAGTAATTTATATTTACACTAATTATATGAATGTAAATTTTACTTACATAAATGCCAGTTCAATAGAGGAGTAATCACGTCCTTCATGTGATTAGTAATTACTCCACCATTTTTTATGAATAAATATTATTCTTGAGATTTCTCAACAATCTTCGATAATAAATCATCGTCTAATGCTACAATTGCTGATAATACCACTGGATCAAGTAAAACTTGATTATTGTCAGTATCCTGAATCAATAGACGTTCACCATTTCCAGTCTTTACTTTCCCAAAGTAAACCATTGCAAATTCATTTGATATTCTTTCTAATGAACTTTTGTCATAAGACTTTGCCTCGCTCACATTTACACCCTCCCATTTTTGTAAAATTCACGTATATTATTAGAAGAAAAATCCTAAATTTCGGGTCGGAAGGGTTGTATGGTCTAAATAAACAACTCTACGCGCCAATTTAAACCCACCATTTTCATCCCGTCGAAGGACATCATGTCGTTGCCCAGCGAGAATATCGCCATCTATTTTATCTCTTCCTCGGTAAAGGATAAATGAACTTCGGACAAGATAATGATTTTCATCATTCCCTGGCATTACAATGACTCCGGAGATGACACGTCGCAACCTTGATGGGGATTCTTCAGCCCAAGCTTTTTCCGTCTCTAAGCGCTCAAGCCGCTTTAGAATAAAGAATTTATTATCTTGTTGGTGATAGGAACCTTCTGGAAACAAGGACTGATTCGAATGTCTTTCACGAGCAACTCGGACCGGCACTTCATATAGAAAATCATCAGTCAACAGGCTAAACCAATTCCAAAGTAGATGATAATCGTCTAGAAGCATCGCCTCGTAATCTAGAAAATCTTTAATTTCCTCAAGAACCTTTCTTTCTACCTTCCCAGGAAGAAAGGTTTTCTCAGCAGGTGAATGACTAATGTGTAAGCTTTTCATTACTTATCACTCTCCTCTTGGCGCATCATCCGTAGATAATTTATTTGGAAGTTACGTAGATTGGCATCATTTGTTGAATTTCTTTGACCCTTAATCGCAAGGGATGGATCAAAGTCCTCCGGAACATCTGTCCCAATGTCATTCATACCCATTTGATAGTTTAAATTCATCTCACGTTTCCTAGCGAAAAGTGTCTTTCCTGCAGTTGCAGACCCCTCCCAGTTAGCTCCATCGTCCATATCAAGGAAACCAGCGGCTCCCATCATTAACAGACCGCCTTGATAAGCGAGCTTCCCATTTTCTTCTGGCTCAATCGCATAGTTAAACATAATGTTACAAACCTCAGTCTCACCTGCACCTCGTGGCTGCATGATTCTTAGTTGATAGAAGGTCGCAATATGCCCTGTCATTGGATCCGGAGAATACCATCTAAAGATATATGCGTTTGGTAAATGCCCGATGATGAACGGGTGATAATCGTTCAAAAATCTCATATGACGGTCGTCTAATAATTTTTTATCAAATAAGTCCAATATCTCAGGAGTATATCCGTTAAACTTTGTATGTTCTGGCTTAAAACCTGGTACACTATCTAATTCTTTACACATGATTCCAGTTCCGTTACCTTCAGTATGCCATGTTGTATAATTAGGTGATAATTTGTGTACAGGTGGTAACATTTCGATATCGACCATCGAAGTATGGCCAGAGAAAATGTGGTAGCAATCACCAATCGCATTTTCAAGACCCATTTTCCAGTTCTTTTTCATAATGTAGTTACTAGGTTCACCTAATACGCGTAATCCCCTTGAATCAAGACCTAAGAATAAATCGTAGAAAAATGCGGCATCACCTAGAAACTCCTCTAAAGTTGGAGCGTTAGGATCAACATTTGCAAATATTAATCCCCATCTCACTTCGACTTTAGCTTGCAATAAACCCCACTGGTCACCATCTAAACATTTATAGCTGTTATTCTTATGTGGTGCAGCAATCCATTTTCCACTATTTTTATAGATCCAGCCATGGTAACCACATACAAAATGAGATGAGTTTCCTTTCATATCTCTGCAAACTGGAGTTCCACGATGGCGGCAATGATTTAGCATTACTCTTACTTCACCTGATTCATCACGAGTCACAATTACTTCATCTTCACCAAGGTATCGAAGCATGTAATCTCCTTTATTAGGAATCTCGCTTTCTAATCCAAGGATCAACCAAGATCGTCCATAAATACGGTCTAGCTCTGCTTTGTACACATCCTCGTCCCCATATAATTCAACTGGGACTTCTCCGTTCTTAAGCCCTTCTTCCAATCTTGATAAAACTTTGTCAACTTTTGTTTCATTCTCACGAATTGATTCCACTTTTTTCTCCCCCTTTATTTCGGATTTGATAAAATTTATGAAAATCTAGTTAGTACCAATAATTAATGAAGCATTAACCCACCAGTAACGTTGATCCCCTGCCCTGTCATGTTTTCAGCCATATCAGAGCAAAGGAAAGCAACAACACCTGCAACATCTTCCGGAGTTTGAAATCTATGCAAAGGAATTTCGTCAAGAAACTTCTCGATTACATCTTCCTTCTCAACACCTTGTAACTTAGCCATGTTCACTATCTCTCGATCCATTAAGTCCGTCATTACAATACCAGGGCAAACAGCATTAACGTTGATATTATGTTTGGCAACCTCTTTTGCCACTCCCTGTGTAATACCCATTACTGCGAATTTACTTGCAGAATAAGGGACATTATTACCGAACGCCTCCTTTCCAACCATGGATGAGAAATTAACGATTTTCCCAAATTTTTGTCCAATCATATGTGGTAGTACCTCTCGAATTCCGAGAAACACTCCTTTGACATTGATATCAAAAATGCGATTCCAATCCTCTAGACTATTTTCGATAAAAGGTTTATTATTACTTACTCCAGCACAATTCACGAGAATATCTACTCTACCAAATCGATCAATTGCGAAATCAACCATTCTTGTAATATCAGATTCTTGAGTAACATCTACTTGCAATGCCTCTGCGACTCGTCCCTTTTCTTGAATTTCATCTCGCACCTTGTTTGCATTTTCAGCATTAATATCTGCAACTATGACAGTTGCACCACTTTCAGATAGGGTATTAGCGGTGCACTTTCCTAACCCATTTCCCCCACCAGTAATCAATACTATTTTGTTCGTTAAATCAATGCTTGGCATTTCGAACACCTCACTTTTATAACGCTTTCATTTTATTGAATTTTCAGTTATCCTTTTACAATGATTTTAAGACTATTTTTTACATAAGAAAAGTTAACATTTTTTACATATCTGTTAATATTACTTACAATAGAAGTGTAGAAAATGATCCCCTCGCAAAAGGAGTCGATTGTAACAATGAATTTAGAACAAATTCAATATGTTATCGAGGTTGCCGAAGTAGGAACCATTTCTAAAGCAGCTGAAAACTTACATGTTTCACATTCTGCTATCAGTCAAGCCATTGCCGGTTTGGAGTCTGAACTAGGAATTGTTATTTTTGAACGATCAAGACAGGGAAGCAAATGCACCGAACAAGGAAAAACAGTCTTAAAATTATCCTATGAAATCATGAATAAAGTGATGGAATTAAAAGATCTGGGACAAAAATCTGAAACTCTTGTCGGTGAATTAAAAATAACGGCTGCCACTATTTACTTTTCAACCTTTTTACCTGAGGTGCTATATACATTTAAAAAGGAATTCCCTCAGGTACAAATAACAATTCAGGAAAATGAAACACATGAAATCATTAAATCCGTTAAAAATAATCAGTTTGATATTGGCCTTATTCTAGGTGATAACCAAACCTTTAAAGCAATGGATTCCAGAATCACCTCACAAATTCTTTTGCAATCAAAAGTGACGGTATGTGTAAGCAAGCATTCTCCCTTAGCATATAATCAGGTGGTTACCCCTGAAGAATTACTTGAGCAGCCATTAGTTGTTCGAAATGAAGAACTGTCTCAAATTTTCTGGAACAACTTGTTTACAAACTATGGAACCGGCAACATAGTATTTAGCTCCAATAATCATGATGTGGTAAAAAAACTTATCGCTAATAACATAGCCGCTGGAATATACACTGAATTTTGGATTAAAAACGATCCTTTAGTTGTAAACGGCGACATTATACCGATACCTTTCTTTGAAAACCACTTCATGGACTCTTATTTAATTAACATCATGTCAAAACAAAAACATCAGTCCATTGTAATGAAAGAATTTTTAAAATGCCTAAATCATGTTTTGACTAGTCATAATCTGGCATGATGACTTTTTTAACGGTCATCCTTAACAAATCTAGCATCTGGCTGTAGATCATAGTTCGCATTTTTCAGACGTGAATATAAAGTAGTCCTTGAGATTCCCAATTTTTTCGCAGCACTAGTAATGTTTCCGTTGTATTCACGAATCGCTTCTATAATCGCATGATGTTCAACATCCTTTAAGGATCTAGAATATTGCGGACTACTTTCATATTCGTTATTCTTGGTTCTTTGGCTATTCAACCTTTCATTGTTTCTAAATACTCTTTCTGGTAATATTTCTTTTCCAATTTCACCATTTGTCAGGACAACTGCACGTTCCATTGCGTTTTCTAGTTCTCTAACATTACCTGGCCAATTGTAATTTTCCAATATTTCCATTGCCTCACTTGTCACTTTTGGCACTTCTTTTAGTTCTCTCCTAGCAGCTTTTTCCGTAAAAGCTTGAATCAGCAGAGATATATCTCCCCTTCTCTTTCTAAGAGGTGGTACAGCCAGATGAATGACATTCAAACGATAGAATAGATCTAAACGAAAATTGTTGTTGTTTACTTCTTCTTCTAAATCTCGATTAGTAGCCGCAATAATTCGTATATTAATTGGAATCTCTTCGTTTCCACCTACTCGAACAACTTTTCTGTTCTGGATGACACGAAGCAAACGTGCCTGCATTTCTAATGGCATTTCCCCTATTTCATCTAGAAAAACTGTTCCTCCGTTCGCCAATTCGAATTTGCCCATCCTCCCCCCTTTTCGTGCACCTGTAAAGGAGCCCTCTACATATCCAAAAAGCTCACTTTCTATTAATTCACGAGGGATAGACGAACAATCGATTGCAACAAATGGCCCGTTACGACGACTACTATGATTATGAATGGCTTGAACAAGCAATTCCTTACCTGTTCCACTCTCACCTTCAATTAGAATATTGGAGTCATTTTGAGCCGCACGCTTTGATAATAAAATCAATCTTTGCATTTCTTCACTGCGATGCAAAATATGATCAAATTGGAAGCTCGCATTTGAACCAACAATATTGTTCACCATTTTCTTCATACTAGTCATTTCCTTAAAAATAACGAGTATTCCTAATGGCTCATCGTACTCACTAATGAGTGGTACAACTGTTTTTACAAGATGAAGGGAAGCTTTTGCTGTTTTCACAAATACTTCTTCATCATTCCAGCTCTCTTTTCTTGAGAGTGAGTCTAGTATATTAATAGAAAAATCAGCATGGTCATCTAATTTCGCCCCAGTAACTAGTTCGGCTTCAAGTCCTAAAATCTTTGAACCTGCCGGGTTTAAATAACGAATATACCCCTCTCTATCAACTGTCATATAACCTTCGGAAAAATGGTGACAAAGCTGCCGTTGATAAATACTGTCCAAAAAATCTGATGCGACGCTTCTATAAGTTTGAAGTTTCGTACTGATTAACTCTGAAAATATCGCAAGTACCTGTATAAGCATTTTGTCCTCTGCTAGCTCACAAAAACAGCTGATGTAGCATTCCACATTGCCGTCAATTTGTACTGGGGTAAAATACATCCAAGTATCTAGTCGATCATTTTTCAAAGATACAATTTCATTCTTAGCGGCTTGTTGTTTACGGAATAATTCAAAATCATTTTTCTGAAAAGAAATTTGGCTATTTCTATCCTCACCAAACTCAAATTCCTCCAATAATTCACCTTCAAGATCTAAAATATAAATTGACTGAAATTGATTATTAAATTGAAAGGTTTGATTACTAATGATCTGCTCTATTGTATTTATGATCTGCCTATCCAATTTCATAAGAATGCTCGTCCCCCTTCATACATGAATACTATAATTGCAAAAATGATCGAAATTTGTATTTCTAATCTTTTAAATATTTTAACAAAAACTTTGAGGAAGCTACTAGTTAAATGTTTTATACATATTTCAAAGGTGATTAGGATACTTTTCATCGGAGGGAATTCCCCTCCGATTTTTCATTTTTCCAAGCCAGTTTCATTCAAAGGAGAGACTTCTTTCCTTTTACAAATTATTTTTCAACCAATCAAACAACACGAAGGATTGGGTATGGTTATCCGCTTGGCAATGCGGATCACCCGTTTGTCCTGTTGGTACGATATGTATCGACTTTGGACACTTTAACGCATTATATACGCGATATGCATGATCTACATTTGCTTGTCGATCCTCTGCTCCATGTAAAATAAATGTTGGACATTGAATCTTTTCAGCTACATCTCGCAAATGATATTTTTTCAGTTTCTCTCTAGCTTCTGCCATCGTTTCAGCGCCAACAACATGCTTAAGAATATTGGCTAGAGGATGATCATCTGGTCTATTTTCCCACATCTCACTATAATCATAGACTGCGCTGAAAATACCGCAAACTTTATAGCGGGGTTCATATGCAGCTGTTCGTGCTGCCATGTAGCCTCCCATAGACCAAGCCATAATTCCGATTCTATCAGGATCGATTCCTGGTTGCCCGACGGCCCAATCCATAACAGCAGTTCCCGCTACTTCATAGTCATATCTTGATGTAATATTATTTACACGTAGTGCAGCACCTTGACCCGGTCCATCAACAGCAATTAGACTAATTCCGCGCTCTAATAAATATGGAGCAAGCGCAAAATACATTTCTTCTGCTGTAGAATCAAGCCCGCCAAACATTACAACTGCCGGAGACTTATCCCCTTTTGGACTTTTATAAAAATAACCTGGTAAATAGGAATTCTCATAAGGAATCTGAATAGACACTGGCGGGTTTGGCAAAAGCGCCGCACCTTTTTTAAATGCTTCAATCCCTTTTTGATAGGTTTCCAGCTTTCTAGCATCTTCTGGCTGAAGGAAAAATTCTGCCAGCCTTATATAGTCTGCTGCACGTAAATAATGAACTCTTGCAGTTTCTACATTTTCATTTTGCATCGCTTCGTTCGCTTGTGTTAACACACGGTCCCCTAAACGGTTCCATTCTGTATACCAGCTATTGTAATCACCAAGCTTAATGCGCTCGGCAGTTTGAATACACTCGCTAAATTGGCTACCACCATAAACTGTATGTCCAATAATTCGATTTACTTGGTATGACCACATGTAATTTTCAGGCCAAAAATACCACATACTATTACCTCCATTCCCATTATGATTCTAGCGACCTGATGTAATTTTCTTATCATCAAGTGGAATCATGATGTTTGTATCGCTCCATGCACTATTAGGGTTTTCTTCAATTTTCCATTTCACTGGCCCCCAGTCTGGTGCAAAAATCAAATGTGATAATGCATATAATTCGATTAAGTTTCCACCCGGCTCTCTTACATAAAGATAGAAACCTTCCGCTAACGCATGACGCTCTGGGCCACCCTCTAACTTATAGCCATAATCGATTAAAGTATCAGCAGCTAATAATACTTCTTCTCGGCTGTCAACTGCATAACAGACATGGTGAAGACCTCCACGTGGCACATTGTCCCCTGGTGTCAAGAAAGCAATATCATGAGATAAATTACTTACTGCCAACCATGCTGCCATTTCTTTCTCAGCTACTGAAGTATAGATTCCCTCATGGTATCTAAATCCGATACTTTGATAAAATTCACGATCTTTAGTTGTATTTGGTGTCAAAGTTGTTATATGATCAAGACGTTTTGCACCAACACCTCTTCGTACGATTTTCTGTGCACGGTTCTTCCATTTACTACGCATTTCTTGTGGTGCTTGGTACCACTCAATATCCCAAAATACTTCTGAGGGATGTCCACCAGGAGTTTGGAAACGATAGGCATCACCATGTCCTCGTTCACCTTCAACCCATCCTTCACCATATCCACTTGCTTCGATAATTTTAACTGCTTGCTGTAACCCTTCAGGACCTGTTGCACGCCATCCAATATGACCTAATCGGGCTTCGTTTCCTTCCGTAATTTTTAAGGTATGATGAAAATAATCATTCCAAGCCCTCATATACACAGATTGACCTTTCTGTTCAGTTACCTCTAAACCAATTACGTCTCGCATAAATTTAACGGTTTCCTCTGGCTTTGGAGAAATTAACTCCACATGAGCTAGTTGTGAGATCAAAAACTGATTTTGCATTCCTTTTCCTCCCTAACTTGTAAACCCTTCCAAAGAAGAATTTATTTATACACTTATTTAATATGCAAGAAGTGTGCCAAAACATAAAAATGTTAAAAAGGTGATAATAGTGGAATCGCCGCAACATGTAAAATTATTCAAAATGTTCAATAACTGGACGATTGTTCAGATGTTGTTTAACTATTTGTCAACTGTTCAGCGCGGATTACGCTGAATACTAAGGATAATTGAAAAATCATGTCGTAGAACAATACAAAAAAAGAACAATGTCTTTTTAAACATTGTCCTTAAATTATGATAGGAATTATATTTTATTTTGTAATTATGCTCTTAAACGCTTCGGCCTTCAACAAAATTTCATCCCTCTTAACTTCATAAAGTCCGTATGGCACCAATCGCAATCCCGGCAAGAAGTCACAAGTTAAAAATAATAGAGTATATAGAATATCATGGAATGGGAAGCCTCGGTCTTGTAAAGTTTTAAGTAATTCATCATGATACTCGACTGCTTTATCAAAAGAAGAATTAGTTGTCATCATCCCGGTAAGCGGTAATGGGATTTCAAGGATGATTTCGTCACCATCGACTATCACGATACCCCCACCCATTTCGTGAACCCTTACAGCTGCTTTTGCCATCGCCTCCGGATTCCTTCCAATAGTTAACAATTCCGTCGTCGTATTATAGGTTGTGGCCATTCCATCAAGTGAAACGGCAAATCTTTCTAAGACGGCCTTACTCACCCAATTCCCTCTCCGATCAATCAATGCTGAGTACACAAGACCTTTATGACCTGACAAATCCGCAAATCCATTATCCGAAGGAATCATCGTGTCTTTTCTCATAGTAATCACATTACTTTTAAAATAGGAAACAGGAATTGGCTCATTTTCATCTGGATGTGGATATTGGTAGAGTTCTGGATTCTCTAGAACTAACTTCGGAAATTCAAAAGCTTCACGCACAACGTATTTCGTCCAATCCATTTCCGGCATAGTTACAAGCAAGTGGCCATTTTCTGCCACGATTTCTCCACTCGCGACAACTAAGTCTGGTCGGAAGTCAACTAGATTCGGTAGCAAAAGAATATCTGCCTTTCTTCCTGGAGCAATTCCGCCAATATAATCCTCCAAGCGAAGAAAAGTCGCTGCATTGATTGTTACCATTTGAATCGCATTCATCACAGGCACACCAAGTTCAACCGCTTTGCGGACAAGTCCATCGACAAACCCTTCCCTTTCAATGAATCCTGGATGTGGACCATCTGTTGTCATCACGATACGACTTGTGTTGACGTTTCCTTCGGTGATCATTTTTATGACTTCTTCAAGGTCTGGTCGGAGTGAACTGTTTCGAAGTGTCGTCCACATGCCTAAGCGAAGTCTTTCTAATGCTTCTTTCGCCGTGATTGCTTCATGACACGCCGTAACACCCGATGCAACAATTGCGTTTAATTTTTCATACGAACAGCCTGATGTGTGACCATCGGAAACCTTTCCGATTTCTTTTACATAGTCCATTGTCTCGAGTAAAAATGGATCTCCATGATAAAGCAACGGCCAACGGGTTACTTCTGCTGAGCCAACTACCTCGTCCATTGCCAATAACTTCTGAATATCCTGATGGTTATACCACTCACGTTCCCCCGGATAATCCGCCTGTGAAACTAGTCTAACAAGCCAGAGGAAATTTCCAGGCAACGATTGTAAATCATGAACCATGTTCTTGAAACCTTTAGCTCCCATATGTAAATAGAAAAATAGATTATCATTTACAGAGGTTGTTGTACCTAGTGGCAACACCTTACTTGTCATGCTAATCGGATTGTAGACAACCCATGGATGGGAATGAGCCTCTATAAATCCAGGAGATACGTATTTTCCTTCAGCATTAATGACCTTCGTATGTTCACCAACCATCGATTCACTATTCCCAACATACGCAATACTATCCTTATAAACAGCCACATTAAGCTTTAAAAATTCCCCAGAGTATACATTGATAATCGTACCGCCTTTTATGTATAAATCAGCAGGTATGTTTCCCTTTGCTACTTCCACTAGTTCACTTCTTTTGGCTCTAAGCTTCAAACTGCTCACTCCCCATATACAGTTATATTACGTTTTATTACTTTTCGTCTTTATAACATAATATTAATAAGAAATGCTAATTGCTGTCAACGTTATTGCTTAAATTTATGAAAAATTTAGATTTCGGAATGTAGATGAGTCGAGGGGAACAGTCTATTGTTCCAAATCATAAACGAAAGGCAGCCACATAGGACTGCCTTCTGTATAACAATTATTAAACTACAAAATAGATTCGCCAACTATCGTTTATTTCTTGAATCGCTTAATGGAAAATGAGCTAATATCAAACTTAGTTTTCCGGTCTCCTGTTACTAACTCACTTAATATTTCTCCTACAACACTACTAAATTTAAATCCGTGACCTGAGAAACCACAGGCAATCACGACATGATTGTGATTAGGATGTTTATCAATAATGAAATCCTCATCTGGCGTGTTCGTATAGGTACAAACCTTACCCAACTTGTGCTGCCCAACCTTATCTATATGGCGCTTCGCAAAACCACTAACATCCTGGGTATCTTCTTCATAGGTTCCAAATTCTTCTATTGGTTTACCCATATCTCTTGGAAAGCCACCATCGTGTCGCCCAATTTTGACACCTGCTTTTTTAATACTAGGAAAACCGTAAAACGTTTCAGTTGGTAATTCAAAGGCGAAGGCTGGGAATGTGTCAGAATGGTAGATATCCTCATCTGTATCAAACCACGAAAATGTTTTTCTTACTTCTTGTAACGGCAACTCTAATCCAATTAACGGAAGAAGCTTTCTAGTACCCGCTCCTGGAGTGAAAATAAGTGACTCCGTAGTATAACTGTCCTGTTCTGTTTTTACCTCAACATGATTCTCAAAAATTGATATGGATGAAACTGGTGAATTAGGATTTAGAATGGCTCCATGTTTCAATGCTTCTGTCTTATATGCGCTAACACAATTCTCACTCATTAAAACACCTGAATCTCGTTCATAACAACCTATGTAACCATCTGGAACACTAAATCCTTTCCATCTTTGATTAATTTCCGCAGCAGATAACTGCTCCACATTTAGCGAATATTTTTTTGCACTATTGATTACATTTTGAATAAAAATAGAATTAGGTTGCGCAACATTCAGGACACCAGTATTTATAAATATCGTCTCTTCAGAAAGCTCATGAAGATCATTCCACAACGCCTGTGCCCGAAGTGCCATCTCAACATAACTTTCTCCTTCTCCATAAGCATGGCGAATAATTCTTGTTTCCCCATGGTGTGACCCTTGAGAATGTGGTGGATTATGTGAATCTATTAACAAAACACGTTTCCCTTGTTTCGCTAAATAATAGCCAGCTGCCATCCCCATCGAGCCAGCACCAACGATAATAACTTCAAAGTCCAAATGATAACCCCCAACTAGCAAACACTATTAAAATAAAACGAATATACTATTAAACATAGTTTGTTTCGCTCAATAATAAAACTTAATTCAATTCCTAAATGCTTTATTTCTCATTCAATTCAACCGCAGCCTTAATTAATTCTGTAAAAACTTCCGGCTGAATTTCTTCTATCTTTTTTATACGTATATGCCTCATACCTTTGCCTGAACCTTCTAATAATTGATTAATGTCCTTCTCTTGGAGTTCCACTCCTCTATGAAAACCAAAATTCACATGTTTTTTAGATGCCTGAAGATAACATACCAATCCTTTGTATGTGTAATTAGGCATCGACCATTTATATTCCTCAACCAGATTTGGAGACGCGTCAAGAATGATTTTTCTCAATGCCGCTGTAATGTTTTGAATATCCTCCGCTAGTTTTAAAATATACTGGTCAACCGCTTCAATCGTTTTTGTATTCTCCATAATTATCACCTTTCATGATTACGTTCTTTTCTCCTCAGTATTACCTTCCATTATGACAAATAATAGCACAAATAAAAAGGAGTATGTTGTATCTTGCAGCATACTCCTTTATAGTAAAATTAAATCATATAATGGAGGAGATAATATGAAGCTAGGTGCATTTTCCGTAAGCTTAAATGTAAAAGATATTCACAAATCAAAGGAATTTTACGAAAACCTTGGTTTTCAGACTTTAGGTGGGGACATTTCTCAAAATTGGCTCATCATGAAGAATGAAAATACTGTAATTGGGCTATTCCAAGGGATGTTCGATAAAAATATACTCACTTTTAACCCTGGATGGGATCAAAACGCGCAAAATCTAGATTCGTTTACAGACGTTCGTGATATCCAAAAGCAGCTTAAAGAAAAAGGCATCACAATGCTGACAGAAGCTGCTGAAGCAAGTGAAGGACCTGCACATTTTATAATCGAAGATCCAGACGGCAATCAAATTCTTTTCGATCAGCATCGATAACCAATTACATAACGCAATAAAAAGCCTTCTACCCAGTAGTATAGGGCAAAAGGCTTTATTATTTGTATGAGATTTTTAAAACCTATTTCGCATTTTCATCTGGCTGATGAATTCCAAAGATATTTCCCTCTGTGTCGACATAGTAGCCCTGCCACGCCATTCCTGGTAGCGCATATTTCGGCATTGCTACCTTTCCGCCTCTAGCCATAATTTTTTGCTCAGTAGAATCGTAATCTTCCACACCCATTGTACAAGCATAACCATTCAATGGCTGGTTTGCACCTGGAGGAGGACTCTGGCGTTGCATCAACGCTCCATTAATACCCAGTTCATTTGCTTCGCCCGTTACAGCGCCAAAATAAGGCATCCCGGCATATTCGCTCCAATCTTCAAATTTCCACCCAAATACTTCACCGTAAAACGTTTTTGCTCGCTCCATGTCATCTACATGAATTTCAAAATGAACTAATCTTCCCAAGATATCCACCTACAATTTCTACAAATTTTTGTTACACTATGTAATTTCTACTTAAGACGTTGTTACACCTTCTCCATTATCGGAAAAAACAAAAAATGTTATTCACGATTTCAACACTTTCTATAATGGCATTTTCACTTATTTCTCTAAATAGTTTTTCAACGCATCTAAATCTTTTTCACAGGCTTTCTTAAAGGTTCCTGCCATCAATTTACCAAAAAGTTTAGCCAAACCAGTAAGCCCTTTGATTTCACCATTCAATGTTACAAGCGTCTTATTTTCTAAAGATGTTAATATGTATGTAAACAAAAATTCACCTTTGCCCGTTGTCCCTTTGGTACCATCAACACGGAGCATAATTTTATTCGGTTCATTAAGCTCAACAACCTCAAAATGTTCAGAAGCCTCTTTTCCAAACATCTTTCTTGTTTCATTCCACTGACTTCCCTCACGCATTTGTCCCTCATCTAAACGTTCAATTCCTACAAACCCTTGCATCCATTGCTTGGCTGATTCAAGGTCAAGTAAACCTTCATAGACTTTTTGTTGGGATTCATGGATTGTCTTTTTTACTTCAAAACGAATGCTCAAGCGGACTCCCCCTCAATAAACTTTTTAGAAAGTATATCATACAACTTCTTAGTTGACTCAAGCAATTGCATGGATTTGTATTCAAATATATACTTAAAATAAATAAATTCTTGAAAAAAGGTGATTCAAATGAATACAACCGAACAATCAGCATTAACTCCTACGCTTAAAGAGAACGCAATTACATTCTTAAAATCCGTAGCATCAGGAAATGTTCGCGAAGCATATAAGAAATTCGTTGGTCCTGACTTTTCTCACCACAACCCCTTTTTCCGTGGTGATGCAGAGAGCCTCATGGTCGCAATGGAAGAAAACGCAGCCAAGAACCCTCAAAAGATTTTTGAGGTAAAGCTTGCTATTCAAGAAGGAGATAAGGTTTCAGTCTACTCCCATATTAGGCAAAATCCAGATGATCTTGGAATAGCAGTTGTACATATCTTTCGTTTTGTGGATGGCCAAATTGTAGAATTATGGGATATTGGACAACCCATACCAGAGAACTCCCCTAATGAAAATGGTATGTTTTAATACTTTCAAAACAACAAAAGCAGCCCCGTAGGACTGCTTTTTTAATACACATACTGAATTACAAAATTACTAATAAATAAAATAGCAATCATATAAAGCGCAGGATGAATTTCCTTCCCCTTCCCCATTAACAGTTTCATCACAGGGTATAAAATAAATCCGATTGCCATGCCGTCTGCAATGCTATATGTTAATGGAATCAACACAATAATTAAAAGTGCTGGAAAGCTTTCCGTAAAATCATCCATCGAAATGTTCACAATGTTTTGCAGCATCAGAACTCCGATTAAGATGAGAATCGGTGAAACCGCGCTTGCCGGAACCATTTTAATCACAGGAATAAACAAAATTGAAACTAGAAACATAACTCCTGTTACGATGCTGGTTAGTCCTGTTCTTCCGCCCGCTGTGATACCTGCTGCAGTTTCTACAGATGCAACAGTCGGACTCGTTCCAAAAATACCTGAAGATAAAACTGAAACAGCAGTTGCTTGAAGTGATTTTTTACTACTTTCCGGACGTTTTAACATGTTACTATGACCATGAATCAAACCAATATTTTCAAAAACAAGAACCATCGCTAATGATATGGAAGTTAACCAGAAGACGATATTGCCCGCTTCTGCCCAAGATAATTGGCCAAACACCCCGAAGTATTCCTGAAAATCAGGGGTAGTAAAGGAAATAGCTTCAAATTGGGCTCCACCAATCCATATCGATAATACTGATGTAATCAAAATACTTAATAAAAGGTTACCCGGCACATTTTTAATAAATAATAATACTGTTATAATCAAGCCAATAAAAGTTGTAATCACTGTAGGGCTACTTAAGTCCCCTATTGCAAGCAATGTGTGCTCAGAGCTTGTGATAATACCTGCGTTGTCAAACCCAATTAATATCAACAGGACTCCAATTCCAATCGTAATCGCTTCTTTTAAAGAATTCGGGATTGAGCTAGTTATCACTTTCGCTAATGGTGTAAAAGCAATCACTACGAAAATGAGTCCTGAAACGAATACCATCGCCAGCGCTTCCTGCCACGTGAACCCTCCAGATTGCACGATTGTATAAGTAAACATCGCATTAAGCCCCATCCCAGGAATAAGGAGAATCGGAGTATTACTCCATAATCCGATGATTACACATCCTAAAAAACTTGTTAAAATGGTAGCTATTATTCCCGCTTCCATCGGGATACCAGCCGCTGCCAAAATAGTTGCATTGACAATAATAATGTAGACTACAGTTATATATGAAATTAGTCCTGCAGAGAATTCTTTTCCAATTGTAGTTCCATGTTGTTTTAAGTTAAAAAATCGTTCCATATTAATCACCTTTCTATCCGTTGCAAACGAATATTATCATAACATGGACTTCTACCATATGAAAAATATATAATTCATATAGAAACCATACTTTTTTCATATAGAAGGTGAATTCAATGGACATTAAGCAATTACGCTATTTTATCGCAATAGCAGAGGAAAAGAATATTACAGCCGCTGCCAATCGGCTTCATATGTCTCAACCACCATTAAGCATGCAGTTGAAGCAATTGGAGGAAGAGCTTGGTGTTAAATTATTTGAGCGTAATGGCAGGAGTATGGAGTTAACCGATAAAGGTAAGATTCTTTATCAACGCGCATTACATCTAGTTAACAATATTGAGGAAATTAAAAATGAAATTCAAGAAACAGAAGAAGGAACGAAAGGTGTTCTTGCTGTAGGTGTTAACACATTGTCTGTTTCGGGGTTTTCAGACATGCTTCAAGCCTTTCATGAAAAATATCCGCTCGTATCATTGAAGGTCGTTCAAAATGACTCTTATTATCTAGCGGAGATGGTAAAAAGCAGAGCTATTGAATTGGCATTCGTACGCCTTCCACTTGAACATCGAGGTTTTATTTACGAGCACCTTCTAAGCGAGCCATTTGTTTTTGTGAGCAATAAGAAAACAGACATGATTTCACTAGAAGAAATTTCACAGGTACCCCTCATTATTCCTAGCACTGAAGGCTTAGGTAGCTATAACCTCATTCATGAAGCATTTTCAAGGCAAAAACTTCAATTTACGAGTATTGCAGAGTGCTCGGATATGCATGTATTAATGGAGATGGTTAAGGGTGGTATGGGGGCAACCATTGTGCCAAAATCTGTATTGGATGTATATGGGGATGCTAATCTTTATTCATCACCGATTAAAGATGCAAATTTGAATTCTTCATTAGGAATGATCTGGCTTGAGCATCATTATGTATCAACACCCGCTAAAAACTTTTTTGAGTTGGTGAAAAAAGAACTATCTTAAGGGACGGAGTGACCTTCGTCCCAAATATAATATAAAAAACAGCCCCACATTTGTAGGACTGTTTTCCGGTCTCATTTATAGGTTAAATTATAATTTAACTACGTTAGATGCTTGAGGTCCACGGTTACCTTCAACGATTTCGAAAGAAACTTCTTGACCTTCTTCTAAAGTTTTGAAGCCATCGCCTGTGATTGCTGAGAAGTGTACGAAAACATCGTCTCCACCTTGTACTTCGATGAATCCGAAGCCTTTTTCGCTGTTAAACCATTTTACTTTACCATTTTGCATGAAATATGCCTCCTAAAATGAACACACAAACCATTTGTGCATTGAAAATTTAACCATTGTACACTTACATAAATCTAAAACAAATTCACATATAACTTCAGAAGATTAGCCGAAATTAACGTTTTTTCTTTCTTTAAACTTATATAACGCAACAAAATGGTCTATTTCATCATAGCATCGTAGATTATCTTAGTCAACCAACAATTTTGAAAATAGTCATTTTCTCTCATATATTGTAAAGATAAACCATTTATCTAAAAAGCTTCAAATATTCCCCGTAACCTTCTTTTTCAAGATCTTCTTTCGATATAAATCGAAGTGCTGCGGAGTTGATACAAAAACGCATACGAGTTGGGCCGGGACCATCATAAAATAAATGGCCTAAATGGGAATCTGCCGTATTACTTCTAACCTCCGTACGAATCATCCCGTGTGATGTGTCAAGTTCTTCCACGATTTCCTTCGCATCAATCGCCTTTGTAAAGCTTGGCCAGCCACATCCTGCATCATATTGATCCAGTGAGCTGAATAACGGCTTGCCCGAAACAATATCGACATAAATGCCTTCATTTGTATTGTTCCAAAACTCATTTTGAAACGGCGGTTCTGTGCCTTGTTCCTGTGTCACATAATATTGCATGTCTGTCAGATTTTTCTTCGCATCTTCAAATTCCTTTGCAGCCCAATGCTTTCTGATGAATGTATCTCTTCCAGAACCTTTGCGGTAGCGGTTATAATGTTCAGGTTTCTTTTTATAATAGTCCTGATGATACTCTTCCGCACGGTAAAATTCCTTTGCAGGAAGTATTGGAGTTACGATAGGTTTTGAGAAAATCCCGCTTTCGTTAAGCTTTTGCTTTGATTCTTCGGCAATTTTTTTCTGTTCGTCAGTATGGTAGAAAATTGCTGTACGGTAGGATTCTCCACGATCATAAAATTGTCCGCCCGCATCTGTTGGGTCAATTTGCTGCCAAAAAGTTTCAACTAATCTTTCATATGGAAAAATGTCTGGATTAAAAGTAATTTGAACAGCTTCATAGTGCCCTGTCGTTTCAGAACAAACTTCTTCATACGTCGGGTTTTCCTTTGTTCCGCCTGTATACCCTGAAATAACCTCTATGATTCCTGGCTGTGTATCAAACGGCTTGACCATACACCAGAAGCAACCACCCGCAAAGATTGCTTTCTCCACTTTTTCATGTGTAGTATCCATGTGCCCTCTTCCTTTCTCCTTTTTGCTTGATTTCATTATATCACTTCTAGCGTATGTTCAAAAAAATACGCTCATATTAATTCCAGAAAAGGAAAAAGTAAAAAATAGGAGGTGTAAGAATGAGTAGTCCTTATTTATGTCCTAATTGTAAAACCAATCGCTCCAGGTTCAATATTATTGAACAAGTGCCAAAGTCGGTTAAAATGGACCCACAAAGCGGCGAAGTCGTTGAAGAATACACCGCAAATCTTGACCCGTTCCATATCCCATACCGTGGACCGGAAATCAAAGTACAATGCGGCGTATGCGGCCTTATCGAAGAAGAACAATCCTTTGTCAAAAGAGCTCAGAATTTTAAAGGTTGAACGAAAAAAAGGCGGACCACGGGGGTCCACAGGGACGGTTCTTGTGGTTCTCCAATATTTAACAAAAACATACAAAAGGGACAACTCTCGGATTGCCAGAATTAACTGGACCAAGAGAACCGTCCCTATGGTTGCTTAATACCCTTCTTGTTTTACTCTAAAGAATCTTTTTATAATAGAAATTCGTAGTTCGATTAATGGCTGGGTAATCGCTCGGATTGTTTTCGTTGATAACAACAAAGTTAATATTAGTGATGCTACTACTAATATCGCAAGATTCATTGCGTCGTTAAAAACGTCGGGCCATTCGCTGTTTCTGAAATATTTAATAACAAATCCGTGCAACAGATAGACATATAGTGTATGTGTTCCCCAGCTTGTGAAGAAATACTGTTTTTTCGGTAAAAGCGAGAAGAACGCGACTGTCATCACAATCGAAACAACATAGAAGGCTAGTCTAATAAGCCCGCCTAGATTTTCCTGTGACAGCGTGACATACGACTTTGAGCCTAAAAGCCAACCAGTATTGAAATCTGGTACAAAATAATAGGCAATAAAAATTGCTGAAAGCAGAATCGCTGACCCCACTTGCACCGCCGGACGTTTCAAAGCGACAAAATGCTCTTTTTTACAATAGAAGCCTAATAAGAACAATGGGAAAAAGACAAATGTTCGCGACAAACTCAAATAACTTTCCACAAATGGAATATATCCAACTCCAACCCCAACTAAAACCGCCAACGCCATCGACCATTTCATCGGTAATTTCGTATAGGCATATAACATGACATTCCAACAAAACAAACTAATTAAAAACCAAAGTGACCATTGCGGATTAAATGGTTGGAATAAAAGCGACCCACCATTATATAGGAAGTAATAATAAATTGTGTAAAGTAGCTGAAAAATCAAATACGGAATTAACAGCTTTTTCGCTGTCTTTTTAATGTAGCCTTCCTTCTTAAATCCCTTTGCAAAAAATCCTGATACTAAAATGAATGCAGGCATATGAAAGGAATACACGAAGTGGTAAATTGTCATGATGATTTTATGATCATCGATAAAAGGCTGAATAAAATGTCCAAAGACAACAAGGAATATTAGGATAAACTTGGCGTTATCAAAATAATACTCTCGCTTAGTAGCCATCATAAAACCTCCATACTATTGTTATCGTATTATAGCATCACAAGGAGGTATTTTATGCCGATGTCTTTGATTTGTAAATGTCTTTTTAAAGATGGTGACCTGTTTGTAACTATATTGAAAAATCTTAATCAGATTGAAACAAACTGTAACGACGTTTCTCTGTGATTCATATCATCCTCTCTTGTTGTCACAGGTTTTATAATGAAGATGAGGTGATGGTTATGGCGAAGGATTGGTCGATAGATTTGGAACATGGAGATTATCAGCGCAATATCGCTTTGGTGGTAGAGTACGGGTTGGAGCAATTGAGGAAACGGGAAGTGGCTGCTACGTCAACCTCGTGACACCTGCAAGTTTGGCAACCCCATTCATTATCTTTCAGAAGCTATAAGTCGAAAGTTCGGAACTGGTGTGTCCCATAAATTCATCGACCAATGTGGGTGCGGTGGCTATGTTTTACGCGTCTGGAAAATATAACGAAGTGTTACAGAAGCTATTGAAATACGAGAACCAACAGGTGGTCTTGAATTGGTACGAGGATGAACTATTGATCGCGCGCGACGGGTTCTTCTTTTCCCATATTCAAATTGAGGATAATTTACTGATTTTTATCAAAGACCAATGTAAAACAAATAGTCCCTCTTGCAAACTATGAAACAATTGAAATCCTCCCCCGATTTCAGGGGTTTTTTCCAACTATCTACCAGGTAAGAGGTCTTGCAGATATATTTTCCACATTAAAAAATACTCAGGTCCGCTGAGTATTTCTTTTTATCCTTCAATCATCTTTAAATATGGGACCTCTTGCCCATCAACATTAGCAATATAAACAGGTGTATCTGTTTCATAAATTTTTGTTCCGATCGGTAGAATACTCGCTGTCCCGTCGCTAAAACGAAATGCCCTTTCCGAGTGTGTATTAATCTCACCAACCTGTTCACCAACTGTATAGTCAAGCTCCTGTACCCAGTCCACATCATGTGCATTTGAATATACAATCCCGTCCAGTTGAAAAATATCTGCATTTTCATTATCTAAAAAATCAGCAGGAGTCGGGTTACCAGTTATATTATTCATACAAGCCCCCATAAACAAGAGGAACAACAAAAGAAAAGAAAGGTATTTTATATATTTCACTTGTTCTCTCACTCCTAATATCTACTGATAAAATAGTTCATTGGTACAAACCGAATCCTAAGGATTATCATAGCATATTTTACAAGGACAAAAAGAATGTTTTATAGCCTAATAAAGGAGAATATTTCTGGTCCCGAAAGTTTCGCAAATGAAAATAATCCCTAATTATGATATTATTAATCTATTAGTATATAAAGAATGATCTTAGGAGATGGAAAGAAATATGCCGACTTGGCAACGAAATTTGTGGGTTCTTTGGATCGGGGTCTTTTTTACAGCTTCAGGTTTTTCAATGGTTATCCCGTTTTTACCAATCTTTTTGTTGGAAATCGGGGTCCATGATAACACTGAATTATGGTCAGGGCTAATCTACGGGGCCGCATTTTTTGCTGGTGCATTTGCGACACCGTTTTGGGGAAGGATTGCCGACAAATATGGACGTAAACCAATGATTGTACGGGCAGGTTTTGCCCTTTTTCTTGTTTACACGTTAATGGCATTTGTTACAAACCCTTATCAAATTTTAGGTCTACGTTTGATGCAAGGCTTACTAAGCGGATTTATTCCTGGGTCAATTGCGCTCGTTGGTACGAATACGCCAACGAAAAAAGTAGGTTATGCGCTTTCGTTGATTTCTTCGGCTGCAGCGACCGGGATGATATTGGGACCACTGTTGGGTGGAGGTTTAGCTGAACTTTGGGGTAATCGCTGGGCCTTTGCAAGTGCGGGAATCATCGTCTTCTTTGCAACGTTTTTAATCATTTTTTTCGTAAAAGAAGAAAACTTCAAGGCAAACAAGGAAAAGGGCTCTGTTATCAAAGACTTTAGCATTGCGATTAGCAACCGCCCATTCTTACTTGTATTAATTCTAACTCTTATGGTTAGCTGTTCTACGATGATAATTGATCCAATCTTGCCGTTATACATTGCTGACATCGCAAGTCACACTAGTTACGCAACATTACTCACTGGTTTTATCATCTCTTTACCAGGTCTTGCAAGTGCATTATTTGCACCTGTGTGGGGAAAATGGGCGGATAAGGTTGGCTTCCAGCGCGTATTATTCATCGGACTTTTAGGAGCCGGAATTGGAACATTAGCACAAATCGTCTTTACCCACATCTGGGGCTTTTCTGTAATTCGTTTTGTCTATGGGGTCTTCTTCTGTGCAGTCTTCCCTGCTTTAAATGGGCTAGTCGTCAAATCAACACCTGAAGATTTCCGGGGCAGAGCATTCAGTTTACACCAAACAGCAAACCAAATCGGCGGAATGATTGGCCCTCTCTTAGGAGGTTTACTCGGAGGATTGTTTCCTACGCAAATCCTTTTCTCCGTTACAGGTGGATTACTCTTAGTTGCTCTGGCAACAGCCTACCTAAATGGTAGTCAACGAAAACGCGTGGTGAAACAAGAGGTACTTGCGAAAAACAAATAGGTTGATCTCGAAATCGCTAGGCAAATAACCTAGCGTTTTCTTGTTTAAGGGACATATTCACCGAACAGTTTTTGTCGTTTTCTGAAAATTGAGATTCCAAATAACAATTTCCCTCATTCTCGAATATTTTATCCTAAAGGAATTTGAAATCATGTAGGTGAAAAAATGGACCTCAACTTAAAATTATACATTCGACAAGATGCCTTTATCTTAATCCCCGTTCTTTATTTTATTGGGCTTATCCTAAAAGATACTCCTTTCATTCCAGAGTGGACACATCGATGGATTCAACTAAGCTTCACGGTAATCTCATGTTTGCTCTATTATGGATTCGAAATACAATCAGTTGTTCAAGGGATACTTGTTACCGGTACAACTATGATTTCTGAAGATCTTATCAAAAACACCATCCACGGTATTAACAACGCCATCAATAAAAAGGATGAGTAACCGGCTGGTGACACGGCAATAAAAGCCCAGGACATGGGGAGGTTTCTTATTTCTAGGTCCTCCCTACTAATCAATCAGTATCTCAATCTGATCTTTATTTCCCTCTACTAAATCATCTAATAACTGATACGCTTTATTTGAATATTCTTCAATATCTTCCAATGAATCTCCAATAATTGTTTCTATGTAGCCGACAATATACGCACTTTTTTCTGTTGTAATTTTTATGTATTCTTGATAGAATTCCTCCGGATCCATTCCCAGCTTTTTCGCTTGAGAATCTACAAATTCACGGGTGGATTTTACACCAGGGCTACTATCGTTTTCAGGGATATATCCTCCATTGAGATCAATTGCTTCTAGGACTTGTTCAGTAACATCTATATTCAGCTTCTTGGCCTCTTGAATTGCCAGCTCCCCTTTAATAATTCCTGGCAGCTTATCACGGATTTCCTTATCCTTTACCTCATATAAAAAACGAATATCTCCAACCGTAATTTCATCACCTCTCACAATCGCTGCGACATCATCATCACTATACTTTGATTCAGATGTGCAGCTAACGATGAACGACACAAAACCGATCATTCCGAAAGTAATAATCTTCCTCATGTGAAACCCCCAATTAAAAGAAAACTAGAACATTTACACTTACCATGGCCACTTCCCGTTTTATCCTAAACTAATAATATATCGCACATTTTTGTTTTTGGAAATTAATTCCTTTATCTTTCTTACAAAAGAAAAAGCGCTGTTCTAAAATACCAACGCACTAAAACCATTTTTACTTCACATAATGCTTTTTAAAATCAGGGTGGATCGAGAACTTGTGACGTAGGTCAATCAGGTTCTTGCCGAAGCTATCTTCTAATATATCACGATGTTTGTTTAACAGCTCCATTAGGTACAAATCGTGAATAATGATTTCGGTAATTGGCATAACTAGTCCAACATGCATCGTCCAGGCAGCCCGACTATCCTTGCCCAATGAAACGATACCGGCCACAACCTCGGAATCGTCGCCACTATAAACAAGCCACCTCCCACCATATTCGTCAGTGATATCTTGACTCATTTCATGGATATATATATTGGCAAAATCAGATGCAACTTCACCGTAGGCAACAATCGTAACATTGACTCCTCTTTCTGCCGCTCCTCTTAAGTCCTCGGCTAGCTCCTCATACTCCTCTTTCCATATTTCTAACAAAATCCTTTTTTCTGCAGATGCGATACAGGTGCGAACCTTATCCAGAATTTCTGTATCCCCAGCGATATTCCATATATTTTCACGATCATGAGCCGAACGCTCAAATTTTTCAAAAAACTTCTCAGCCTTATCAAAATTTTCCTCTGCCCTCGTGCGACGGTTTCGTATCAATTCTTTCGCAGGCACTGGCGTGTATTGTGGAGTATTTCCAGGACTAACTAACACATCTCCACGCACAACGAGATTATCCAACACTTCATAAATTTTTGAACGCGGCACACCCGATTTTTTCGCAACTGCGTAGCCAGTAAGTGGAGATTCCTCCAAAAGACTCAAATAGGTTTTCGCCTCATACTCGGTAAAATGTAAATTTTTTAATGTATCTAAAATATGTTCCAAATTAAATCCTCCAAAAAAATAGTCGCTACCTTAGTAACTATATTTTAACAAAATGTATTGATACATTCCAAGTCTGTCTGCTACAATACTTTTAGGTAGTTACTACGGTAGTCACTAATGTCATTTGGAGGGAAACATGAAATGTATAACCTAATTGCGTATATACCAATTGCTGCTATGATGATTATAATTCCTGGTGTGGACACGATGCTGATTATAAAAAACACACTTACATACGGTCCAAAAGCAGGTCGCTATACAATGATAGGCACCTCAATGGGTCTTGCTTTCTGGACACTTATTGCTGTTCTTGGGTTATCTGTAGTGATTGCGAAATCGGTGTTTCTCTTCAACTTCATTAAATATGCAGGGGCAGCATACTTGATCTATATAGGAATCAAAAGCTTCTTTGCAAAGAGTTCTTTGTCATTGGAGGAACTTCAGGATCAAGCAAAGAATCAAGTTACACCTACAAAAAAACACCATAAAGATTCATTTTTACAAGGATTGCTAAGTAATATACTTAATCCGAAGACCGTTCTCGTGTATATCACCATTATGCCTCAGTTTATCGATTTGAACGAAAATATAAACCAACAATTAATCGTAATGGGCCTTATTATGTCTTTACTTGCAATTGTTTGGTTTCTACTCCTCGTATCAATTCTTGATTACGCGAAAAAATGGTTTAACAGCCCTAAATTCAATAAAGTATTTCAAAAATCAACCGGTCTAATTCTCGTCGGATTTGGTATCAAAACTGGAATTTAATATCGTTTAAAAAATCCGTTCATTAATAGAACGGATTTATTTTTTCCTTCAAACATAAAGTAAAATTATAGATTAGTACTTTGTTGTGAACAAAGGCTTATGGCTGATTTATATCTTCATCTCGATTTTAGCCTTTTACGAAATCCATAAAGTCGATTCCTATCATAAGGTTCACGGGATTCTATTATTAACCACTGGTAGTACACCAGCCCATACCCACACGGCGCACTCTTACCTTACATATGATAAAGAAAGTATCAAGGTGAGGTGATGAAATGACAGAAAAGGGATTTAATCTAATGATAGCTGTTGTCATCGGATTCCTAATAAGCTGTGCGGTGTATTTCTATGTAACAGAGGACAAAGCAAATCCTGTAACATCGACTCCTACCACCGAGCCACCACCAACTCCCCCTCCTGCCAACAAAGATGAAAATCAACCGCCACCAGCAAATGAACAGGATCATGAAAATCAAGATAAAAATAATGAGAATGATAAACAAAAAGAGCAAGAGGTACAAGAACAGCAAGATCAAAACAATGATGAGAAAGCAAAACCAAGTGATAACCTACCCGAAATCGTTTGGGGAATTGATTCAGCAAGTGAAACGACAAATAATTTTTATGTATGTGTAAAAGAAAACTTTGGTGACCCGGTTGTATTTGGACGGTACCTCGGCGAACGTGAAGGAATTTCAGTAGGTCTTACAGCTGAACAAGTGAAAATTATCCATGCTGAAGGTGATACTATTCTACCAATCTACAATCATTTTAATGACGCTACAGGCTACGATAATGGTGTGGCACATGCAAAGGAAGCAATTAAGCTGGCAGGTGAACTAGGCATTCCAGAGGGAGTTACCATTTTTGCCGATATTGAACCGGAATATCCGGTAGATTCAGAGTTTATTAAAGGCTGGTTTGATACTGTTGTAGCATCAAACTACAAATCTGGGATTTATGGGGTGTTTGACCCTGAACAAGCTTTGTTTAAAGCTTATCAAGAAGCTGGTAAAAGTAATGGAGCAATCCTTGAACAAAACTATATTTGGACTGCCGCACCAAGCGTAGGAATCACTGCAGAAGCGAAAGCACCTGAATTTAAACCATCTGCTCCAGATGGATCACTTGCATGGGGCTGGCAATACGGCCTAGAAGCTGAAAGTTGCAACATCGACACCAATTTATTCAAACGTGAACTAGTGGATGTTCTCTGGGGACCATAACTTAAGATTGTTATAAAATAGAAGCATGAGTTTGTTTGGCTCATGCTTCGGTCTGTTAGTTAACCATTCGACTGCTGCATATAAACCTCTTCGTACGGCTGAACGATGACAAATCCATCTCCTTCAAACCTCATTTGGATGGACTCGCCACTTCCACGACCGACGAAGGTTTTAAATGAAATATCCGTTTGGAATTCTGGTTTGAGATTTCCTGACCATGCAACCGTTGCGTTTGGATCGGTCACAACCGGTTTTCCTGGTGTTACCCGCAATGTGAGTGGCTCGTAATGGGTTGTAATCGCGAGCATTCCACTCCCCTCACAACGAACATTAAACAATCCACCTGCCATCATTCCTGCAACACGTTTCATCAGCTTAATATCGTGTCTTAAGGATGGTTCAAAAGCAAGAAGATCATTCCCATTCACATAAATCGCCTCATTCTGCAGCTGAAGGATGATGATTTTTTTCCCGCTATCGGCCAAGTAGAGTTTCCCTTGCCCATTCGCTTTCATTAAAGAAGCTCCCTCGCCTGTCAACGCTTTCTTAAACAGGTTTCCAATGCCATGCTCAAGGATTCCTTCACGTTCATACTTGATTCTTCCATTATACGCAACCATCGAACCCGCTTTAGCCCAAACCATGCCATTTAGATTTACCTCAAGCATTCTAGGAGTCTCTAATTCAAAAAGCCCCTCCCCTTTGTCCTCTTGCTCCGTATTTTTAATAAATTCCGCGATTGAATATTTACTCATTTCAGCCACTTCCTTTCGTTAGTTTGTTTTACGATTTGGCTAGCAAAAAGGTTTCATTTTGTAAATATTTCGTTAATTCATTGCTGTTTATCACTTTATCTTGCTTACAAATGTTATAATGCCGATAGTATTTCGAAAAGGAGAACAGAATGAAAAATTTACTAGAGATTCTTCTCGTCTCAACTAGACTAGGACTCACCTCTTTCGGTGGACCCGTTGCCCATTTGGGCTATTTTCACGAAGAATACGTCCGTCGAAGAAAATGGATGGATGAAAAAACGTATGCAGATCTAGTGGCTTTGTGTCAATTTCTACCTGGACCTGCAAGCAGTCAGGTGGGAATCGGAATTGGTGTTATGCGCGCTGGTGTACTTGGAGGAATTGTATCGTTTCTAGGTTTCACACTACCTTCCGTGATTGCGCTGATTGTTTTCGCCTTGATCCTCCAAGGTTTTGATATCGGAACTGCAGGCTGGATTCATGGTTTAAAATTAGTCGCAGTAGCAGTTGTGGCACATGCTATTCTTGGAATGGCGCAAAAGCTCACCCCAGATTTACCGAGAAAATCACTCGCATTGTTTGCATTAGTTGGAACTCTATTATGGCAAACAGCCTATACACAGATAGGGGTTATCCTTATTGCAGCAATCTTAGGTTTTGTTTTATTTAAAAATCAAGTAGAAAGCGAAACTACGAATCTACAGTTCCCAATATCTCCTAGATTTGCAGCAATTTGTTTGACGTTGTTTTTCAGTTTGCTCATTGTTTTGCCGATTTTAAGAGAGGTAACTTCCTTAGATTGGATTGCCATGTTTGATAGTTTTTATCGTTCTGGATCACTTGTTTTTGGCGGTGGACATGTTGTTTTACCGTTATTAGCGCATGAATTTGTTCCAACAGGCTGGCTAAGTGAAGAAGCGTTTTTAGCTGGATATGGTGCAGCACAAGCTGTTCCGGGACCCCTCTTTACATTTGCTGCCTATCTTGGTGCCGTGATGGATGGTTGGCAAGGAGGACTACTCGCAACAATCGCCATATTCCTTCCGGCGTTCCTACTTGTTTTGGGAACACTGCCATTCTGGGATTCGCTTCGACACAACCCTAAAATTAAAGGAGCTCTAATGGGGGTAAACGCAGCAGTGGTTGGAATTTTGATTTCCGCATTCTATCATCCGATATGGACCAGCACTGTGTTTGCACCTATCGATTTTGCATTTGCCGCAATCTTATTCAGTATGCTTGTCTATTGGAAGCTTCCACCTTGGATTGTAGTTGTGACAGGAGCGATTGGAGGAGCCGTTTTAAGTATGTTCTAGACTACCCCTTTGGTAGTCTCAGACTGTAGACAAACT